>DAOVGF010000047.1 GCA_030672545.1 Candidatus Aerophobota bacterium
AGAATCTCCTGACAACGGGCTTCTCCCAGAACAGCCTGGGGAGCCAAAGCGCTATTGGGGTATCTCTCAATTAGTTCCTGATAAATTTCTATAGCCCGAGAAGTTTCTCCCTTCTGTTCGTAGATGGAAGCCAATTTAAACTGAGCCAACGTGAAAAAGTAGTCATCCGGATACCTTTTCATCCATTTTTCAAGAATCTCTTGAGTTGAATCGTAATCTTCCAGCGCGTAGTAACAATTGGCCAAGTAAAATAATACCTGACTGCGGTTTTCGGCCCAGGGATAACTTGACAGGGCTTTCTTCAACTTATTTGTTGCTTCCTTGAATTTTTCAGTTTTCTTCTCCTGGGTCTCAGTTTCAGTATTACTCGCCTCTTGGTATAGGGCCATGGCTAAATCAAAATCTTTTTGAGATACTCTGTTCATCCTGCCCTGAATAAGAATTAAAATAACAACTACGGCCATTATTCCAATAACTATCGGACCATAAAGTTTAAGTTTCCTCAAATTAATTCCCTTTATTACTCTCTCAAACCCACCAACTAAATTTCTAATATACTTCATCAATTTACTCTCCCCACAATCTTTATTTTTCCCCAGGCTCCCAGGTGATTACCCTTGATCACCACTCCTCCCCTAATCCCGGAAATACCTTTCAGAAATCTCAAACTCTCTTTGATTTTCATCTCTTTTTTGACCAAATTACCCACAGCCGTAGCTACGGCATCAGCCAAAGCTACGGAAGAAGAGAGGATAATCACGGCATCAGCCGTACCTAAACTTTCGGAGTGACCGAAGGTTCCAGCAGAACAGCATATACCCAGAGGGGTATCTTCTGGTTTAACTTCCAAAGCAATCTTTCCCGAAAGAGGTGACTCTCCGGCATAAATGCCTATCCTTCTTGTTTTGCTGGACTGCAGAAAAATATCTCCTCCATTTTCTACTATAACCTGCCGGCAATATCTGCACAAATTCTTACCTACATATTCGGCAATGGCACCGGCTACGGCTGCCATAGGGCCGACTCCTGCTTTTTGAGCAGCTTGAACCATCTCTTTGACAATAGCGGGCATATCTTCCCTCAGAGAGATAGGCCTGAAGGACGACTTAAAAATGGGATTTTTAAAAATATATTGCTCGATGTCCTTTCTGCAGGTGATTAAAGCATCTTCTGTTTCCTGAGATAATTTCTTATCAGCCAGCACTAAAAGATCACTCTCCTTTATGCCTACCTCGAAAGAGCACAAATCTCTGGATTTTATTAAATCCCTGTATATCCTGCGGTTTCTTGAAATAAGCACAGCCTTCCCTTCAGCTAAAACCTACTCGAAATCTTTGGCTTTCTTTACTTAAACAAAAAAGAGAAGTCTATTCAGGAAGCTCCATCCCCACCGCTTTTTTGATCATTCTCTTTAATATGTCTTGGGCCACCCTGGAGACAGTTGTCCGGGGATAGTCGGGAATAATGGTTATAATTGGCAGAGAATTTTTTTCACTAAGTTTCCCAATTAAATTAAGATATCTTCCAGCTATCGATTCAGCCACGAAGAGAACTCCATAATCTCCTCTGAAAGAGTTCTTGAGAATCCTAGCCTCCTCAGCCTGACTACTGGGAATTATTGCTTCCACTCCTATCCCCCGAAAGGGTAAAGAGGTTTCTTTCTCAGCAATTATTAGTACCTTAAGCATTTCAGCTACCTCTTTTGAGCCTTCTATTCACCACCACAGGCGACTGAAGTCGCCCCTACCCACTTTCTTGACTTTTTTCTCTTATCAGCTATCTTATTTTTCCCAAGATGCAAAAAAGTAAACTCAGAAATATCTGGCGAAAGTTAACGGTGGCTATTAATAACTTATCTGGTGGTCATGCTTATCTTTGTGACTCTTGCCAGTATGACTATCGTAGCTGTCGCCATCCTGAGTACCCCAATGCCAGGAAATGTAAAGACTATAAAAGTCGCTATTAGCCAGGAAAATTTCCCTTACCTTAAGAATATCTCTTTTTACCAAAGATAACTCTAAGTTTTCTTATTTCTTGCCACTTTAAAAAAATATAATTGATCAAAGGTTCTCTTCCAAAAGTTATATAAAATCCCTGTCTGGTAAATTTTAAGATTTCCTCCTCAAAAAACCTGTCTAAAATAGCTAAAGAACCGGATTTTTCCCACTCCTCCAGGGACTCTCTCAAAGCAGACTCCCAGGAAGTATATTTTAGCTCTTCTACCAGAGCAGTTTCCGGCTGAGAAAACAGACCCAAAAGAAGATCCGTTCTTAACGATCCTCCCGGAACCAAGAATGTTTCCAAAAGGGAAATGTTATTGCCCCTTGGCCAGAACTTAAGGCGGAGAAATGTACGCAGATTAAACTGGTCAATCAACCGGACAATCAGTTCCTCCAGAAAACAGTCTTTATATTGAGTCAGTTTCTGAGAAAACAACCTGAAAAACCTCTGATTCAGAAAATTGTCAATTTCCCGGGGGTGAGGATGTTGCTCGATCAGGGGGAAGATCTCTGACAAAAGAGAAGAAAAATCAGGGGGAAGATTAGAAAAATCCTGTCTATTCATAGCCTCCTTAAGTTGAGTCAAATCTAGGTTACCCAATGAGAAAGCAGATTTATCTAAAGCCATAACCCCTGGGTGGTTCGGCCGAAATCGAAGTCTTAACAACACCTTAAGATTATGAAAATCGTATTTAGTCCAAAAAGCTCTCACCAACTTTGGTTCAGGAACAAAACTGCAAAGTTCCTGGTATATCAGGTGAAGATGCTTTTCCAAACCCCTTTGAAATTGGCAAGTTAAATTGATATCTTTCATTGCCTCAGCATAGGAGGGATTTTTTTTCAGAAACTCCAGAATTTCTTGACTTTCCGATATCTCCTTAAAACGGGTAAAATCTGTCTCCTGAAGAAGATTTTTTTCCATCCCCCTAATTCGACCCGTGGTGTAAACATACTGACTCATTCCACCGGTGATATTAAGATATTCCGGTATTAATCTTCTCTGCGAGTTATCAGACTTTCTGGAAAGATGGAGATTTAACATTTATTCCCTTCTTTTTCAGGTTCATTATCACCTGGCGAGTGATTTCCCAAGAAGCATGGGGACGAGCTAATTCTCTTACTTTCTTTTTCCAATCTTCCCAATCGAAAGATCCATCGGAGAGTCTGGCCACTAAACGGGCAATCTCCCGTCCTTCTCTTAAGTCAAAGGCTACCCCCCTCTCCAGAAGTAGTTCACGGTTTCTCCTTTCCTGACCGGCCAGCGAATCCACAATTCCCATAGGTACAGCTTTACTAAGAGCTTCCGCAGTGGTAAGTCCACCCGGCTTACTTATCAGGAGATTAGAGACCCCCATAAGCTCATCAATTTCGTTGACAAATCCCCAAATCCTCAAGGGAAAATTAATCCTACTCTGAAGTTGTTCTAACTTTCTCTTTAGCTGACGATTTATTCCCGTGACCACCAGAAGTTGGAGTGAGAGATTCATATCACTCAAAGTATAAACAATTTTCTCAATGGGACCTAATCCCAAGGCTCCTCCCATCAAGAGAATGGTGAACAAATCCGGATCTAATCCCCACTCTCTTCTCAATTTTTTTTGGTTCTCCTGACGGCCAAATCCAAAGGAAACAGGAATACCGGTAGACTTTATTTGATTATCCTTAGCTCCCTGTTTGATTAATTTGGCCCTCATGCCTTCATGGGGTATCAAGTAAAGATTAACAGCGGGGTAATACCAGTATGGATGAAGACTAAAATCAGTAGGAACAGCTGTCAGCAAAAAATTCATTTTCTTTTGCCGTTTTATCAAAGAGCAAAGAGCGCAGGCAATATTGTGAGTACATATTACCGCCTGAGGCTGGTAAGGATAAATAACTTCTCGATAAAGACGATGATAGTTCAATTGATATAAGAGATTCCGAATTCCGTAAGTAAGCCAATAAACAGTCTGGCTGTCCCAAATTAAGTCCCACAACCAGGGAGTCAACTTAATAATCGCATAGTAAAAACTGTCCAGCAAACATCGAATAAAAGAATTACCGTGCTGAAATAGGTTTTCCTGACGCACCTCTACCTCAGGATAAAACTTATGGAAAGCTTCCGCGATAGCTTCCGCTGCTCGGCGATGCCCCGACACCGCCGAGACATACAAAAGAAGAATTCTCATTTTATCACCGGCCTTCCCCCTTTACTATCTCTGTATCCTTTTTTGCTGTAGTAACAACCAATGGTCAGGATAATAACTCAAATATTTTTGGAGAATCCGCCCAAATTCCCCAGCAGCCATTCTGATATCTTTCTCTTTCTCACCACTTTTCCGAACCAAAATAGGAGGTTCCACTATTATCTTTTGCCGACCAGTTTTTCTCTCCCGAATCATAAAAGCCGGCGATATGAAAGTATCCATTTCAAAAGCAATTCTAAAGGGACCTCGGGATAGACAAACTTTGCTACCAAATAAATTCACTTCCATCCCATTCTTTGATTCCTCGTCTACTAATATAGCCACTACTTCGTTTTTCTTAAGGGCCTTCAAAGCCTTTTTTAACCGCTTGAGAGAAATCACCTGAACCTGGTGTTTGCTTCTTAGTTTTTCAAAAAGACAGTTAGTCCGGGAATTCACATGGTCTCTTACCAGAAAATTCAACTTATACCCGGCCTGGGCCAGAGTTATCCCTCCCCATTCCCAATTACCAAAATGGGCCGACAAGATAATCGTTCCTTTTCCCCGAGCCAGAGCAGCATCCAGATTTTCCACTCCCATGGGAGTAACCAGACGAAAAAATTCACTCTCCTTTAATCTATCTAACCAGAGAAACTCTCTCAAGTAGCGCCCAAAATTACGGAAAACCTCCCGGGCCATTCTTTTAACCTGGGGATGATTTTTCTCTTTCCTTAGAACCAAAGAGACATTATGAAGAACGGCTATTTTGTACTTTCTGTATTTTCCCAGAGGAAAGAAAAAACAGAAAAAAGCCAGTCCATCGGTCAACCAGTAAGCCAAAGAAGAAGGAAGATAGCAAGCCAGAAACTGACCAATCCGGTAAAGAAAAAAAAGGAGCAACTCAGGCTTCCTTTTCAAAAAGGCGAAGCATCAGAACTCCACCCGAATAAAGCGTTAAAACCAGACCTATTCCCCAGAAGATGTTCTTAAAAAGAAAGTGCTTTCCCAACTCCCCGGCTAACCATCCAAAAAAAACGAAAGACCCCGTCACCATCAAGTCACCGGCTGCCAGAACTCTTCCTCGTATTCGATCCGGAGTAACTTCCTGAGCTAAGGTATAAGCAGCAATCAGGATAGCTGCCCCCACTAACCCAATTATCCCTACCCCCAGACTGAGCCAAAAAAGAGAGTAATTCCCTCCCAGAATCAAGACGCAAAGACCAATAATTAAACCACCTCCCAGGATAACTTTATCCTTTTTCAGATGAATACCCCATTCTCCATAAATTAGGGACCCTGCTATCATCCCTACTCCAAGAACTGAGGCCAAAATTCCCAGGCCCGGCGTTCCTAACCCCAGAGATTTGGTAACCATAACAGTCAGAAGCACATAACCCATTCCGCTGGCTCCCATGAGAACAAACAGACTGCGGACCAGAAATCTGACCTCTTTTTTTCCAATAATAAACTTGAACCCTTCCGCCAAATCTTTTCTTAGTTTACTCAAGACAGAAAAATGCTGGTGCTGGAATGTACTTTCCCTGATTTTAATGGTAGATACAGCAACGGCGGAGGCCAAAAAACTAAAGGAATCCAGGTAAAAACTGCATTTAATTCCCATTCGGGCCACTATGATTCCTCCGGCGACTACTCCACCAATCAAGGCCAGCATGCGCGTGATGTTAGAGAGAGAATTAGCCGAAAGTAACTGGCCCTCACGAACTAAGTTGGGGATGAGAGCTGACTTCGCCGGTGTAAAAAAACAGGTCGCCGTAAATATCAGGAAAACCGCCCCATAGAGGAAATAAAGGTTCCCCGACGGCACAATTATTAGGGGAATGAGAAGAACTAATCCGGCCCTGATGAGATCAGTAGCAATAAGCACATGCCGGCGAGAAAATCTATCTACGCAGACGCCCGCTACCGGCATAAAAATGAGAACCGGAAGAGTAGAAAAAAAAATAATGTCCCTCATCAAGGAAACTGATTGAGAGACGGAAAATTCAGCAGTCATCCGAAGATATAGTCCCACCAAACCCATTTGAGCCAGACGATCTCCAAATTCTGAGATAGTCTGTCCGATCCAAAGAGCAAAAAAATCCCTATTTTTTAAAACCCCTACAATATTTCCCCTGGCCAACTTTATCATAGTATATTTTTCTACACAATATCAAATGGTTATCTTGCTGTCAAGAAAACGAGAGGTTAAAAACCTGCGACCACCAACTGTGGAGAGCGGGGTAGCCGCAGCTTTCAAGCTGCGCAAATAAACGCAGGCTAAAGCCTGCGGCTACCGGATCATAGACAGAGAAGTCAAAACCTGTGACCATCATTCTTTTCCTGCAGAAGCTGGGTCTCAAGAAAAAATCTGATTGACAAGATCGATACTCTATTATATTTTTCACTCTAAAATGAAGGAAAACCAGGGAATTTGCTTTATCCTTAAAAAGGATTATAATTTCTTCTCCAGGAACCATCGGTTACCTTTGTGAAATATAAACTACTACGGTGATGAAATAACGATTTTCTCCGTCGGGAGAATGAGGTTTTCTCCGTGGGTGGGGGCGAGTTCAGTCGCCCTGAGATAATTTGCAATTCCCTACATCTCAAGAAATTATCTGGGATACAAGAAAAAATATGCAGTAACAGGAGAAATAAATGGAGTTAGACGATATAATTATTTCCCGGGCTATAACGGAAAGTTTTACCCGGGAATTTAGTCAAGCAATGGAGACAGAAGTGGCTGTGGCTGGAGCTGGACCGTCGGGCCTGACCGCAGCTTATTATTTAGCTAAAACCGGAATCAAAACAGTGATATTTGAAAGAAACCTTCGGACTGGTGGTGGAATGCCTGGAGGAGGAATGATGTTTAACAAAATTGTTGTTCAGAAATCTGCTCTAGAAATTCTCCAGGAGTTGGAGATCAGGACAGAACTGTATCAAGAGGGATATTATTTAGCCAATTCACTGGAAGCTGCTTCGGCACTTACCTATCGAGCCATAAAGGAAGGAGTAAAAATATTTAACCTGATGGGAGTAGAGGATGTTATGGTTAAGGAGAATCGTGTCTGCGGTCTGGTGATAAATTGGCAGGCCGTTACGTTAACCCAACTTCAGGTAGATCCCCTCAGTATTGGGTGTCGGATGGCTGTGGATGCTACCGGTCACGGATGTGAAATTATACGAAAACTTCTTCAAAGATCTTCGGTAAAATTAGCTACTCCTGAAGGTAAAATTATGGGGGAGGGACCTATGTGGGCAGAAAAAGGGGAGCAAGCTATCATAGACAATACCGGAGAAGTTTATCCTGGTTTGTATGTAAGTGGTATGGCGGCCAACGGAGTTTATGGAAGTCCGAGAATGGGACCCATTTTTGGAGGAATGCTCCTTTCCGGGAAGAAAATAGCTGATTTAATCATCGAACAATTAAGATAATCTCCTCAGGTGTCTAAAGGAAAAATGGTAATGAGCCAATCAAAGAAAATTGCCCTTAAGCTCTCAGAAAATGCCCTCAGGGTTTTACAAAAAAGATATCTAAGAAAAGACTCGGAAGGACGGATAATAGAGACCCCGGCGGAGATGTTCCGAAGAGTAGCCAAAAATATCTCTTGGGCTGATACGGCTTACCAGAAAACTCCTGGGGAAATAAAGAAACTGGAAGATTACTTCTATGAAATTATGAGCAATCTTGAATTTCTTCCTAACTCTCCCACCTTAATGAATGCCGGAACTAACCTGCAACAACTATCTGCCTGCTTTGTTCTTTCTGTAAATGATTCTATCGAATCGATTTACCAGGCTATTAAAAACACGGCCATTATCCACAAAAGTGGGGGGGGAACCGGTTTCTCCTTTAGTAAAATCAGACCTAAAGGGAGTCCTGTAGGAAGTACCTCGGGAGTGGCCAGTGGTCCGGTTTCTTTTATGAAAGTATTTGATGCCAGCACTGAGGCTATCAAGCAAGGTGGAAGAAGACGGGGAGCTAACATGGGCATTCTTGGGGTGACCCATCCAGACATTATGGAGTTTATCGAATGTAAACAAAACGAGGGGACCTTGAGAAATTTCAATATTTCGGTGGCGGCGACCGATCAGTTCATGAAAGCTGCTACTAAGGGAGCCACTTACGATCTGATTGATCCGATAACTGGTGAGATTACCGGCCAGCTCAAGGCAGAAGAGGTCATCAATAAAATAGCCGAGATGGCCTGGAAAAATGGCGAACCGGGTCTGGTGTTTCTGGATCGAATCAATCAGGATAACCCTACTCCTCAGATAGGAAAAATAGAGTCAACCAATCCTTGCATAACCTCTGATACTTGGATTATGACAGTTGAAGGACCAAGACAAGTTAAGGAGTTAGTGGGAAAAAGTTTTGTGACTCTCATAAATGGTAAGAGATATAAGAGTTTAAAAAATGGATTTTTTAAAACAGGAATAAAACCTCTTTACCGACTGGAAACAGCCGAAGGTTTTGAGTTACGTTTGACCAAAGATCATCTGGTTATGAAAGTAGAGGAAACAACCAGATATCAAGTGAAGACTAAATGGGTAAGTGTGGAAAGTCTAAAGCAGGGAAATAAAATTATTGTGCATAATCATAGAAACTTTGGAGGATGGGAGGGAAAATATACCGAGAAGGAAGGGTATCTAATCGGCTTGCTTTTAGGTGATGGAACAATCCAGAAAGATAAAACCATTCTTTCATCTTGGGGAAATAGTAAAGGGGCGACAAAAGTTAGAAAATTGGCTTATGATTGTGCACAGACTTTTCCTCATCGGACTGATTTCAAAGGTTGGACCGTGGTAAAGGGAAGAGAAGAATACCGTTTATCTACTGGATATTTAAGAAAATTAGCTCAGGAACTTGGATTAAATCCAGGTGAAAAACTAATAACTGAGAAAATAGAAAAAACCTCTCAGGATTTTTACAAGGGCCTACTGAGAGGACTCTTTGATGCTGATGGTTCTGTCCAGGGGAATCATTCCAAAGGTGTTAGCGTAAGATTATCTCAGAGTAATCTCGAGATTCTTAAAGCTGTTCAGCGTATGCTCTTGAGGTTGGGAATATTTTCCAAGATCTATGCCTATAGGCGAAAAGCTGAAAAAAAAGAGTTGCCCGATGGTAAAGGTGGGCTAAAAGATTATCAGATAAAGGCTCAGCATGAACTGGTAATCTCCAATGACAACTTATGGTATTTTTGTAAAAGAGTCGGCTTTGGGGATTTAGATAAGATGGAAAAACTGGAAAATGCCATAAAAAGTTATAATCGGGCCATAAATCGAGAGCGCTTTATCACCACTGTGAAACTAATAATATCGGACGTTGTAGAAGAAGTTTATGATATTCAAATCCCGGGGATAAATGCATTTGACGCCAATGGTTTCTATGTGCACAACTGCGGAGAACAACCGCTGCTGCCTTATGAAAGCTGTAATCTTGGTTCCATAAATTTAGCTAAAATGGTGGAGAAAAAACAGATAAACTGGGAGAAGCTTAAAAAGATAGTGCATCTAATTGTTCACTTTCTGGATAACGTAATTGATATTAACAAATATCCCTTACCTAAAATTGCCCGGAATACTCAGGCCAACCGCAAAATAGGACTGGGGATTATGGGGTTTGCCGACCTACTTATAAAAATGGAAATGCCTTATAATTCGCCTCAAGCCCTCCTGTTGGCTGAAAGAATTATGAAATTTGTTCAAAGAGAATCAAGAAACGCCTCGGCACAGTTGGCCAAAGAAAGAGGAACCTTTCCCAATTATCCGGGAAGTACTCTAAAGGAAAAGGGACTATTTTTGCGCAATGCTACTACCACTACCATTGCTCCGACAGGAAGTATAAGTATGATAGCTAACTGTTCTTCCGGAATCGAACCTTTGTTTAGTCTAGTTTATCACAAAGAGATTCTTGGTGGGGAAAAGTTTCTTTACATAAATGAAGAATTTGAGAGAATTGCCCGAAAGAACAAATTTTATTCAAAAGAGTTAATGGAAGAGATTTCCCAAAATAATGGATCCTGCCAGAAAATATCCCAGGTTCCGGCCAAGATTAAAAGAATTTTTGTTACCGCTCTGGATATGAAACCCGAGAGTCACCTGAAAATGCAGGCTGCTTTCCAGAAATACACTGACAATGCTGTTTCCAAAACTATAAATCTACCTAACCATACTTCCTTAGAGGAAATTAAGAAATCCTTTTTTATCGCTCACCAACTGGGATGTAAGGGAATCACTATTTATCGTGAGGAAAGTCGGGAAGAGCAGGTTATCAGAAGTAAAATCTTTCCCCAGAAAAAAGTAAAAGTTATTGGTCCCCGGTCTCGAGGTGCGGTGACTCATGGAATGACTATAGAAACTAAGACGGGATGCGGAGATCTTTATGTGACCATCAATGAGGATGAAGAAGGAAGGCTTTTTGAAATATTTGCCCAATTGGGTAAATCCGGTGGATGCGCCGCTTCTCAAACCGAAGCTATTGGACGACTGACCTCATTAGCTTTTCGCTCAGGTATTCCCTGGCAAATAGTCACCAAGCAGTTGAGGGGTATCATCTGCGATCGTCCCCGGGGATTAGGAAAGAATAAAGTACTCTCCTGTGCTGATGCCGTAGCCAAAGCCATTGAATATTATCAGAAATTGAAAAGAAATAGCTTGTCCGGGAAAGAAGGGAAACCTGTTCGGGAAAAGACGGATACATCAGTCAACCAAAAGAGCCAAGCAATAGGTCTAAGCATGGGAGCCTGCCCTGAATGCGGATCCGGTGCTCTTGAGTATCAAGAGGGTTGTTTTATTTGCAGATCCTGTGGATATACTGAATGTAGCTAAATAAGCCGTAAAGACAAAGTTCATCTAAACTATTACAATTTTTCTTTAATGTGGGTTATCTTTTCATATGAATAAGCTAAGTCTGAAAGTATCAGCCAAAATTAATCTTTATCTAAATGTTTTAGCTAAGAGAAAAGATGGTTATCATGAGATAGAGTCGGTGGTTCAATCAATCAGTTTATACGACCAACTTATATTTCGTCCCTTAAGGTCAGGAGAGATAAGAATTCTTTGCTCTCACCCCCAGGTTCCCCTGGGACCAAATAATCTGTCTCATCAAGCAGCTAAACTCTTTCTTGAAGTAACTGGTATAAGAACTGGTGTAGAAATCCGGATTCAAAAGAATATCCCGATAAGAGCAGGACTGGGGGGAGGAAGCGCTAATGGAGCAGCCACTCTTTTTGGCTTAAATAAGCTTTTTCAAACTAATATTCCTCAAGCTCATCTCTTGGAATGGGCTAGCCAATTGGGAGCTGATGTTCCTTTCTTTCTTATAGGGGGAACCGCCCTGGTTAGGGGTAAAGGAGAACGTATCCATCCTCTCCCTTCTATCAAAGGAGGATGGTTAGTCTTATTTTATCCGGCCATTCCCATTTCCACTTCCTGGGCATATTCTCTAATCCAACCGGAATTGACAAAGAGAACTTTAGATGATAGATTACTCGAGAAAAAAATTTCCCAGCAAGGCTTGGCCGGAATGAAAACCTTTTTGTACAACGCCCTGGAAAAGGTGATAACAAAAAGGTTCCCTCATTTGGAAAAAACCAAATTTTGGATGAGGGAAAGGGGAGCCGAAGGCGTGCTGATGTCGGGTAGTGGTTCCAGTATCTTTGGACTGGTCAAAAATAGATCAGTAGGAAAGTTAATTTTCGAGGACTTAAAGAAAAAAGGACAGACTTATCTAATCCAACCTGTGGAGAAAAGCATTAAGGAGGAGTAGGTTGAGAATTTCTGAAGTCAAGGTAAAAAAAGTTGAGGGTAACGAAAAATTCAAAGCCTGGGCAACCATAACCTTTGATGACTCATTTCGTATTCATGGATTAAAAATCATTGAGGGTAGAAATGGTCCTTTTGTAGCTATGCCTTCGCGGAAACTTCCCAATGGCGATTTTATAGACACTGCCTATCCTTTGAACCAAGAATTGCGAGAGTTCATTCAACAGGCCATACTGGAAGAGTATGCCCGAGTAGAAAACTAATAAATAATGGTTTGAAAAGGAGAAATTTGTGGAACATACCAAAAGAGAGGTTCTGGAATCAGCCAAAAGAAATCAGGTTAAGTTCATCCGTCTTCTCTTTACCGATATTCTGGGATTCTTAAAAAGTCTGGCCATAACCGTGGAAGAACTGGAAAAGGCACTTGATGAGGGAGTTGGCTTTGATGGATCCTCTATTGAGGGATTTGCCAGAATTGAAGAGAGCGATATGATTGCTAAGCCTGATCCCTCAACTTTTTGCCTTCTCCCTTCCCCTTCCAATGAATCAGGAAAAATGGCTCGCATGTTTTGTGATATTCTTCTACCCGAGGGAACCTTCTGTGTTACGGATCCTCGCTTTGTTCTCAAGAAAAACCTGGAGAAAGCAACTAAAATGGGATACACATTTTACCTCGGTCCGGAACTTGAGTATTTCTATTTCAAGTCCGAGGCACTTCCCCCACAACCACTGGATGTAGGGGGTTACTTCGACCTAATCCCTCAAGACTTAGCCGGTGATATTAGAAAAGAGACTATACTAACTCTTGAGCAGATGGGGATCCAGGTGGAATGTTCTCACCATGAGACAGCGCCATCCCAGCACGAAATAGATCTGAAATATGCTGAGGCCCTAACCATGGCGGATCAAGCTATGACCTATCGGCTGATAGTCAAGGAAATTGCTCTAAAACACGGTGTCTACGCTACGTTTATGCCCAAGCCGGTGTTTGGAGTAAACGGAAGTGGTATGCACGTTCATCAATCCCTTTTTCGAGGGAAAACTAATGTTTTCTTTGATCCGTCCGACGAGCATGGTCTTTCTCTCCTGGCTAAAAGATATATTGCTGGACTCCTTCGGCACGTTCGGGAATTTACTTTGGTAACTAACCAATGGGTAAATTCTTATAAAAGATTAGTTCCTGGATACGAAGCACCCGTTTATCTTTCCTGGGCTCTAAAAAACCGATCCGACCTGATTAGAGTTCCGGTATATAAGCCTGGCAAAGAGAATACTCTGCGAGTAGAATTACGCTCTCCTGACCCGGCCTGTAATCCCTATCTCACTTTTGCCGTGATGTTAAGTGCCGGTTTGGAAGGAATAGAAAAAAAATATGATCCGATAGAGCCAGTCTGGGAAAATGTATACCAGATGACTTCGGAAGAAAGAGAAAAGGTGGGGATTACTCAATTGCCCGAAGACCTCTGGGAAGCCATAAAAGTTGCCGAAAAAAGTGACTGGCTAAAAAATACTCTGGGAGAGGAGTTATTTGAAAAATTCATTGCCAATAAGAGAATCGAGTGGGAAAAATATCGAGCTCAGGTCACTTCCCACGAGCTGGAGCAGCATTTTTCCCTTCTCTGAGAAACAAAAAATGGAAGACTTCAAGTCTGGTTTCGTCACTTTAATCGGTAAACCTAACGTAGGCAAATCCACTCTCCTCAACAGACTGGTGGGAGAGAAAATTGCTATCGTATCGGCTTGTCCTCAGACCACCCGTAACCTCATTCGAGGAATAGTCACCTTTGACGAAGCTCAAATCATCTTTGTGGACACACCAGGAATAACTGAGTTAAGCAAAATTAAGACTCTGATAGACCGACAAATAATTAGGGAAACCCTTAAAGGCTTGAAAGGTACTGATTTGATACTTTTCCTAGTGGATGGGACTCCCTTCTCTCAAGAAGATGATTTTATTCTTAAGAACTTGGAACGGCTAAAAAAACCGGTTTTCCTGATCATCAACAAGGTCGATCAATTAAAGGAGTTTCAATGGAAAGCTCTAAGTGAAGAATACTTAAGTCACTTTCCTTTCCGTCGGGTCATCCCTGTCTCGGCTAAAAAGGAGACTAATCTTTCCATCCTGGCGGGAGAGATGATCCAGCAACTTCCCGTTCATCCTCCTTATTACCCTTCGGACCTAATTACTGATTATCCGGAAAGAATACTGATTGCTGAGTTCATCAGGGAGAAAATTTTTCATTTCACCCGCCAGGAGATTCCCTATTCCAGCCTGGTAAAGATACAGCAATTTGAGGAAAGAAAGAATAATTTAATATATATCCGAGCAGCTATTTACGTGGAGCATTCCTCACAAAGAGGTATTTTGGTGGGAAAATCAGGAAGTATGATCAAAAAAATAGGTGAGGAGGCTCGTAGAGAAATTGAGACTCACCTGGGTTGCAAAATATACCTTGATCTCTGGGTGGGAGTGAAAAAAGCCTGGCGTATGCGCCAGAAATCCTTTCGGGAAATAGGACCCCAGATGGATTAATCCTGATTTTTCAGAGGATGACCAGATTATCTCGATGAATTATCTCATCATAATATTTGTACCCAAGGATCTGTTTGATTAGAGGACTACCCTGTCCTTTTATCCTTTCAACTTCCCGAACAGAATAGTTGACAATGCCCCGGGCGAACTCTTTGCCCTGATTGTCCACCAGACTAACCGTATCACCTTCTTCAAAATTGCCCTTTACTTTTTTTACCCCGGCGGGAAGCAAGCTACTACCTTTCTCCCATAGAGCTTGCCTGGCTCCATCATCAACCATAATTACCCCTCGAGAGCGAGAGCTATAAGCAATCCATTGCTTGCGGGAAGCTAACTTATTTTTATTAGGAACAAAAAGCGTTCCCGTCTCATCTCCTCTGAAAACCTTGAGCAAAAAGTCTTTCTCTTGACCTCCAACTATTACCGGTATGCCAGAGCGGGTAGCTATTTTAGCTGCATTGATTTTAGTCTGCATGCCCCCTACTCTTCCCTCGGAGATGCTGTCCTTAGCCATATTTTCTATTCCATTAGTTATTCGGGTTACCTGGGGAATAAATTTAACTTCTCTCTCTCTCTTGGGATCAGCCGTATAAAGACCACTAATATCAGAGATAATTATCAACAGATCAGCATTCACCAGACAAGCTACCAAAGCAGATAAAGTATCATTATCGCCAAACTTAATTTCTTCAACCGCCACGGTGTCATTCTCATTTACTATAGGAACTATTCCCAGTCTAATTAGAGTGAGAAAGGTATTGCGAGCGTTCAGATAACTGGAGCGGTGAGAGAGATCCTCTGCTCCCAAAAGAACTTGACCTACTCTTAGACGGTACTTCTTGAAAAAATGATAATACATATTCATCAAGTGGATTTGCCCCACGCTGGCCAAAGCTTGCTTGGATGGTATAGCTTCAAATTCTTCTGTTCTACCAAGTTCTCTTCTACCCAGACTGATAGCTCCAGAGCTCACTAAAACTATCCTCTTGGACTGATGGATAAGCAAAGATATTTGATAAACCAGGTTCTCAGTGAAGTGCAAATCAAGACATCTCTCTCTCAAAATAAGGCTACTGCCCACTTTTATTACCACCCGGACAGCGGACTCAACTATCTGTTTTCTCTCTATTTTCCTCCTCCTTTTTCTCCTTTAAAATCTTTATCAAGGCAGAGATCATCTCCTCCAATCCTTCTCCTTTTAGTGCCGATATGGCCATAATCGCATAGTCCTGACTCAAAGATTCCTTAAACTTGATAAAATTCCCCCTGGCTCCAGACATATCCATCTTGTTACCTACTATTAGTTGAGGCTTGTCCAGGAGAGAAGAACTATAAAGACTCAGTTCCTCATTCAACATCCTGAATCTCTCTATGGGGTTAATTGAACCAGGTGACATATCAATTAAGTGAAGAAGAACTTTACTTCTTTCAATGTGACGCAGAAAACGGTAACCCAGTCCTCTACCTAAAGAAGCCCCTTTGATCAGGCCTGGCAAATCGGCCGCCACAAAAGATGTTTCTTCATCGACTCTAACTATTCCCAGATAGGGCCGCAAAGTGGTAAAGGGATAAGAGGCAACCCGAGGATGAGCACTGGAAATACGCCTGAGAAGTGTTGATTTGCCGGCATTAGGAGCTCCGATTATCCCCACGTCGGCCAGTAGTTTTAATTCCAGAGTTATCCACTGACTCTCTCCTTCTTCTCCTTTTTCAGAGAAGCGCGGACTCTGGTGAACCGCAGATTTAAATCGGGCATTACCCCTTCCTCCTCTTCCCCCTTTGGCTACCACCAGTAGAGAATCTTCTCGGAACAATTCCCCAATAACTAAATCTCTATTTTCGCTTCTAACCACAGTACCACAGGGAATCTTGAGTATCAGTTCTTTTCCCCGTTTGCCGACTTTATTTTTACCTTGACCATGAGCGCCCTTCTTGGCAAAAAAGTGCGCTTGTTTATGAAAAGCAATTAAAGTGGAAATCTGTTTATCCGTTCTTAGAACCACACTACCACCATCTCCACCATCTCCTCCGTTGGGTCCTCCTCGGGGAACACCTTTTTCTCTTCGGAAACTAACACACCCATCTCCTCCTCTTCCCGCTCCGACAAAAATCTTTGCCTCATCATAAAAATATTCCATTTTTAAACCTGTCTCTCTTTCATTTGTAACCTACCCGCTCGCATTTAGCTTTTGACTTTACGCTTAAACCTTTCTTCCTCGCTGAAAATACATCCACAATATTCTTGATGGTAGAGGCCCATCTCTCGGGATAACTTCATACTTTTACGCCAGGCACCCTCGAGAGAGTTCAGATATGGCTTAACTCTGTATTCTTTCCCGATACTTCGAGCTACCTCCTGAAAAATTCTCTGATTTTGATAGGGAGAGAGAGCCAAAGTAGAAGCAAAATAATCAAACTTGCCCCGGCGAGCAAAAATAGCGGTTTTCTCCAGTCGCATCCGGTAACAGAAAAAACAGCGCTCCGATTCTCGAAAAACAACTTGCCGGAGAAATCCCTTGAGATCATAATCGTCCTGGTAGATAATCCTCACTTCTTCCCTCTCTGACCATTGCCTGACAGCTTCCAGACGTCTTTGATATTCTCTGAAGGGATGAATATTAGGATTATACCAAAACCCCATCACAGTTTCAAACTCCTCCTTTAATTTGTTAAATGGATACACCGCACAGGGAGCACAACAGATGTGCACAAGAATTTTCATGGTCATCTCTTCTCGTAATAGTCTATCTTTCGTATAAGGTAGCCGCAGCTTTTAAGCTGCGCAAAGAGGTCATGGTAGCCGCAAGTTTTAACTTGCGCAGGAGTCGCGCACCAATAAACGCAGGCTAAAGCCTGCGGCTACCAATTCAAAGAAACAAGACGGGGTAGGGGAGGCTTTAGCCTCCCCCGGTCATTGCGAGGAGTGGAGCGAGGTAGCCATCTCGTTTTGTTCTACTACGT
>DAOVGF010000032.1 GCA_030672545.1 Candidatus Aerophobota bacterium
GCAAAAATAGATAAGCAAACAGAAAAATACGGCGTTTTAGAGCTAACTTTACATACTCCCCAGGGAGATTTTCAAGATATAGTGGATGACGTGCGTCTTTTCGAAGAAAACAAATAACGGTTAACCGGAGGAGAAGGAAAAATGTCTCAAAAGAAACTATCTATATCAATGAATACCATGGGAACTTTAACCAAGAGAGAATTAGCTTCTTCTCTCCGCGGGTGGGGAATCTATATAGCTGCTTTTGTTTCCTTTCTGGTTTCATCCTGGATGTTAAACAATCACCTCAATACTCTCAAGGAAAACACTATAATAATAACTTCCTACCCCCTGGAGACCCCTCTTTCCTGGTCGGTAATTATAGTCTCTTTGTATTTAGTATTCATTTCCGCCATCTCTATTTCTCGGGAAAGAGAACAGGGAACTCTGGAAGTGCTCTGGTATGGACCGGTAAGTTCCTTTTCCTATCTCCTGGGAAAGTATTTTAAGGATATAATACTTTATCTCATGGTTCTGGTTTTTTTTGGTGTTTATTTCTGGGTTGTCTCTACCATAACTAATTTGGGATTCACCATTGATTTGGCCAAGGCTTTCCTGGTCTCAATTTTTGTGGTTTCCTGTTTTGTTAGCTTTGGTCTGTTTATATCTTCTCTGGCTACCCGAGTGAGAAGCTCAGTTATCTGGTTAGTGGGTATACTACTGGCTTTTTTAGCCCTCTGGTTTGCTAACTCTATCCTGAACCTGCTGCCTGAAGAATCTTTATCTTCTTCTTTAATTTATCTAAGAGGTACTCTTTCTTTAATCTTTACCCTAATAAATTGGATTTCTCCCTTTTCCTATCTGAGCCGAGGAATGGGTTCCATCCCCGTGGGTAACAATCTCATTTACACTCTTAACATCGTTTATTCTATCATTTACTCAGTCATTTTACTTAGTCTCTCTATGTTTATTCTTAAAAGAAAGGGGGTAAAAGCATGAAAAGGACTACGTTTTATCTGGTTATCTGTTCCATTTTTCTTACTATTTTCGCTTCTGAGGGCTTATCTCAAGCACCACTCCTGAGAGAACAACTGGTTTATCGGTGGAATGCTTTCAATGGGAAAGGATATGGTGGCGGCTTTCTTCCCCAGAGTGAGAATACTATTTATTTTATGGCTAACCGTAGCAACGATATCTCAGCTCGAAAGACCCTGGTTTATTTCTGGCCAATAACCGGTAAGTATATGGCCGGATGGAAGACCATTAATGAAGAAATTGAAGGAACTCTGGAAATATTAAAAGAGGGTAAAATAATCAAGTCCCTAAAAAAAGAAGACAATGTAATTTCTTATCCTGGAGGTTACTGGGGAGAAGAAGCTATATTTTACGAGGGTAAGGAAGCCTTAGCCGAACATCAAAAGTATAAAGATGCTCTGCAGGCTTACTATAATGCTCTCAAGGAGTTCTACGATGCCAAAATGCAATACCGTAAGGATTTGGACCAGTTCTTTAAGGAAGTGAAAAAAAGAAGAGAGGCGGGCGAAGAAGGAGCCCTGGACATAGAAATCCCCAAGGAACCAAAGCCTCCCGAAGGAATTCAGTTTTATGTGACCGAACCAAAAAAAGATTACATTGTTAATCTGCCTCTGGGTCGGTATCAAATAAGACTAAGAGCCAAGGACAATACTATAGTGGAAGGGAGCGAGAAAAATATCGTTACTTTCACTTCTCGAAGGACAGGAGGTATTGGTTACCAGATCGTTCCGGGAAATAAATGGACTAAACAAGAACCTTGTAATGATCCGGCCAAGATAATTTACGGTGCGGGCAAGAACACCCTTTATTTCCAACCTTTTATTCAAGATGAATACAATGAATTATTCTACAATAAACTGCAAGATCCTCAGAATTTCGCCAGAAAGGAAGCCTGGACATGGGTTCACATAAAACCCATTAAGGATGCCCTTCTTGTTTTCTTAAAAGGAAATAAGGTTCTGAGCCAAGTTTCTTACCTTCCCTATCTGGTAAAACAGATTCCTGGACCAGAGCTGGGCTACGAAGTCACAGATTATGATGAAGAAGAGGCTCAAGGAAGAAAACCAACTTTTGAGGGTCATAAACTGGAACTTCTCCCTCAATTAACCACGGCTGGATATAAAGTCCAGCTTAGAGAGAAGGGTAAAAATATTCCTATGTCGGCAAGTGAAAGAAAAATAAGGTTGGTTAGAAAAGAAAACTCCTGGTTATTGTACCTTATCTCAATTTTTCCCTTGGTAATAGGGGCAATCATTTTTATCCGGAGAAGAAAAAAGATTACTTAACTCTTATGGCTCTGGCTTCGCAAAGCACTTTCTACCAGTTTGAGAGCACAGTACTCACCACACATAGTACAGACATCAGAGATATGGGGCTGGCTCTCCTCACGCATCCGTTGAGCTAATTCCGGATTCATAGATAATTCTATTTGTTCCTTCCAGTTTCGCTTCTTTCGTGACTGAGCCATTCTTAGATCCCAATTGGCTGCTCCCTTCACTCCCTTGGCTATATCTCCAGCATGGGCGGCAATTCGGGTAGCTATTACCCCTTGCTTTACGTCCTCCAGGGTAGGCAAACGCAAATGCTCTCCCGGAGTAACATAACAAAGGAAATCCGCTCCACTGGCAGCCGCGTAAGCTCCCCCGATAGCTGAAGTAATGTGATCATACCCGGGGGCAACATCAGTAACTACCGGACCCAATACATAGAAGGGAGCATTATTACAGAGTTTTTTTTCCAGAAGAACGTTGGCTTTTATCTCGTGGAAAGGAATATGACCCGGACCTTCAATCATTACTTGAACATCGGCTTCAAAAGCTTTTTTGGCTAATTCCCCCAAAAGGATTAGCTCCTGAACTTGAGGTCTATCGGTAGAATCAGCAATACACCCTGGACGCAACCCGTCACCCAAACTAAGGGTAAGATCATATTTTCCGGCTATTTCCAGTAGACGGTCGAATTGCTCATAAAGCGGGTTCTCTCTTTGGTTAGCTATCATCCAGGTAGTCAAGAAAGCCCCTCCCCGGCTGACAATATCTTCCACTCTTCCTTGCTTTATAAGACGCTCAAGACTGGCCTGAGTCAGTCCGCAATGAACCGTGACAAAATCCACCCCATCTTCAGCTTGTTTTTCAATTACCTCAAAAATCTTATCCCCGGTCATATTTACCAAAGCTTTTCTTTCCGCCACTGTCTCCACAACCGCCTGATACACCGGTACAGTCCCCACGGGTAGCGAACTGGCCTTAATAATACTTTGACGAATACTATCTAAGTTCCCGCCAGTACTCAAATCCATTATTGTATCTGTTCCAGCTTCCTCGGCGGCCCGCAATTTACTAAGCTCAAAGTTGATATCCACACAGTCAGTAGAGGTTCCAATATTGGTATTAACTTTGGTTTTGGTACCTCGACCAATTGCCCGAAGATGAGCAAAATTGTGTTTCTTATTCTTGGGAATGATAATCTCACCCCGAGCAATTCTCTCTCTAATCAACTCGGGTGATAACCCCTCTTGGGAGGCCACCTCGAGCATCTCGGAGGTAGTTATTCCTTTTTTAGCTTGACTTAACTGGGTCATTTATGTAAACTCCTTGATTTCATACTTTATTAATTGCTTTACTCTGTCGGCTTATATTGACTAGTAGGAAAAGGAAAAGGGGACGATTCTCTTTTTTTTCGGCGAAACATTAATCAAAAACAACTACGGTCTTAATGCTGGAGTCTTTGTTGTCCCGAGCAAATTTTAATGCCTCTTCTGTCCTGGAAAAAGGAAACTTCTGAGAGATGAGGCCCTTTAAGTCTACCTCATTATCTTCGGCCAGTCGGATAATTTTAGGATAGGTGTTGACATAACGAAAAATGCCCCGTACATCCAGTTCTTTAGCTATGATTTGATTAGTGTCGAACTCTATTTTCTCCCTGGCCGGAAGACCAATTAGGATGACGGTCCCTCCTTTCATTACAAATCCAACAGTCTGCTGGGTAGTTACCACGCTTCCCGCGGTCTCAAAAACATAATCAAAGGCTGAAGAAAGCTCCGCCAGTTTTTTGTTTTTTGCCGGATTGATTACCTCATTTGCTCCCAGTTCTTCGGCTTTCTTCAGGCGAAAATCACAAAGATCCACTACGGTTATCCGGGTTCCTCCTAAGTTAAGTGCCGCTTGCAAAGTGGCCAGACCAATAGGTCCTGCACCAAGTATCAACACTTTGCTCCCAAATATTACTCCGGCTCTCTCCACGGCGTATAAACCCACAGATAGAGGCTCAAATAAGGTAGCCTCCTCATAACTTACTTTTTCTGGTAGCTTAAAGGTAAAATCGGCTGGATGAGCCAGATATTCCACAAAGGCCCCGTCAACCGGCGGAGTAGCCATAAATGCCATCTTAGAACAAAGATTATATCGACCATTCTTGCAGTACCAACACTTACGGCAGGACACGCCCGGCTCCAGGGCCACTCGATCCCCCACCTGGAAGCTCTTTACTCTTTCCCCTAATTCTATTATCTCTCCTGAGCACTCATGCCCCAGGATAAGCGGCTTTCTTACCACAAAATCACCTATTCTACCAACGTCATAATAATGCACATCCGACCCACAAACTCCCACCGCCTTAATTTTTACCAGGACTTCATCCGGGTGGATTTTAGGCATATCTATCTGCCTTGGTACCACCCTTCTCGGTTCCTCTAAATACATAGCCGTGATTTTCATTTATCAACTCCCAAAACTAATTAAAGAT
>DAOVGF010000049.1 GCA_030672545.1 Candidatus Aerophobota bacterium
AATGAATTTATTTTCGGAGCTCTGGCTGGTGCTTCTGGCATCCTGTTAGGTACAATTATTCTGGCATTGGTCTTGATAACTACCGGGAGCGAATTTATTGGAGTGGCTAAGTATGCGGCTCTGGCTCATATACCGATAATAGTTATCGAGGCGATCCTTACCGGTTTCATCACTTCATTTCTGGCTCGAGTGAAACCAGAAATTCTGAGGGGGGATAACTAAAAAGGGATGACAGAGAGGAGAAAGTAATGAAAAAAATGAGGGTAGCAGTATTGATTGTGGTGTGTCTGGTTGTGGGGTGGGTAGCACCGGTGAGCGCTCATTTTGGCGCTATAATTCCTTCTGACGATATCATTACCCAGGAAGACAGTAAAACCATAACCTTGCAGGTAAAGTTCTTTCATCCCATGGAAGGTGATTACATGGAGATGGAAAAACCAGAGAAGTTTGGGGTAAGAGTTGGGAACAAGAATATGGATTTGTTGGGAACGCTCAAAGCAAAGAAAGGAAGGGGGATCAACCAGACAAATGATTTCACCTACTGGCAAGCTAATTATAAAATCAAGCGACCCGGTGACTATACCTTTTATGTGGAGCCTAAACCGTATTGGGAGCCGGCAGAGGATTGTTATATTATTCATTATACCAAAGTGTGTGTGAATGCACTGGGGCTGGAAGAAGGCTGGGATAATGAACTTGGTTTGGAGACGGAGATTACACCTTTAACCAGACCCTACGGATTATGGACCGGTAACCTGTTCACCGGGGTGGTAAAGGTCAAAGGAGAACCGGTACCTTATGCGGAAGTGGAGGTGGAGTACTACAATGAAGATGGAAAGATAAGGCCCCCGGCTGATCCCTATATCACTCAGGTAGTCAAGGCGGATAAGAATGGCGTGTTCTCCTATGCTATGCCCAGAGCTGGGTGGTGGGTATTTGCCGCTCTGAATGAAGCCTGGTGGACTATGAAGGGACCCGATGGGAAAGAGAAACCTGTTGAAATCGGGGGCGTATATTGGATTAAAACGAGAGATATGAATTAGTAGGAGAACCTTTTCAAAGCTAAAAGAGAGAAGATACAATAAGGAAAGATGGTTTGAGCAAAAGAGAGCTTGGTGGCTATAAGTTGGTCCTCAAATTTGTTTTTCTTAGTTTGTTCCTGGTCATGACCACTTCTGTTGTCCTGGCTCATAAGGTAAATATCTTTGGCTATGTGGAGGGGAACACGGTATACACTGAGAGTTATTTCTCGGACGGAACAAAGGTGAAAGGTGGAACAGTGGAAGTATATGATCACCAAGGAAACAAATTACTGGAGGGCCAGACCGACGAGAAGGGCCAATTCAATTTTAAGCCTCCCCAACGCGATGATCTAAAAATAGTCATTCTCGCCGGCCTGGGCCATAGAAACTCATATACTTTATCGGTGGAAGAATTGGTTGGCCAGGTAGAGGGAGAGAAACCAAAGGAACCGGAATCCGAAAAGTCAAAAATTAAAGAGACCGCCCAAGTCGACCTCGACCAAATCAAGAGAATCATAGATGGTTCTCTTGATGAAAAACTAAGGCCCCTTATGAGACAACTGACCAAACTGCAACAAAAAGAGATATCCTTTACGGAAGTAATGGGTGGGATTGGTTATATCTTCGGTCTGGCGGGAATCATTTTCTATTTTATTAGCCGAAAAAGAAGTTAAGAAGAAGAATGCATCTGCCTGAGATTGACAAATTTGCGAATCTTGAATCACCCCTTCACTCTTGGGATCCAAGGGTAAGAATAGTTTCCATCTGCATGCTCATTCTTTCCATTGTACTCCTGCAGGATCTTAAAATAGCTTTTTTTGGACTGGGCTTGGCAATTATGTTGGTGTTTTTGTCCAAAATTCCCTTTTCTTTTGTCTTCATTCACCTGAGGTGGGTTCTTTTGTTTAGTCTGGCACTTTTTGGAGTGCTTTCTTTAACTGTCCCCGGTAATTCTCTGGTGGTACTGCCTTTTTTAAGTATTTCCTGGGAGGGAGTTAGACTGGGTCTTTTAATTGGTCTGCGGGCGGTCAGTGCTGCCTTGCTGATATTTCCCATGATTGGCACGGCAAAATTTGATCTAACTCTCAAGGCCCTGCAAAAAATGAAGATACCCAATAAACTGATCCAACTTCTTATGTTTACCTACCGGTATATCTTTCTCTTTTTAGATGAGGAAAGAAAAATTGTTATGGCCGCTAATTCCAGGGGTTGGGTAAGAAAAACAAATATTTTTAGCTTGAAAACTACGGGAAACATAGTGGGGATGTTACTGGTTCGTAGTTTTGAAAGAGCAGAGCGTATCAGGAATGCTATGCTTTCCCGGGGATATAACGGAAGATTAAAGACCCTGGACGAGTTTGCTCTGAATCGTAAGGATTTTGTCAAGGCCTTTCTGATTATGACTGCTGCTTGGTTATTGTATTTTGCCGAATGGATAAGATGAAAAGAGTCATCAGGATAAGAAGTCTTGAGTACATTTATCCGGAGGGTACTAAAGCCCTCAGAGGGATAAATTTGGATGTTTTCCAAGGTGAGTCCATTGGTCTCATCGGGCCTAACGGAGCCGGTAAGTCCACCCTGCTTCTGCACTTGAATGGAATTCTTAAAGCCAGGTCAGGTTTGGTGGAGGTGCTGGGAATGAAGGCGGAGGAGAAGAATTTTGTAGAAATCAGGCAAAGGGTAAGCCTGGTATTTCAGGAACCCGATGATCAACTCTTTATGCCCACTGTGTTTGATGATGTTGCTTTTGGTCCAGTGAATGCCGGCTATACTCAAGAAAAAGTGGGAGAAAAAGTGAGGAAAGCTCTAAAAGACGTGGGAGTGGAAGGTTATGAAAAGCGATGTCCTCACCATTTGAGTTTTGGGGAAAAAAAGAGAATTGCTCTGGCCACCGTTTTATCAATGGAGCCGGAAATTTTAATCCTGGATGAACCCTCCAGTAATTTGGATCCCGGAGGAAGAAGACACTTGATAAAATTACTTAAGAGTTTTAGTCTAACCAAGATAATTTCTGGTCACGACTTGGAATTAATACTGGAAATTTGCCCCCGGGTGATTCTTCTGGATGATGGTCAGATAGTGACTAATGGAGAGGCGAGAAACGTTCTCAGTAATAAATCACTGGTGGAATCTCACGGGCTGGAAGTTCCTCTTTCTCTGAAGCTTTCCGATTTATCCCATCCCTAGGGTCATTTAACCCTGGTGATAGAGGATGAAAAACGTAAACGAGACTGAATGCTATGTCAGAGAATCACTGTTCGGTACATTCCCGGCTATATTTGATGGTGACTCTGGTTGATATGGCGGTGGGGGCAGTGTTGTTAGCTGTACCTCTCCGGGCCATCCATATGGGAGCCGGGCCTTTGCTGATTGGGGGATTGGGTTTTAACTCTACCCTGTTTTATATTAGTTTCTGCTTCTTTTTTGGTCGTCTTTCGGACAAGTGGGGTAGAAGGCGAATTATTTTGGGAAGTTGTCCCGTAGTCATTCTTTCCTTCCTGGTTATGGGTTTTTCTGTCTGTCTTTATCAGCTTTATTTAGGGTTGGCTTTACTGGGAATAGGAATGGCTATGTTCTGGCCCTCAGTGGAAGCCTGGATTGCTGAATCCAGGAGCAAAAGACCTCTTTTGAGGAGATTGGCTCTTTTTAATATTTGCTGGAGTCTGGGTTGGGCTACTGGATCTCCGGTCGGAGGATTCCTTTTTCAGGTTAATCTCTCTCTTCCCTTTTATTTTGCTGTGGTCATAGGGATAGGGGTGTTTTTTCTGAGTCTGAGAGAGCCAAAGGAAATAAGAGTAGTTCTAAAAGCAAGTTCTTTCCAGAAGATGCCTTTCAGTGATGAGATTGATGAATCTGGTAATGATTTACCCTTGCCGCCTTCATCTTTTTATCTGCGTCTGGCCTGGCTGGCCAACTTTACCATCTGGTTTTCCCTGGCTATCATTCGCTATCTCTTTCCCAAGTTCGCCGTGGGGATGGGAATTGAACCCTGGCTCCTGGGAGTTTTTATGGGTTCCATGGCCTGCAGTCAGGTTTTGACTTTCTTTGTTTTGGGCAAAACCGAAGTCTGGCACTATCGTCCCTTTCCTCTTCTCTTTATGCAGGGCCTGGGATCGGTGGCATTTCTACTGATTCTTCTGACTAATTCTCTGGCTCTTTTCTTCTTGGCCTTTATTTTATTTGGTTGCTCCATTGGTATGACCTACTCTTCGAGTCTGTTTTATAGTGTGGACACGCTCCGGGGACGGGGCTCTCGGGCGGGAATTCACGAAACAATTGTGGGGACGGGGGGGCTTTTTGGTCCTCTGGCCGGTGGCATAATGGCTCAGAACCACTCTCTTAAGTCAGCTTATCTCCTGGGCTTTATGGCTATTCTAATAGGAATATCAATCCAGGTTTATCTACTTGCTAAAAGAAGGGCGGTTTTAGCCGCCTCAATTGGTAGCCGCAGGCTTTAATTCCTCGGTTATGATCCGGTAGCCGCAGGCTTTAGCCTGCGGCCATTTGCGCCAGTTAAAACTTGCGGCTACCAGGGCTTCTTTGCGCCAGTTAAAACTTACGGCTACTAGACCGCTCTAACTCCATAAAATTGACTTACCCCGGCCGTTATGCTACATTTCTCTGGCCTGGAGGCAGAGGTAAAATAAGGTTTATTCAATGAACAAAGACGAAATTTATCGAATAATTGATGCTAATCTTAATCGGGCTTCCGAGGGTTTGAGGGTGATCGAGGACGGAGTGAGATTTCTCCTCAATGAAAAGGATCTTACCCTTAAGGCTAAAGAGCTTCGTCATTTTCTCCTGGGAGGAGTTAGCCGGATTCTGGGAAAGGATCAAGGAAAACTAATTGTTTTCCGGGATGTGTCCGGAGACGTGGGGGCTCTTCTGAGGGATGAAAATTGGGTTAGCTGGGTAGATTTAATCAGGGCTAACTTTCGCCGGGTAGAGGAAGCTCAGAGAAGCCTTGAGGAATTCAGTAAATTGATAAGTCCCCTCTTATCGGAACATTTTAAGAAAGTAAGGTTTGAGGTTTATCTTCTGGAGAAAGAGATTCAATTAAAGCTAAATAGAAAACTCGATTTAGGGCTTTATGTGATAACTTCTCCTCGGTCCGTTCCTCCAGGAGAATTTCAAGAGAAGGTTCTCCAGGTAATAGAGGGAGGGGCTAAGGTAATCCAGTTGAGAGAAAAGTCTCTTACTGATTTTTCTTTCTTCCAAAAAGCTAAAGCTTTGAGAAAAATAATTCCTTCCCGGGTTCTTTATCTGATCAATGATCGAGTAGATATTGCCGTTGCCAGCGAAGCAGATGGTGTTCATCTGGGGGGGGATGATCTTCCACTTTCAGCAGCTCGCCGGATTCTGGGAGACGATAAAATTATCGGGGTATCTACCCATAGCCTTGAGGAAGCTGAGAAAGCAGTGAGAGAGGGAGCTGATTATGTAGCCGTGGGTTCTATTTTTTCCAGTCCTACTAAACCCGAGGCTGGTCCGGGTCGAGGAGTGGAAATTATCTCTTTAATTAAAAGCAGAGTTAATATTCCTCTGGTGGCGGTGGGTGGAATAACTCTAAAAAATCTTGAAGAAGTTATCCAAGCTGAAGCTGACGGTATTGCTCTGATAAGCGCTATTTTTGACCAAAAAGATATCCTCGGAGCTACCCGGGAATTTACCAGAAGAATCAATGAATTAAGAATAAAACTACATGGAGAAAATATTTTCTCTTCTTTCCGGAAGCACTGACGAAACCCGTCAATGGGGCAGAAGATTGGGAGTCAATATCTCCTGTCCTTTTTTGGTTGGTCTCGTAGGGGATCTGGGGAGTGGGAAAACTGTTTTGGTTCAAGGGATCGCGCAAGGAATGCGGATTAACACTCCGGTGAAGAGTCCCTCTTTTACAATTGTACAAGAGTATTCAGGAAGACATCCTCTTTTTCATTTTGATCTTTACCGTATCCAAAGTGAGGAGGAGATGTTCTATTTGGGATATCAGGAGTATTTCTATCAGGAAAAAGCCGGAGTGGTTATTGAATGGGCTGACAAAATACCCCATCTACTTCCCTCTGAGTATCTAAAGGTCCAATTGCGTTTTATTAACTTTGACCAAAGAGAAATTACCTTTGTTCCTTATGGTCAGAGATATGAGCGATTAGTTCGGATTATCCGGGAGAGGAAAGATTGTTGCTGTTAGGAATAGATACCTCAGAATTGGAGAGTACTATTTTCTTGGGAGAGGAAGATAATATTTTGGTTAAAAGACTACTACCACCAGCCAAGGCCTCTTGTACTCTTCTAACAGCTCTGGATGAGTTACTGGGGAAATCAAGAAAGAAAATGAAGGAGATAGGAGCCGTGGCGATTAGTTTGGGACCGGGTTCCTTTACTGGTCTAAGAATTGGACTAAGCTTGGCTAAGTCTTTAGCTTTTTCCCAGGAGATTCCTCTGGTTGGGATACCCACTTTGGAATGCTTGGCCACAGCTACTCCTCTGGAAGGGATTATCTGTCCTTTACTGAATGGGTACCGGGGATGTTTCTACGGAGGATTCTTTCAAAAAAGAGGAGAAGTGGTTATAAAGGTTTCCCCCTACTTTTTCTCTTCTTCCGAGGAGATATTCAGGAGGGTGGAGAGTTTTGCTCCTCAGAGGGTAAGATTAATGTTTCCCCGTTATATACGGCAGCTCTGGCCGGATTTTGAGGTCAAGCCGGCAAATCTCGACCTTTTTTCAGAAAGAATTGATTGGGAGAAAACTCATCTCCGACTGGCTCTCCGAAGGATAAGAGAAGGAAAATTGGAAAATCTAACTACTTCGACTCCTATTTATCTTTTGCCTTCTGTGCAAAAATGAAGTTAGATAATTGGGAAGACAAGGTAATTTTTCGGCCGATGAATGAGAGAGATGTTCCTGAGGTTTATCAGATTGAAAGGGTTTCTTTCCCTTATCCGTGGTTTCCTAACTTATTCATTAGAGAAACAAAGAAACCCGGGTTTTCTTTTTTCCAGGTAATGGAGCTGGACGGGAAAATAATTGGCTACGCCGGCTACTGGAAAATCCGCAATGAAGCTCATCTAGTTGATTTAGCCGTCTATCCGGACTGGCGCCGGCGAGGATTAGGAAGCAGGCTTTTTCGGTATATTATTGATCAAATTAAGAGTAAGGGAATGGACTTGGTTACTTTAGAAGTGAGGGAAACCAATTTAGTTGCCCAAAGATTTTACGAGAAGTTTGATTTTCAAAAAATAGCTATTCGCCGGGCTTATTACCAGGATACTGGGGAGAACGCTATTATCTATTGGAAAAAGCTGGGAAAAATTCAGGATAACCCCCAATATTTACCTAAATCTAAGGTTTAGGGTTCGATAAGTAGCAGTAGTGACTATTAGTTTAAGGCAATCTCCCGGAAGGAATGGTAAGACTGCCAGTCGGAAGCTTTCCCCCGGATTGATGTCCAGGAACAAAGCAAGATGGAGCGTTCCCAGAAGATAGATAACTCCCATTCCTGCTGCAAAAGCAAGAATTATCTTGAGGAGGCACCTTTTGGTTTTTCCTTCCATAATTTTCCCCACCAGCCAGGCGGCTAAGATGAATCCAAGAAGGTAACCTCCGGTAGGCCCTAAAATATAGGCTATTCCACCGCCACCAGCAAAAAGAGGAATTCCAACCAATCCCAGAGCTAAGTAAATTATTTGAGTAAGTGCTCCTCGGCCACTCCCCAGAAAAGATGCCCCCAAGAGAACAAAGAAAGTCTGCAGGGTTACCGGAACCGGGGTAAAGGGAAGAGGGATTCGGATCAAAGCTCCCAGAGAGGTCAATAAAACGAAAAGAGCTACTCCTGTCCACCTGACTATTGCCCCGGAAAGAAAAATCTCCTGACTGAGTGCTCCCTTTGCTTTTACGTCCAGCATTTTTAATTCTTTTTCTTCTTTTCCTTAGCCTGGGTTATGATTCTCTGAGCAATTTCCTCCGGCAGTTTCTCATAATGGGAAAATCGCTTCCGAAAGATGCCGCTTCCTTGAGTGAGAGAGCGAAGACGGGTGGAATAATTGTGCATTTCAGCCACTGGAACATAAGCCTTTATTTTTTCTCTACCCCCCAGAGGCTGAATTTCCAGGATTCGGCCTCGCCGACTGTTAAGGTCTCCGTTAATCTCGCCTAAAAACTCACTGGGAATTTCCACTTCCACATCGGTGATCGGCTCTAACATAATAGGATTTGCCTTTTCTACTGCATTTCTTAAACTCATTGAACTAGCTACCTGGAAAGCGATGTCTGAGGAGTCTACCGAATGGTAGGAACCATCAAAAAGAGTAATTTCAATATCTACCATAGGATAAGAAGACAAAAATCCCTTTTTCAGAGCAGCCTTAACGCCCTTTTCCACCGAAGGGATAAATCGGTTTGGAACCGATCCTCCTTTTATCTTATCCACAAATTTGAATCCCTCACCTCTGGGAAGGGGTTTTATGCGAAGCCAAACATCCCCAAACTGTCCTCTTCCTCCGGTTTGTCTCTTATACCTTCCCTGGGCTTCGGCGGGAGTGGAAATGGTTTCCCGATAGGAGACACGTGGTTCCTCTGTTTCTATTTCTACATTAAATTCCTTTCTGATCCGATTAATAGTTACTTCCAGGTGAACCTCTCCCATACCCGAGAGAATAGTTTGAGCGGATTCTTTGTCTACTTCTACTCGAAGGATAGGATCAACTTTAACCAACTTGGATAGAGCGACACTTAACTTTTGTTCATCTTTCTCATTTTTGCACTTGAGCGCGATAGAGGTAGTCGGTTCTGGAAACTCAAGAGGAGGCAAAATCAGAAAATGCTCTCGGTCAGAAAAAACATTTCCTGTACGGGTATTCTTCAGTTTAGTTAAAATCCCAATATCACCTGTCCCTAACTCAGGCATTTCCTCTCTTTTGTTTCCTCGCACCAGGTAAATCTGACCAATTTTGACATTTTCACTAGTGCTAACATTATATACGTTGCTGCCCGAAGAAAGAGTTCCGGAGTATACTTTAAGGAAATTAACTTCTCCCAAATGTGTCTCGGCTAAAGAAAGAAAAACAAGAGATAAGAAAGGCTCCTCCGGCCCCATTTTTCTCTCTATCTCTTCTCCTTGAAGAGTTTTTCCTTTGATACAGTCTCGCCGGCGGGGAGAAGGAAAGAGATTTACCACCGTGTCCAGGAGCAACTCTACTCCATTATTCTTCAGAGCTGACCCACAAACAAGAGGGACAAAATTCGCTTGGCTAAAGCCCTCTCTTAATCCCTTTTTAATCTCCTCTTTACTAAGCTTTCCTGTCTCCAGGTACTTGGTAATTAGAACATCATCTATTTCAGCAGCCGCATCTATGATTTTTTCCCGAAAGGGAGCTAATTGCTCATCTATTTGCGGGGGAATATCCTCTGATGAAGCTTTATTAGCTTGATATGTTATGCTCTTGTTCTCAATCAAATCAATAATTCTTTCTATTTTTCCTTCTTTTAGTAAGGGGATCTGCAAAGGTAGAATAGTTTCATCTATTTCTTTTTCTATCTTTTCCAAAATAGACTGGAAGTTCATCTCACCTTCATCTATTTTGTTTAAAAAAAGCAAGTGAGGTAACCTGTCCTGGCAGGTATATTCCCAGAGTCTCTTCATTTCGCTTCCTGTCAAATTGGAGGGGGAAACAACTATAATGGCTCCCTCTACTGCTTTAAGGATAGGTTTGGTTTTGTCCAGGAAATCTCCAAAACCAGGAGTATCCAGAACATTCATTTTTTTGTTATTCCAGGGAAAATGGACCAGAGAGGGATTAATGGTGAAACCACGCTCTTTTTCTATACTATCATAATCGCAAACTGTAGAGCCTTCCTGGACACTTCCCATCTTGGTGATAATCCCGGCTTGATAGAGCATGGCTTCCACCAGGGTAGTTTTGCCAACCCCTTGTCCTCCTATTATAATTATGTTTCGTAGATCTTCCACCGCTAAAGGCATTCTAACCTCCTGAGTTTGTAATTTTTAGAGATTGCTACTTACAGCCTGGTATTCAATCTGTCTTTTGTCCCGTGCTGGAACAGTAATCTCATAAAGGAGAAGATCATCTCTCTGCAAGTAGGGAGAGGGCTCACTTTTCACTAACCTGCCCTGATCATATAAATGCTCTACTACCTCTATGGTTACAGGTAAATAGCTACGATTATAAAAAATGGAACGATAGCTGTACTCTGTCCCGGTTAATTCCTTCCGGTAAGAGGTCTGCACTCTATCAGCCTGAATATAGGGGCAGGGGCCCATATAAATAATGGCTGTCTGACCAGGATGAACCTCAGGTAAATTATCTTTTCCCACATAAACAGTTCTTCCTGGCCCGGTAGTTTGATAAATGTAAACATTTCCGGGTGGAAGAATCCCTTGCGGAACGTCCTTTGAATCATTGATAAATACAAACTCTTCTCTAACCTCGTTGCCATACTTGTCCCCGTCAAAAAAGAGTCTTCTGGTTAAGGGAATCTTGGGGACGGAAAAAAGAGGTATTCTTTTCTTTTCCTGGGAGGCCAAGCTAACCGGGTCAGGTAAGTTGTAATTCAAGCTGGTCCGTGGAGCTATTAGAGAGGACGTATCTGATGGAGTTTCCGGAGGAATCGGTTCGGAAAACTCTCGGGGAAAGAAGATTTCGGTAGAGAGAGTAAGGTAAGTAGCCGAGAAATCGGTGCCAGTGTGATTTTCTATGGTAGCCCAGGCAGATAGGTTCATATATTCACTATTTGGGTCAAGCTCCATTTGGTAATTGGGGCTCCAGTCAAGTCCGTCCGTAAGATAAACTATTTTCACAATACCTGAAGCGCTGGTTAACGCTTTTATTTTCAGAGCAAGCGAAGAAGGAGAGGTTAATGTTACCTCTAAAACTTTGTATTCTTCAGCTTGAAGGCGAATTGAATCAAAGACTATTTTATCACTCACCGGACCCAAGGTTATTTCATGTAATCCCTTTTCCAAGAACACCGGTTGGCTTATCTCAATTAGGTCCAGTCTTTCGGGAAAAATAGTTATGTGCTCAATCTGTCCCTGGGCCAGAATAGAACAGGAGCATTCTACCCAAAATATTAATCCCGTTACCAGAAAGAAAAGAATTTTTTTGCATTTCACTTACCACTCCAAAACTATAGATGCCCAGGTGAGTCCACCACCAAAGGAGGTTAAAAGAATCTTATCTCCTTTTTTGATTTTCCCTTCCCTGACTGCCTGATCAAGAGCGACCGCAATGGAGGCTGCGGACATATTACCACACTTGGCCAAGTTAATGTAAACTTTATCCATGTTCATGTGTATTCTTTTGGCCACCGCTTGAACGATCCTGATGTTAGCCTGGTGAGGAATAAAAAAATCAAGATCTTCATAGGTTAATCCTTGCTTAACCAGGACCTTGTCAACTGCCTGAACCATTACTTTGACAGCTCGCTTGAATAGCTCATTACCTTTCATTTGCATGTAATGCTGGCCTGTCCTGACTGTTTCCAGGGTGGCTGGTTTTCGAGAACCACCGGCCGGGACTCCAACCAGGTCGGCTCCTCCACCATCGGCTCCCAGATAAGTGGAGATAATCCCGCTGCTGTCATTGGAGGGACGCAAAATAGCAGCGCCAGCTCCATCAGCGAAAATAACACAAGTGTTGCGATCCTGCCAATCTGTGATTTTGGAGAGAGTCTCTGAAGCTACCACCAGTATGGTATCATATACTCTGGTGGCGATAAATTGGCTGGCTATACTTATGTTATATAGAAAGCCTGAACAGGCAGCTTCCAGGTCAAAAGCGGGTATTTCCTCTACCCCTAATCTTTTTTGAAGGATACAAGCGGTAGCCGGAAAAATCATATCCGGAGTAATAGTAGCCACAATGATAAGGTCCAGATCTTGGGGGGAAATGCCGGCTGCCTTAATAGCCTTTAGGGAAGCATGATAGGCTAAATCGGAGGCGGCTTCGTTTTCACTGGCTATCCGTCTCTCTTCAATCCCTGTTCTGCTACGTATCCATTCATCAGAGGTATTGATCATTTTTTCCAGGTCAGCATTGGTTAGAATTTTACTGGGAATATAAGAACCCGTTCCTACGATTTTTGTTCTTCTAAAATTCATTGTTCTACTACCTCTTGGTTTTTCCTTAAAGCACTCTTGATGCTCTGGTTAATTTTAGACTGGGCAAACTCGTATCCGATCAGGATAGCGTTTTTCACGGCCTTACTGGTGGAAGCTCCGTGTGCTATTATGCAGATTCCATCAATTCCTAAAAGGGGAATACCTCCGTATTCGGAATAGTCCAGATTTTTTCTGACTCTGGCTAGCCATTTTCGGGAAAAAAAATCTCCCAGTTCGGAAAAACTTTCCCTAATTTCTTGTTTAATGATATCGAGAGTAGTTATGGCAAAACTCTCGGCAAACTTTAAGATGGTATTTCCCACAAATCCATCACAGACTACTACATCTATCTTGCCGCTGATGATGTCATTTCCCTCAACATTTCCCACAAAGTTAAGAGGTGACTGTTGGAGAAGTCTGAATGTTTGAGCCAGGACTTCTCCTCCCTTACCAGCTTCAGTCCCAATGTTCAACAGACCTACCCGGGGAGATTTCTTCCCCAAAAGGCTGTTGGCGTAAAGACTTCCCATGAGAGCAAATTGGAAAAGATGAGCTGGACGGCAGTCAACATTAGCACCCACGTCCGTTAGAATAACCCTCTCGCTGGAGAGAGTGGGAAGACTGACCGCCAAACAGGGGCGTCTTACACCCTCTAATTTTCTTAGTTTAACCAGGGCAGTTGCCATAACTACTCCGGTATTACCGCAACTCACCATAGCTTCGGCTGAGCCTTGTCTGACTAACTCAGCGGCCACGGCAATAGAAGAATCTCTCTTTTCTTTTAAGGTTTCAGCCGGGGTATCATCCATAGTAACAATCTGTGAGGCTGGAACTAAAGTAAAGAGAGATTCTTTAACGGATAATTTGGCCAGCTCCTTTTTTATCCTTCTTTCTTCACCTACTAAAAGTACTCTTACCTGGGGATTCTCCCTTATTGCCGCGGCAGCACCCTCAATAATAATACCAGCACCTCTCTCGGCACCCATAGCATCAAGAGCAATCCTCATTTCACTTCTTAGCTTCCTTGGCAACCAACTTATCCTTGTAGTATCCACATTTTGGACAGACATGATGGGGAAGTTTAGGAGCCTGACACTGGGGGCAATAGGTCAAAGTCACCACTTTCAACTTCTGATGGGCCTGTCTATTTCTTTTTCTTGAACTTGAAGTCTTCTTTTTTGGAACACCCATTAAGTTTCCTCCCTCTGGTTCTCCTGGGGAACCAAAACGCTCATTTAAAGAATAATTGTCATTCAAACCTCAAACGGGCATCAATGACCGCTACCAATGAAAATTCAAAAAAACTTTCTAACATTAAATTCCTTTTGGTAAGATATTTACCATAATTTCGTTATGTGGTCAAGCCGGGCTCGGGATATTCTCCTTTACTCCTGGGATAATCATCTATCAATAACTACTTGGTCTTCTTGCTCGGGGAGAAATAAACTCACCGCTTTGCGGCTCAAACAGAATTTCTCCTTTATTCCTCACTGCGAAGGCCTCGTAAAGGTAGATTATCAATGTCGCCTCAGGAGAATGGGCCTCGCTGAGAGTGGTACTTCAAGCCGGGCTCGGGATATTCTGTCTCGCTTCGGTGCGCTCAAAGAGAGAATTTCTCTTTGAGCTTCTTCTCCACCAAAGGAGGAACTAACTCGCCAACATTTCCACCTAATTTAGATATTTCTTTAGTGATAGAGGAAGATAAATAGGAATATTTCTGACTGGTCATAAGGTATATCATCTCTATTCGAGGGTTAAGCTTACGATTAATTAAATTCATTTGAAACTCATGTTCAAAATCGGAGAGAGCTCTGAGACCTCGAATGATGAAGCTAATCCCCTTTTTCCGAGCGTAATCAACTAAAAGTCCCTGAAAGCTTTCCACTTCTATTCCGGGAGTTGAGGCAAGAACTTCTCTTATCATGTCAACTCTTTCCTCAGGAGTAAATAAAAATTCTCTCAAGTGATTAGCGTTTACGGAAATGGTGATTTTCTCAAAAAGGAATTTGCTTCGTTTGATTATATCCAGATGTCCATTAGTAACCGGGTCAAAAGTACCTGGGTACAAAGCATTTTTTGTCATTTCTCTATTTCCTTGTAGTAAAATAGTCCTGGAGAATCTTGCTGTGATCAAAAGATAGATTAGTGGGAATGCGTTCTCTTGGGTAAATCATCATTTTCTTTGCATCATCACCTGCTTGAGGGTTTCCCTCTCCCTCTCCTACGAAGACTGTGCTGATGGTATGGCCTCGAGGATCCCGATCTGGATGAGAATAAGAATGAAATTGTCGTAGATTCTTCATTTTTAGGTTGGTTTCCTCTTTTACCTCTCGGATTACCGCCTGTTCAAGGGTCTCGTTATAGTTGACAAAGCCACCGGGAAGAGCCCATCCGTAAGGAGGGTTCTTTCTTTTTATCAAGACAAGCCCCTCTTCCATTAAAACGATTGCGTCTACTGTAGGTATAGGATTTCGGTAGAATTGATAGAAGTGTTTGAGAATGGCGATATGAGAAGGAAAGACCAGTAGAGGAGTCTTTGATTCAGTAAAAAATTCTGCCTCAATCACTTCTTCCCCCGGAGAATAATTGATAAATTGAGAGTGAAGATGATAACCTATAACCACTACTTTTCCATAAGTTGAACTATCATCTGCTTCAACTCCTACCAGTCCTTCGATGTTAGCCTCAACGCCCAATTCCTCCTTTATTTCTCTTAAAACAGCTTCTTTAGGAGTTTCATCTTCTTCCACGAATCCTCCCGGTAAAGCCCATTCGCCTTTCCCGGGTTCGATACCTCGTTTTATCAAGAGAACCTGTCGTTTTTTCGGCTTGGTCAGTACTCCTACCACTACCGGCAGAGGATTGCGATATTCAATGTATCCACAGCTCGGACAAACAAATCTTTTTCGTTCATCTACTAATTTTTCTTCCAAAAATTGCCCACACTGGGGACAGTATTTCATGGTTTTCTCAGTTAGATCTTTCACGGTAATAGTTTAGATTTCATAAAGGTAGCCGCAACCTTTTAGGTTGCGCTTATTTTTCATTTCCTTTTCTTCTGGGAATAATCCCTTCCAGAAGACTAATTACTCCTACCGCAATTAGGAGAATAGCTCCAATGGCCAGTATTCCTTTAATAAGAAGAATTAAAGGATGGACAAAGATTATCACTCCGAGGATTCCCAGAGCAAGAATTCCCAGCAGGATTAATATTCTCAAACTCTCACTTCCTTCTGAGTCTTAATTGTTTGCCCCTTCAAATTAAGATATGCATCCCGGTTATTAATGCATCCGGGGTCGGGGGCCTTATAATCTCCAAAATAAGCATAAGCTCGAGCCCGACATCCTCCACAGGCTGAGCGATACTCACATATTCCACAGTGTCCTTTTAAGTTGTCCCTGTTTCTCAGTTCTCTCAAAATAGGTGATTTATTCCATATCTGAATTAATCTTTTCTCCTTCAAATCGCCGACCGGGATAGGCATAAACACACAGGGAGTGACTACTCCATCTGGTTGGATACAGCAATAGGCTCGGCCCACGCCACATCCTCCCACAAATTCAGCCAGAATACGGGCTTTCGTTCCCTTGACGACTGTCCAGTGGTGCGAAGTGGGAGCAACTTGAAAATAGCTATTTTCCATACATACCCGGGCATACTGAGGGGAAGTAGTCATACAGACGATATCCCCTTCGAGATAATGATTCCAGAGTATGTTTAACACTTCTTCTCGCTGTTCGGGAGATAAATCTAAGTCAATCAAATCTTTTCCTCGTCCGGTGGGAATAAAATTAAAGGCATAAAATTTGTCAGCTCCTATCTCCCGGGAAAAACTGATTAAATCCTCTACTTCTTGGTAGTTAAGCTGGGTAATGGTAGAGGCAATTCCTACCTCAAAGGCTCCCTGGGCTACGGCGTTCTCAATGCCTTTTACCGTTTTCTTCCATAATCCGGGAATTCCTCGAAAATGGTTGTGAACCTCAGGATGAATACTGTCCAGACTAATTTCCACGTAATTTACCTCACGGTCAGCTATCTGTCGGGCCACCTCCGGGGTAATTAAAGTACCGTTGGTAGCTAGGGAAAGATAAAGATTTCTTTTTCTTCCTCTCTCCAGAACTTTCCACAAATCCTTATCCATCAGAGGTTCTCCCCCGGAGAAAGCAATGGAGAAAACGTCCTCATCAGCCAGTTGGTCCACAATGTCCAGCCGGCTGGTAAGGTCGAGTTCATCTTTTAATTGCTTTCCAGCCTTCTGATAACAGTGTCGGCACCTAAGGTTACAAATATTAGTAAAGTTCCAGACAACCAGTGCTGGAGCAGCAAATATCTGGGGTTTAGTCATACCGTAGTGAGCTACTGAGCGCATGGTAAGAGCGATTCCGTGTTGAAAAATAGGATCCAATAGTTTTTCCCTTACTTTCTCTTTCTCCTGCCCGAAGATTACCCTCCCAATTTCAAAGAACAGATAGAAAGGAAGAAGACGTATTTTCCTTGGCCACTTTAATGATTTCCCATTGCAGTAAAAAACAAAAACATCCTCCAGAAGGCTATGACTATCTTTTGTTTTTTTGGCTAAAAGCGAAAACATCAGCCGATTTAACCTATTTTTAAGAAAGAAAGTGATAAGGTAGGTTAAATCCAATGGTTCTCTCCTTTCAGCTAGGGCAAGTAACTTTTTCTACTGTTTTAAACATCCTCCTATAGCCTAAATTAAGGGCCAAGATGCCACTTAGATATTTCCATCTTCCCCCGGTAACTACACTGGAAAGTCGGTAGATCATAGAGGGAATACTGTAAACTTTTTGATAAGCCCAGGTAAATCCGTCCTTCAAGTCATCAGTAGTCATTAGTCTGGGTTTGAATACCACATTGGAGATATCGTAGTTAGACCAGTCCCGGTTGAGGATTCGTTTTTCCTTCTCCAGTTTATCGAATAATCTGGTCCCCGGAAAGGGAGTAAGAATACCGAACTGAATGGCATCGAGTTTGATCTTATTTATGAACTTTACTGTTTTTCTAAATATACTTTTATCGTCGTTATCAAATCCAAAAATGAAAGCTCCTTCAATGAAAATGCCGAATCGGTGGAATCTCCGGACCGCTTTTTCATAAAAACTTATTTTATTTTGAAACTTATCTGCCTCTCGGAGTGACTTAGGGGAAACAGATTCAAAACCAACGAAGAGACCCCGACAACCGGACCGGGAAGCTAATCTTAAAAGTTCCAGATCATGAGCCGCATTAATAGAGGACTGCCCCAGCCAGATGAGCTTAAGGGGTATAAGAGCTTGAAATAATTCCTTAGCATAGCTTGTGTTACCCATAATATTGTCATCCATAAATCCAATGAAACGACTACCCAGCGATTTACCGATCATACCTTTTATTTCATCAACGACATCTTTGACGGGGCGGAGTCGGTATTTCTTACCAAAAAACCGACTTACCGAGCAAAAAGAGCAGTCAAAGGGACATCCTCGACTGACCTGAACAAGGCGAGTGGTAATATACTTATCTTTTTTGAGTAAAGACCTTTTGGGAATGGGAAGATGACTAAGATCTACTCTTTCTCTATTGTGGTAGAATTTTTGGAGAGTTTTTCTCCCTCCTCTCTGGAAATCCTTAATAAGCTGGGGCCAGGTTGATTCCGCCTCTCCTATTACTACTGCCTCGGCATGAGCGGCCGCTTCCTCGGGAAGAGCCGAAGGATGCATTCCTCCGAGAACTACAGGTATTCCTCTTCTCCTGAACTCATCAGCTACCTGATAGGCTCGGGGAGCGGCAGCGGTCATCGCGGTAATGCCCACTAAATCTGTCTTTTTCTCAAAGTCAATCTTTTCAACATTCTCGTCAATCAGCTCGATCTCAATATCTTCCGGAGTTACCGCAGCTACAGCTAAGAGGCTGAGCTGAGGGAATTTGAATACCCGATCTCTTTTTATTCTTTTTTTCTTGATTTCAAGTTTCCAAGTAGGGGAGATTAAGGTGATTTTCATAAGGGGACCTTCTCCTTTACCTGTTTCTACAGGATTCTATCTTTTTTGCTTTGTATTTCAACTTCTCTTCTGTTTTTTTCCTGATGGTTCTTGATAACTTCGCTCAACTTGACAATGGGACTGTCGAAATCTCCGGCGATCATTCTTTCAAAATCAGGTCGAGTGATTTTATCCATTTCTTTAGAGTACTTATCCAGAAAGCAAGCGATTTCTCCCTGGATAATGGTTTCGGCACCATTATGAGTGGGATAGGCTCCGTATTCCTTAACAACTTTCCTTAATATTTCAGGTTTGTCAATAATAGTACAAGGGGTTAAGTAATTATCATTGGTGTTTAACTGTTCTTCCCTTATAGAAAGAAAGAAGGGAGAAGTGATAGCATCTCGCAGACCTTTGCCTTCTTTCCAGAGTTTTTCAATGTTATCCACCGCAAAGTGGATAAAGACGCAGGGCTCAATATCACCTTGAGAATTTATGTGAAAGTATTTGCGGCCTCCGGCAATACAGCCGCCCGTCCAGGGTCCATCATTCCAGAAATCTCCCATAAAAATCGGCTTTTCCGAACGATATTTCCACACTCTTTTCCTCAGCATAGTTCTCTGTTCCGGAGTGGGCATAAGGTCAACTACCGGTTCTTTGCCGATGGGAATATAGATGAAGTACCAGCCGAAAGAGCAATGTTGGGAAATCAAATAATCAATGAATTCCTCACTACTGACCAGCTCTGCATTTTGGCGGGTTACCGTAATGGAAAATCCTTGCATAATCTTTGCTTGATAAAGTTTTTTTCTGGCCTCCTCAATTTTTTCCCAGACACCCTTTCCCCTTCTTTGATCGGTCTCTTTCTTAAAACCTTCTACACTAATAGCCGGGGCCACGTTTCCGATTTTAGCCAATCTCTCAATTTTCTTATCGTCAAGAAGAGTTCCGTTGGTATAAACCTGAAAAAACATATCCTGGTGTTCCTCAAATAAATCTACGATGTCTCTACCAGTTTGTCTGTCCTTGTAGTAAAAAGGCTCGCCGCCTGAAATGGTAAGAAATCTAATTCCCAGCTCTTTCGCCTCTCTCAATATGCGATCCAGGGTTTGGTAAGATAATCCCTGGCCTCGGGAATACTCATGGGCATAACAACCATAACAATGCAGATTGCAGGCTACAGTGGGAGAAATGACGAAAAACCAGGGAACTTTAAAATGGTTTTCTTCAAGTTTGTCCCTTTTTTTAGCTTCCGTTACCCAGTCACAAAAAAAGTTTTCGGCCAACCTTTCCCGGGTAATTTTGGAAAGTCGTTCCTGGAGAAGTATTCTGGATAACTCGCTCCAGGGATGTCTCTGTTGAAAAGCTCTGGCTACATTTTCCATGGCTGCTTGGTTAGGACCAGCAAATTTATAGAGCCCCTGGAGTATCTTATCAAACTTCTGATAGAATTCTTTCTGGTTTCTTGTATCGGCAAGCTGGCTCAGCAATCGCTTAATTTCCCACCTTACTACAGTTTTTTTCACTTTCGTCCCCAGTGGTTTTGAACTCACAACGTCCTCCTTTACGGGTTACTAATATGGTTACTAAAGATAGACCGTTACTTTGGAGAAGAGTTCTGAGGGAGGGACAAAGATGAGCGAGCTCCTTTCCAGAATATCTCCCAGGCCAGGGACCGGTCAGCAGATAGGGAGTCTCTCTCTCCTCCATAAACCCAATAAATAGTGAGACTATGAACAATTCCTATCAAAATAACGGCTAATTTTCGCGGATTCAGATTCTTGATTTCTCCCTCTTCAATGCCTTGTTTAATCAAACTATCAACCAGAGCAAGATATTGAGAATTTATCTTAATTACCCTTTGCAGGAGTTTCTCTTCCAATTCTTTCTTGAATTGTTCAGGAAAAGTTTGCATGATTTTGAAGAAATTGGCGTTATTCTCCAGGAATTTGAGGTGAACCCCAATAGCCAGTTTTATCTTTTCAGAGAAGAGCTTTCCTTGAGTGACCCCCGCCTTTATTTTTTTCAATAAAACATGCAGTTTCTTTTCAATTACTGAAAGAAAAAGATCCTTCTTATTAGCAAAGTGAAGATATATTGTTCCTTTAGCCAAATTGGCTTCTCTGGCAATTTCTTCTACTGTAGTGAGATAAAAACCTTTTTCGGCAAAAAGTTTTTCGGCACCCTCTCGTATTCGGGCAGTATGATCAAGCTGTTTTAATTTTCTTTTTTCTTGAACCTCAATCACTAAAATTCCTCCTGGTGGAAATGGTGGCTGACCATTCAGTCATCATTTTATCACAAAACAAAATAGTGTCAAGTATCTGGTCTATCTGGTCTATTCGGTCTATCTGGTCTGTTTGGTCTATCTGGTCTATTCGGTCTATCTGGTCTGTTTGGTCTGTTTCGTTGATCTCGTTTGTTTCTCTGACCAAATCATATTGTTTTTGAGTATAGGGCGCCACGGAGTTTTCTCTCCCAGATAAACGGAACAAACCAAAGGGACCAATTGACGGTTCTTGATTGACCACCAACAATTGATAGGGTAGAATATTGAGTTGACCAGTAAAAACTTGATGTTTTTTGATGAGGAGGCATAAAGGATGAAAAGAAAAATATCTGAATCAAAAGTAAAGCTGGTAGAAATAGTATTGCCTGAGGATACTAATCAGTACGGGACAATTTTTGGAGGATATCTGGTTTCTTTAATGGATAAGGCTGCTTTCATTTCCGCCAGCCGATATACCCGAAAGGCCTGTGTTACTGCCGGAATGGACCGTTTGGACTTTACTCAGTCTATCAAGGCGGGAGAGATAGTAGAAATTAGCGCTCATCTGAATTTTGTTTCTCGAAGTGCTATGGAAATAGAGGTGGAAGTCTGGGGAGAAAATATCCTCAGTGGGAAAAAAGTCAAGGCTTGTTCCGGCTATTTTACCTTTGTGGCGGTGAATGGAAAGGGAAAACCTGTTCCTGTGCCTGAGCCAAAACTGGAAACAAAAGAGGAGATTGAGAGATTCCAGGAGGGTAAAAAGAGGCATAAGACCAGGGCACGAGCCCGGCGGCAAGCTAACCAGAAAGCTTCTGGCAATCAAGTTGGTTAAATACTCTCCAGAAATAATAATTTAGATTTGATATAAAATTAAATTTCAGCTTAAATTGGGCGGGAGCTTATTTTGATTTATGCTGTTCCTCCCAGATAATTTCTGCTGTCCAAACGGCTGCTTTAGCCACTACCACCGGGCATTTATCCTCATGACCTCCGGCTTCCTCAAAGGCTTGGTGTTCCTCTTCATCCCAGAAATCAAAACTGCGACCAAAGATCTCCTGCTGAATCGCTTGGCAAATGCAACTTCCGTATTCCTTCTGGAATCTATCCTGGAGTTTTTTGGCCAGCATCTCCGACTTTTTTTTAAAGATAAGCTGATCAAACTCTGATCGGCTGCGGCCATAAAAATAACTTATCATCATAGTCCCTCCGGAAAGTGCCCCGCAGGAACCATTAGTACTGCCCCCAATCCCTCCGGCCAGGGCATAAGAAGCCCGGAAAAGATTATCATCCTTAATTTGGAAGATCTCCTGTAGAGCAGCTACCACGCATTGGGAACAAGAATGCTTTGCCTGTTCATATTCTAATCCTAATTGATAGACTTTTTCCAGAATTTCTTCCTTTGTTTTGCCTTGAAAAGTTTCCTTACTCAATTT
>DAOVGF010000082.1 GCA_030672545.1 Candidatus Aerophobota bacterium
CTTCAGCCGCCAACTCGAGAAAAGGCCCCCAAGATAGAGAATTCTTTCTCTTTAAGAATAGACTCGCCATCGAGACTCAATCTAAGTTTTATCCTGTGTTGTCCCTCGGGAAATCCCTCTTTAACCAGGAAGCTCAATAACAAAGGACCAGAAGCGTCAACTCGACAGGGAGAAAGGCGTATTTCTTTTTCCAACTCCCCTCCAAGAGTTTCGATTTGTATATCCCCACTCAGGGAGTGGCCCTTTTCCTCAGCACAGTAAAAGAATACTTTGGAGTAAAAGGGCTTTTCTGCTTTCGCCGACGGTTCCAGCACAACAATCAGATAAGGGCTTTCTTTGAGAAAAAAATACAAGGGAATTATTCTTTCCCTAAGAAGTACTTCGGAGGTTTGTCTTGCCTTACTCATACGAGAACCGAGGTGATCCAACAAGCTGGAAATATCGGGGGGAAGGGATGAGCCAGGTTGAAAAACGTTCCCCTGAAGATAACATACGATAGCCCAGTCCAGTGTTTCATTAGCTTGTTCAGTGTTATCCCGGGAGAGAGCCTCCCCGGTATCGAGAAGCGAAAGATATCCCAGATTGATCCAGGCCGGGGCGAAGTTGGGGAAAAAATAGATAGCCTTTTTGGTGATCTCCTCAGCTTCTTTCAGCTCTCCCAATTTGAAATAGGCGAAAGCCATTTGGTGGTACAGTTTAGGGTGAAACCAGTTGATTGTCGCTTTCTTGGCTTCAGCAATTGACTCCTGATATCTACCGAAACGGCCGTAGATCTCAGCCAGATTGGCGTGAGCCTGTCCATTATGAGGATCAAATCTTGTTGCTCTCCTCAACTTCTCTACCGCCTGATGGTCAATTCCCCTGTCCATAAGTATCTCACCTTTCTTTACATAAATGTCCGAGACAAATATCCTTATTCGCCAGGTACTCAGGAAAATGGCCAGCATAATCACGGCTACCTGAGCGGCTCTCTTAGCCAGGATTCTTCTTTTTTTTGAAACAGGCTGTTCCTCAAAGCGATTCTCCTCAGGAGTTTTAGGTGATTCTCTCATGACGATCACTGAGGAGGCCAGGAGCATCCAGAAAAGCATCCCGTTCTGGACGATATGAAAGGGAAAGCTAAAGAAAGCATGGATGAGAATGCTGGTGATACCGCCTATGATCCCGAAAAGGAGAAGCGGAGTCTCTTTCCTATGTTTTCTTAGAAACCTTAGGGTATGTTGGTAGAAGCTAACTATCAGCCACAAAAAACATACCAGCCCAATAGTTCCTGTCTCCGAGGCCAACTGCAGGTAGTCATTGTGGGCGTTTATAGACCTGTTGGTCTTAGGAACGTAGTGACGATACTTTTCCTTGGCCAGGACTTGTGCCTGAGCTGAAGGATAGTGAAGGCAAAAAGTACCCACGCCCGTACCCCCTATAGGATTTTCCTTGATTATCTGGAGAGTAGAAAGCCAGATAAGGAAGCGTTGTCTGGTAGTAGAGCTAGTTAGATCCAGGGAGGACACGCCTCTCTGAACTATGCTTTTCCCGGTAGGATTAAGACAATTGGGTGTGGAATAGAGGAGAGTTATCACGAGAAGAGGAAGAGCCAGTCCACAGAGCCAGAATTTGTTTTTCATTAAAGTCCGGACGTCTGCGTAAAGGAGTAATAGGACAATTAACACAACGAAGGATAGAAAAAGAGCAACCCAGGCTCCTCTGGTAAAAGTGATGAGAAGACTGGCGTAAAGAACACAGAGGAGAGCTGCCAGAATAAGGCGATATTTCCTTGCTCTGGAATGGACAAAAAGGATAAAGGTGAGTGGTAGACAACCAGTTAGGTATCCAGCCAAGTAGTTGGGGTTTCCAAAGGTTGAGAAAAGACGCCCTCTTCCTCTAAGATGCATCCAGAAGGGCAGATCCAAACCATAGAACTGCATCAAGCTGTACAAAGCAGCCAGAGCTCCGGCGGATAAAGTGGTCCAGAGTATTATTCTAATCCACTTTTTCTCCTGGATGCTCCAGAGAATGAGGAAATAAACCAGAAAGTAGCTACTCCATTTCCCCAAATCCACCAGGGCGGTGTAATAATTGTTGGTTTGAAATAGGGAAATAAGCAAGGCGGCCATAAATGCAAAAATGGGAAGAGCAAAGGGATGCCTGAAGGAGGAGAGAGTAGGTTTTTCTATGATAGCCAGTGCCCAGAGAATACCGAGCACTAAGATTATTAACTCTGCCGCCGTATCTTTGGTAATAGCGAAAGTGGTGGCCCAAGCATAAAAGAGAAGAGGGACAAGGAAAAATAGCTCAGCCAGACCTACTCGGATTATTTGCCTTATTAAGGGAAAGCTCTCTTTTTGTTCTTGCATGGCTTTAGGGAGAACATTTTTTCTATCCAAAGCGAACACCTGGTATCTTACCAGATCTTAGGTAAATTCTCAAGGAAAGGATGGCTGTGGGAAAGAGAATGCCGGCTTACATATACTTAAACATTTCGAAATAAGGCAGGTACATAGCTATAACTACTATTCCCACGGTAGCCCCCAGGAAGGCAATTAAAAGAGGCTCTATCAGACTGGCCAGTGAATCCACCATTGTTTGTACTTCCTGATCATAAAAATCAGCCACGCGGTTAAGCATCTCGTCCAGAGCTCCCGTTTCTTCCCCCACAGAAATCATGCTGGTAGCCAGGGGTGGGAAAACGGGACATTTTTTGAGGGGCTCGGAAATAGTCTCTCCTTCTTTCAAGGATTCTCTGGCCTCAAGGGTAGCCCGGCGGACAACTTCACTACCAGAGGCTTTTCCCGTCATCTCCAGGGCATCCAGAATGGGGACCCCACTGTTAGAAAGGGTAGCTAATGTTCGGGCAAATCGGGAAAGGGCAATTTTGTGAAATAGTTTGCCCAGAACGGGGATTTTCATCTTCAAAGAATCAAGTAGATAGCTTCCCTGACCGGATCTCTTGAAAAGAAAATAAAGACCAGCTACTCCTATCAGAATAAGGAGAGGTACGTAGAATCTTGTTTTTAGGAAATCAGAAATATCCAACATAAACTGGGTCAGAGCTGGAAGCTGCCCTCCCAGAGATTCTTCAAACATCACCTTCATTTGGGGAAGAACAAAAAAGAAAAGGGCCCCAGTAATTCCTCCCGCCATAAGGAGGACAAATAGAGGATAGCGCATAGCCGCCTTAACCTTCGTCCTTACATCTTCCGAATACTCTAAATAACTGGCCAGACGGTTAAGAGTTATGTCCAGGACTCCTCCCATTTCTCCCGCCTTGACCATATTTACTATTAGAGGTGAAAATCTACGGGGATGCTTGCTGAAAGCCTCGGATAATGAAGAACCTGCGCTAATGTCGTCTTTTATTTGGGTTAGAGTCTCTTGGAGAGCTTGATTTTCTGTCTGACTGACAAGAATAGTTAGAGCCTGGATGATGGGAAGACCGGCATTTATGAGGGTAGAGAACTGTCGAAAAAGGATAATAATATCCCGGGCCTTAACCCAACTAAACAAAGAGTTCTTTTTGCCCGTCCTTTTTCCACTTCGATTAAATCCTGCCGCCTTTTCTTTTAAGGAGATAACGGCTAACCCCCGAGGTCTAAGCTGGCTAAAAGCGGCTCTTTCATTCTCAGCCTCTATATTACCACGAACTTTTCTACCGTTTCGATCCCGGGCCAGGTAAGTATAAGCAGTCATTTTTCCCTCAGGAACTAAATTCTTCCAGTTATTCTGGCCATTTCTTCCACGGTGCTTTCTCCTTTAAGAACTTTGGTTAAGGCATTATGTTTTAAAGGAATCATTCCATTTTCTATGGCCACCTTTTCTATTTCTGTCTCGGGGGCTCTTCGAATAATCATATCTCTTATCTCATCGTTTACTTCCAGAGCCTCCATTACGGCCATTCTTCCTCGATAACCGGTATTATTACAGCGATCACATCCTCGAGGTTTGTAAAGGACTATTTTTTTAGGGTTCTTTCCGTTAATCCCCAGTTGTTCCACCAGTTCAGGAAGTGGACGATAGGACTGGGCACAGTTTTTGCACACTTTTCGCATTAGTCTCTGAGCTCCCGCAAAAACAAGACAACCAGCAATTAAAAAAGGTTCTACTCCCATATTTATCAGTCGAGTAATGGCTCCCACAGCATTGTTGGTGTGAAGAGTGGTAAATAGAAGGTGACCGGTAAGAGCAGCTTTTATTCCAATGTCGGCTGTTTCCAAATCTCTCATTTCCCCTAACATAATTATGTCGGGGTCCTGACGAAGAAAAGCTCGCAGAACGGCAGGAAAAGTCAGCCCAATTTCTTCGTGAGCCTGAACCTGATTTACTCCTTCTACTCCGTATTCTACCGGGTCTTCTATGGTGAGAATATTTTTGTCTGGGGTGTTAATAGCCCGGATAGCCGCGTGAAGGGAGGTTGACTTTCCGCAACTGGTAGGTCCGGTAAGGACAATCATTCCGTAAGGTTGGCTAATGGCCCTCCGGTATTTTTCCAGAACATCACCCTCCAGGCCAAGCTTTTCAATGGTTAATCCAGCTACCTGGGCTTTGTCCAGGAGGCGAAGAACTATTTTTTCTCCGAACCTGGTGGGAATGGCGGATACTCGAAAGTCTATATCTCTACCGTAGGCCTTAACCCCGAATCTACCATCCTGAGGTAGACGTCGCTCAGCAATATCCATCTCAGAGAGAATTTTCACCCGCGAGATAATGGCGTTCTGAGCCTTTTTCGGTATAGAAGTGACTGGATAGAGTATTCCGTCTACTCGGTAGCGAACCTGAAGTTTTTTCTCGAAGGGCTCGAGGTGAATATCACTGGCTTTTTCCCGGATAGCTTGAGAAAGAATCATATTTACCATTCTGATGATGGGAGCTTCTTCAGCTTGACGGAGAAGATTATCCAGGTTAACCGACTCCTCATTGTCTACAACCTCTACCTCTCCCCCAGCAGACTTTTCGATTAATTCATCCAAATTCTGAGTAGCCATTTCTGAATAGTATTGCTCGATAACCTGGCTAATCTCACTGGGCCGACAAACAATGGTTTGAATGTTATAGCCGGTCCTGGCTTTCAAATTATCAATAAGCAGGACATTCAAAGGGTCGGCGGTAGCCACGGTTAAGGTGTTACCTGATTTGGAAAGGGGAACAACCCTGTATTTTTTTATCACTTGCTCAGGAAGAATTCCCATTACCTCTTCATCTAACTTATAATTACTGAGTTTCATATGGGGAAGACCCAATTGCTTGGCCAGTCCGATGACCACATCTTCCTCACTGACTAGGCCCAGTTTGATGACTACTTCGGAAAGAGTTCCCCCTTTCTCCCTTTGATATTTCTTAACCCGTTCGAAGTCTCGGGGAGTGATAAAATTCTCCCGGATTAACACATCGCCCAAGCCAAGCCGGCTGATTTTAGCCATAACACTAACCTTTAGGAAAAATTATCTTCTTTTAGCTAACAATATGGGACAATTTTATTAATAACATATGACCTAATTTTGTCAAGCCTTGGCTAATTTTTCCCCTTGACCTGGTTTCTAATGAGTGATAATGTAATAGAAAAAGTGGTTCTTGGATAAGATAAGTGAGGATCGAAGATTTTAATTATTACCTTCCCCAAAATCTCATAGCTCAGAAACCTTGTCCTGAGCGAGACAGGTCTCGGCTGCTGATATTTTACCGGAAGGAAAACAAAATTGAACACAAGAAATTTTATCAAATTATTGATTTTCTGCAGGCCAACGATTTACTTATTCTCAATAATACGAGAGTAATTCCCGCTCGCCTAATAGGACAAAAGATTCTCACTGGGGGCAAGGTAGAAGTCTTTCTCTTGAGAGAAAGAGAAGAAGATGTTTGGGAGTGTTTACTTCGACCAGCCAGAAGAATAAAAAGTTCTACTGTGGTGATCTTTTCCCAAGGAAGACTGAAGGCAACCATTTTAGATAAAAATGATGGAGTCCAAGGACTGGTAAAGTTTGAGTCAGTTTATTCCATTAAAGAAGAAATTCAACGGGCAGGTCAGGTCCCTCTTCCCCCTTATATAAAGAGAAAAGAGGGAGTGACTTCCCTGGACAAAAAGAGGTATCAAACAGTTTACGCCAGAAAAGATGGAGCCATAGCTGCTCCTACCGCCGGGCTTCATTTTACCCCCGAATTACTAAAACAAATAAGGCAGAAAGGAGTTAAGGTGGCGGAGATTACTCTTCATACCGGCTGGGCCAGTTTTAAGTCTCTTTCGCAGGATCAGGTAGAGAAAAACCCACTTTCCGCTGAATATTTCAAGATTAGCCAGGAAATCGTCACCTTAATTAACCAGACTAAAGAGGAGGGTGGACGCATTATCGCGGTGGGAACTACCACTACTCGGGCTCTGGAGTCAGGAGTCAGTCAGGGAGGTCAATTAAGGGAAAGTGAAGGTTGGAGTAGACTTTTCATTTATCCCGGGTACCAATTTAAGATGATAGATGCACTGGTAACCAATTTTCACATACCCAAGTCCTCTTTGATGCTTTTAGTGGCAGCTTTTATGGGAAAAGAACGGCTGCTTAGTGTATATGCCGAGGCCGTTCGTTTGAAATACCGATTTTTGTCTTACGGAGATGCTATGCTCATCATTTGACTTTACTTCTATCGTCGCTATAATATTTTAGTTATTTTTCGGGAGTCAGGGAAGAAGAGGAGGGTGATTGCAATTTCGTCTTATTAATCAAGATTCTCATAGTAAAGCCAGATTAGCTTGTTTAAGAGTTGGTCAGAAGGTAGTGGAAACCCCGGTTTTTATGCCGGTGGGAACGCAGGCCACGGTAAAGGCTTTGTCTTCTGAGGAGTTAGGGAAAATTGGGGTGGGGATAGTTCTTTGTAATACCTATCATCTTTATCTTAGGCCGGGACAATCGGTAATTAAGAAGCTGGGTGGGCTTCATCACTTCATGAATTGGGATGGATTAATTCTTACTGATAGTGGAGGATATCAGATTTTTAGCCTTTCCTCTCTCCAGAAAACTACCGATGAGGGGGTGATTTTTCGTTCTCATATCGATGGCTCCAGGCATTTTTTGGCACCGGAAAAGGTTCTTGAGATCCAGAGAATATTGGGGTCAGATATTTTCATGGTTTTAGACGAATGTCTTTCCTATCCGGTTAGCTACAGGCAGGCCCGGGGAGCCCTGGAAAGGACCTTACGTTGGGCCAAGAGAACGAGAGCAACCTGGGGTGAGTCGGAAGACAAAGGATTATTCGGGATTGTTCAAGGTAGTGCCTTTCGGGATCTGCGGAAACGAGCATCTGAAGAGTTGGTTTCTTACCAGTTTGACGGTTACGCTTTAGGAGGGCTGAGTGTAGGGGAACCTTTATCCTTACGCCGGGAAATTATTGAGTATACTACCGAATATCTTCCCGTAGAAAAACCTCGTTATCTGATGGGAGTGGGTACTCCTGGAGAACTCCTGGAGGATATTTCTCTGGGGATAGACATGTTTGATTGTGCTCTTCCCACGAGAATAGCTCGTAATGGGACTGTTTTTACCGGGGAAGGTAAGAAGAACTTGAGAAATTCCCAGTACAAAGATGATGCTAATCCGCTCGATCTTGATTGTGATTGCTATGTCTGTAGGAATTATTCCCGGGCTTACCTAAGACATCTTATCCAGGCCAGGGAGATTTTAGGGATGAGACTGGCTACCTATCACAATGTTTATTTCTTGACCCGACTTATGGAAAAAGCGCGGGAAGCTATTAAGAGAAATAGTTTTGAGAGATTTAAAAGTGAGTTTATGGAGAAATTTGAAGAAGAAAATAAAAAACTTGATTTAAAAAAGGAGGGTTAAAATGTTATCAGTAGCCTGGGCTAGTAACGGGCCAGCACCGGCGGGGGGGATACTCAGTTTCATTATGCCACTTTTCATCATTATCATCATTTTTTATTTCTTGCTCTGGATGCCTCAAAAGAAAAAACAGCGAGAGCATAACGAGATGGTGAAGAGTCTAAAAAAAGGGGATCGGGTTATTACTACCGGAGGAATATACGGAACAATAACCAAGGTTAAGACCAATTACCTGGAAATTGAGGTGGAAGATAAGATTCATCTGAGAGTTAAAAGAAGTGCAGTGAGCGGATTAAGAACTCCGGAAGAATGAACTGGTGAAATCTTCGATTTTGGCTTGAGCTCTAACTTTCTCCAGCCAGGCTGAAAAAATAGTGTCTTTTTTAACGGAGAGGACTTTTTCTTTGAACTCTTCTTTTTCTTGGGAAAATTGTTCTAAGAGTAGTTGTCTGTCCTGGACCTTGATGATGTAGAATCCTTCACCTAGAGAAAGGGGTGAGGTGAAAGCTCCTTTCTTTAGGGAAAAGGCCGCCGCAACAAATTTTTCCCGGTCTTGTCTCTCTATCCCTTCTATCCAGTCCTGGCGAGTGAAATAATCCAGGTTTTGGTACTCTATTCCCCATTCTTCGTTGAAGGAGGAGAGTGGACGACCGGCTTTTATCTGTTTTTCTACTTCTTGAATTTTCTCCTGAGCCATTTTTCTGGCAGTTATCTCAGCTACTTTTTCTCTCACTTTATCTCTGGTTTCATCCAACGGTGGGATATAAGAGGGCTTCTTATCCAAGACTTCCAGTAAAAAATAGCCCTGGGAATTCTTTATAGGAGAACTTAACTGTCCTGGGTTGAGAGAAAAAGCAGCTTGATTAAGCTGGGGCACCCAACCCAAATCCTTGATAGGCTCATATTGAGTGAAAAAGGGAGTAATCTCTATTTTCTCCGGGTTTTCCCGGGCGTAACTCTCAAAGCTAACTTCACCCTTCTTGATGTCTTCGGCAATTTTTTGAATTTCTTTTTGGGCCATCTCGTTCGTTTTCTCCAGCTTTAATTTTTCCTCTGTCTCCTGACGAGCTTTCTCAAAGGGAGTGGTGTAGGCAGGTTCTATTCCGGTGAGTTTTATCAGATGAAAACCATAGGGAGTTCTTACTATCTCACTAACATCCCCCGTTTTTTCCAGGGAAAAAACAGCCTGGCTGAAATTAGGTGTCATCATCTCATAAGTGAAGTACCCCAAATCTCCTTCCTTTTCGGCGGAAGAAATATCTTCAGAGTATTCTTCAGCTAAAAGAGCAAAATCTTCTCCTTCCTTGAGCTTGTTTTCTATCTCCTCGATTTTCTCTCGGGCTTGATTTTCTTCTTCCTTATCGGTTTTTGAGGAGATTCTCACCAATATATGGCTGGCTCTCCTTTTTTCCTCTACCTGGAATTCCTTGGGATGACTATCATAGTAGTTCCGAACTATTTCCTTGGTTATCTCAACCTGGTTGTTATATTCCTCTGGATTTATGAAAATATAACTGATCTTCACCTGATCAGAAATTTTGAATTCTTCTTTATTTTTCTCATAATACTTTTTCACTTCCTCATTAGGTACCTTTATTTCTCCGGCCAGTCCTTGAGGATCTAACATAATGTACTCGGCTTTTAACCTTTCGTTGTCTTTTACCCAGTAATTTTTTATCTCTTCATCAGTGACTGTTACGGCGTCCTTTATTATCCGGGAAAATTTATAAATGGCCAGTTGTCTGGCCACATTCTCTTCGAATTCGGAATAAGGAAACCTCTGGTAGTCAAGATATCTCATAAAAGCTTCTTCTGAACCAAAGCTTTTCATTACTCCCCGAATTTGTTCTTTTATTTCCTCCGGGGTTACTTTTATTTTGGCCTTTTGGGATTCCTGCCAGATTAATTCCCTGATGACCATTTGACTGAGAACCTGACTTTGCAAATATGTTTGTAACTGAGGGGAAAGTTCCTCTCCGGAAGTTTGGCGATAGCGCTCCAGGGTACTTTGATAGCTACGAGCAAAACTACTATAGGGAATAGGGCTGCCGTTTACCTTGACCAGTGCTGTCCCCGCACCCTTCTGCGAAGTCATCCGACCGTACATAAAGAAAAGAGAAGTAATAAATCCTATAGCTACTATCCACATTATTGGCTTCATACTTTTTCTTAGATCATGCAATAGCATATGAAAACTCCTTCTGTTTTTTAGGTAAGTTTGTGTAATACTCTAGATTTCATAAAGGGTTCCCTATTTTCTGTCATTGCGAGCCTGCCGAAGGCAGGCGTGGCAATCCCAAAAACAAGATCACCACGGTTGCCAAAGGCAACCTCGTGACGCTTCGCGGATTACAGAAAGTTGTCCAAGCCTCTCTTTAGATTGCGGAGCCTGTTCCGAGCCCAGCGAGGAATCTCGCTCCTCGCAATGACAAATAAGTAATCCCACATTTTTTTAAGGGAACTTACCTGTTACATTTTTATATATTATATACTTTTCCTTGGGTATGACAACACCTGGGCTCAATTTCTCAATTTTTCTTGATTTACGGCTACCAGACTCAACCAGAACAACTAAATGAACGAAACTCCCAGCGAGGCCCATTCTCCTAAAGCGACTTTGATACTCTATCTTCACAAGGAGAGTGGTGATAAAGTATTTCTTTGTAGAAGTTTCATCCATGAAACTTAGTTTAATAAAGGGTCCGATGAATCGGACCGCTACAATGTGGGGGTTTTTCCTAGAGGAACCAAACGAACCAGAGGAACCAAATGGGCCGAGCGTCGTTTGACTTACGGTTTCTAAGGCGTTATAATATACT
>DAOVGF010000052.1 GCA_030672545.1 Candidatus Aerophobota bacterium
AAATCCCCTTTCAGCCAACCTCCCTAAAATTACCTCACTATCTACCAAATTCTTATGACAGCCAAGGGATATCAGGTTAATCTTGAGTTTTTTCTTCATCTTTGGAAACCGTCTCTAAATCAAACTATATTAGCCCTTTAGCTCTCTGTCAACCCACGGGCTCAGGAGCAAGACAGAATATATGGTAGCCGCAGCTTTCAAGCTGCGCCTACCTTGTTTATACTTTAGCGAGAGATATTCTGGTGAAGCGACTTTGATAATCTTCCCTCAGAGGTTCTCTCTGCCCGTTGAGCGTGTTTTCCTAAGGAAGCGAAAGTTAGGGCGGGGCAGTGAGTGGCAGAGTTTGGCACTCCTCTGGCATTCATGTATCATGAATGCCCCTGAGCCGGCAATCTTTTAAGCTGCGCTATCCAGATAAAAGTAGAACCCGTTTCGCCACGGGGAAAACACCGAGGACAGGGCAGACTACCATAGAGTATCGCCGGAGCGAGACAGAATATCCCGAGTGCCGGCTTGTCAATGAAGAAAAAAAGATATAAGATAAAAAGGATGAAGATAATCCATCGGTACGTGTTAAGGGAAATTATCCCTCCTTTTGTTTTTGGCTTCTTTTTTTTTAATCTTATCCTCTTAGTGAGTATATTATTCCAGCTAACAGAACTGGTCTTTTTGCAAAAAGCCCCCCTCATCCAAGTAGGAAAACTCATCCTCTTCAGCGTGCCTTCTTTTCTGGATATAGTTCTTCCGGTAGCTCTTCTCTTTGCTGTACTCTTATCTTTTGGCAGACTCAGTGCAGATGGAGAAATAACTGCTTTAAGAAGTGCCGGCATAAACTTATTTCTTCTGGAAAAACCTCTTTTAGTCTTTACTGTAGGACTGACCATTATATCTCTCTATTTTTCTGCCCAGCTTACTCCTTGGTGTAACCAGAACTACCAAAAGACCTACCAGGAAATCCTGCTCCAGAGACCAACTTTACAGGTAAAAGAAAGGACTATTATTGATATTGGGGGAAGAAAATTCTACGCCTACCAGGTAGATGAGAAAACTCAAAAAATACAAGATATAGCTATCTATGAATTCCTTCCTCAGGAAAATCACCTTTTTCCTCAGATTACCCTGGCCCAAGAGGGTAAAATAAGCAATAATGTTTTGACTCTAAAGAAAGTCAACATCTATCGATTTGGCCGGAATTACCAACTCACCCAGCAGGGAAAGTTCACTCGTCAGAAGATCTATCTGGTGGATCAGATTACTTCTGGAAGACAAAAAGAGAAAAAATCCACCGAGATGAATCTCTGGGAAATAAGGGCAAAAATGAAAGATAATACTCTTTCCCCCGAAAAGGTAAGGGACTTTGCTCTGGATTTTCATACCAGATTAGCCATTCCTTTAGCTGCTTTTTTCCTGGGAATAGTGGCTGTCCCGTTAGGTATCAAGGTAGAGCGAGGAGACAAATCTGTAAGTCTGGGAATAACCTTGGTCCTGGTTATCATATATTATATCCTTCTCTTGACCGGGATTTTTTTGGGAAGATCGGGATTCTTACCTTCTATCCTGGCTATATGGATTCCCAATTTTTTCATCATTAGCCTGGCAATTTGGCTTCATTTGAAATTAATCAAACAGTGAGATCTCATGAAAATTCTGGATAAATACTTAAACAAAGAATATTTACATCTTTACTTTATTTTTACTCTCTTCTTTATTGGAATTTTTCTTCTCACTGATTTTTTCTCCTTGATAAGAAATTTAAAAAAAGAAGCTGACCTTTTTTCTCTTATCGTTTATTATTTACTTCAAATACCTTATTTATTCAGTCTTCTTAGTCCTTTTGCGGTGATACTTTCTACTCTTTTCGTGGTAGCTTATCTTCAAAGTACCCGACAGATTCAGGCTATGCAGATTAGTGGAATTTCTATAAGAAGAGCTATCCTACCTCTTTTAGCTACTGGAGTTATTATTAGTTTTTCCATCCTCTTTCTGGATAACACTCTCATCTTCCAGGCTAACCGGACGGCTCAGGAACTTCAGAGTAAAAACTTCTTCCGAGGAGCATCGACCAAAAAGATAGAGAAAAACATTTTTATTGCCGTACCTCCGGATTATCTCTTTTATATCAGGTCTTTCAATACAGAACAAAGCACTATGGAAGACGTACTTATTTACCAAAAAAACCTACCCTCTTCGTTACTTCTTTGCCGGAAAGCAAAATGGAATGGTAATCAGTGGGTCTTATTGGAGGGCAAAGAATATTCACTGGGAGCTAAACCTCGGTCGGATATATTTAAAGAAAAAAAAATCCCGGTTCATCAAGAACCCTCTTATTTCGTCAGAAAATATTTACCTCCCGAGAAAATGAATCTCTCCACTTTGCAGAAATCTATTGCGGAATATAAAAAAGCCGGCTTTGCCACCAGCGGTCTTCAGACTGAATTCACTTTCAAATTAGCCTATCCCTGGGCTAATTTCATCCTTATGTTTGTCGGCTTATCCCTGGGTCTTTTCTTAAAAAATAGATCAAGGGGAGCCGGTCTGGGTGCAGGCCTTATGGTTAGTTTCGGTTATTATCAACTTTCCGCTTTCTTCAATACTCTGGGAAAAAGTGGAGTAATTACACCTTTTCTCTCTCCCTGGATCCCCAATCTAATTTTTCTCGCCGGAGCTATCTACTTGATTACCCGAATCGAATAAAAGGGGAAAATTAACCCTGGAAAGCAAAGTCTCTCAGGTAACGATGAATATCATCCAATACCGGTGGGAAAATACGGAAAACCTGAGTATGGGATGGAAAGAGAACTTCATTTTGCTCTCGGATAAATAAAATCCCAATCTCATTTTTCTTCAAAGTATTCTCAATGCGTTGGGAAATATAGCCATCCCGTTCCTGGGTGACCCGGGAATAAAACTGAGAAATAAGCAGAGGAACCCGGGTACTCTCCAACTGAAGACTAAGACACCTGATCCAGTCAATACTTTCTCTTACCAAACGAGTGTCCTCAGTAACCTGAAGCTGAGCCCCTTGTTCATTTAGCCGCTTTATCATCTTATAGCCTTCCGGATTTACCTCTTTGACAATCTGCATTCCCCGGTCACCTTCGGCATCCACCAACTCATGAAATATCTTATCAATTCGCCCCAGCTTTCTTATTAGATCATCAAGTTGACTCTCTACCTGGTGCCAGTATTTTTTTAGCTTACGCTCATAATCAGCCGAAGGTTTTTCCCCTTCCGATAATGAAAATAACAGACGTACCAAATAAATTTTCGGCCCTCGCTCTTTATAGCCCACCACTTTTGGTTTTTCTATTTTTCCAATACTCTTCTTGGACATGTTTATACCCCTAAGGGAAAATTACCTTTAATTATATCAAAGCCTTCCAGTTAGGCAAGGTCCATTCTTGCGGGCAAATCAAAAAGCCTGTTTGACAAAATAAATTTCTTAGATAGAATCACAATACCTCCCAACGATGGAGACAAAATCAGAAAAGGAGGTGAGACTGCCGATAATATATCAGAGAGGAATATCTAAAAGAGAAGGAGGAGAATTTTGAAGAAGATAGGGTTCTTGTTGATGATTGTTTGTCTGGGATGGCTAGTTTTGGGATATTCTTTCGCAGCTCTGGCTCAAAAAGAAGTAGTGATTTGGCATTTTGGAGGTCTTCCCGCCGAACATAAATGGGTAGATGAGTGTATTAAGACCTTCAACGCTGACCATCCTGGTATCAAGGTGGTGCGAATAGAAAAAAGCTGGATGACCAAGAGCGAAGAATTGATCTCGGCCTGGCAAATGAAGACCATGCCTGATCTTATTTCCCGGGATACAGTTTGTATACCAGATATGGTAGAGATGGGAATGCTGGCTCCTCTAAGTGATTTGTTTCCCCAGGATATTGCTGCCATGAAAGACCGCTGGCTTCCTGAGTGCTGGAACTTGGGTGCCTACAAGGATAAAGTTTATGGCATCCTCACCTACATGGATATGGCTCCCATGCTTTTCTACAACCGCAAGATGTTCGCTGAAACGGGGATTCTCCTTCCCACTACCTGGGATGAACTCATCGAGGCAGCCAAGAAATTAACCACTAAAGAACACTATGGAATAATCATGCCGGCTACCCTGGGATTGAACGATCTGGAGATTTTCATAGGAATTGCTTATGCCAACGGAGGAAGATTTCTGAACACCGAGGGAGATGAGGTAGTCTTTAACGGACCGGGATTCGTTGATGCTCTTCAGTTGTATGTTGACCTATTTAGAAAATACAAGGTTGCTCCTCCCGGAACTGTGGAAATCGACTACATGAAGACCATCGAGTTATTTCTGAGAGAGAGAACAGCTATGGGTTTGGGGATGTCCTGGGTCCCAGTAGCTGCCCAAAATATAGGAGTCCTCCCCGGATTTGAGTATAAGATGGCTCCTTTTCCCATGAATCCAAAAATCAGTGGTCGTTATCCTGCCGCCTCAGCCATTATGGACGGCACCACCACCTACATGATGATTTCCACCAGCAAGGTGAAGAAAGAAGCCTGGGAGTTCATTAAATGGGTAACCCGCCCTGAATCCATGCAGATGTGGGCCGGGGTAAGAATTCAAGGGAGAGTGGCTACCACTGGGGATGGCTTTGAAACCCCCGCTTTTGCGGAAACGTACCCTGACCTGGTGAAACAGTACAAAAAGGGTATTGCTTTAAAAGGGGCCATTTCTATGCCTTCTTTCCCTGGTTTCACCGAGATGGTAAAGATATTTGGACACGGTTTCCAATCCGCCCTACTGGGAGAGGCAACTCCTCAGGATGCCCTGGATGCTGTCCAGGAAGAATGTCAGGAGATTCTGGAAGAAATGTAATGGCTTGTCTTTGACAATTTAGAAAAACCGGGAGAAAGTAACCCAACACCAAAGGGGTCAGGTTACTTTCTCCCGGTGAGTGAAAGACATACACTATGAGAGTGTTAAGCACATCAAGAAAACTGAGCTGGGATAATTTGTCAGGCTTTTTCTATATTTTACCTCCGGTTATCATTATCGTAATTTTCATCATTGTCCCTATTATTTACGCCGTTGACCTTAGCTTGCTTAGTGTTCACTTAATCAAGCCCACAGTAAAATTTGTGGGTGGCTACAACTACCTCAAAGTCCTCAAGAGCAAAACTTTTCACCAGATCTTTCTCAACTCTATGCGGTGGATTAGTCTCGGAACTCTGGGCACTATTCTAATTGGTCTGGGACTAGGACTCTTTCTTAACCTGGAGTTTAAACTTAATTCACTGGTGAGAGGAATTATCTTTATTCCCTGGATTATGCCTGAGGTTTGTGTAGCTTTTGCCTGGCGCTGGATGCTTAACAGTGAGATGGGAGTGGTCAATGAAGTTCTGATGAAACTCCATCTTGTTCCCGCATATGTTCCCTGGTTGGCGGAGAAGGGAATGGTTCTTTATGTATGCCTTTTTGTAGCTATGTGGCGAATATATCCATTTATTGCCTTGATGATTTTGGCTACTCTGCATGCTATTCCCAAAGAACTGTATGAAGCAGGCCAAATTGACGGAACTAACTTCTGGCAAAAATTCATTTTCCTGACCATACCTCAACTTCGTTATGCTCTTGTTATCGGAGGACTTTTGACCACCATTTGGCTGATGAATAGCTTCACTACTGTCTTTATAATGACTGAAGGTGGCCCACTGCACTACAGCGAAATTCTCCCCGTCCTCATATATAAAACGGCTTTTCAATCTTATCGCTTGAGTAGAGCGGCGGCTATCTCCTTGATAAATTTTGTCATCCTTCTTATTTTTAGTCTCATTTATTTGCAGGCATTCAGAAAACACTGGAGGGTAACCTAATGGCATCTTTGGCCTACGGAAAAAAGTTCGCCATTCCCAAGAAAATCATCATTGCGTTGGTAGCTCTTTTCATCGTGGTGATGACACTTTCCCCCTTCCTCTGGCTATTTATTACTTCTTTCAAACATTACAGTGAAGTTTTTGATGTCCCTCCCAGCTTAATACCCAAAACGCCCACCCTGGATGTGTACAAGGGGGTTTTTACTGGTGAACAATTGGGCAGGCACGATCCCTGGCCGCTCTTTTTCCTCAATAGCTTGATCATAGCTGGAGGAGCAGCGCTACTATGCACTATCATTGCTTCCTTTGCCGGGTATGGTTTTGCTCGTTTTACCCGTCTTCCCGGTGTATCTGTGCTTCTTCTGCTCATTCTGGTCTCTCAGATGTTCCCGGGACCTTCCTTACTTATCCCAGTTTATTCCACCATGCGCAAACTATCTTTGGATAACTCTCGTCTAGGCCTTCTCATCCTGTACACTGCTTTTGCCCTACCTTTTACTACCTGGATGTCCGTGGGAACCTTTCGTAATATCCCGGTAGACCTTGAAGATGCCGCCAAGATCGACGGCTGCTCTCGCCTGCAGGCTTTTCTGAGAATTGTTCTCCCCATATCCAAATTGGGCATGGCCACCACCGCTCTGTTTGCTTTTCTCATTAGTTGGAGTGAATACCCCTTTGGTCTCATCCTTCTGAAAACCCAGAGTAAGCACACAGTAGCAGTGGGATTAGGTGCGTACCTGAGAGAATTTGACGTGTTCTGGAATGAGATGGCCGCTGCCACGGTAATGATGAGTCTGCCTCTGGTTATTATTTTCCTCTTCGTTCAGAAATTCTTTGTCAGAGGACTTACTGAAGGAGCCTTATCCGGATGAAGAAATCCTGGAAGAATCAAGATTTCAAGATTAGGTAAGTTAGGTTGATTCTCGGAGAAGCTCAAGATAGGATTCTCTGAGCAAAAACCGTCTGGGGATTCCCAGTTTTTCCACCAGTTCAATCATTTCTTCCCGTTCCTCCAAATCTGAAGTCTCAATCTCTAAAAAGTCTCCCAGTTTTTCCACTTCGTCCAGGTTGATCGAGAAATTTCCTACCCTATAAGTTTCTCTTTTCTTTTTTACTTCTCCAAATCTCCGAAACCTCAGCCGCTCCAACAATAGATAAATATCCTTGTTTACTTTGAGCTCGATTTCTTCTCTAACTTTCGTTTGCTTACCCATTCGAGGCCCCTTATAAGTTAAGAAAAATCCAGTATCCGAGCAGCGAACCCGAAGGACCTCATCACTGATTTTGAA
>DAOVGF010000081.1 GCA_030672545.1 Candidatus Aerophobota bacterium
GGCAGAGCAGAGCACCAGTGGAATCATCAACCAGCCGCCCTTAAAAAGAATATCCAACATCTCTTCTCTCCCTTGACCACCACGAATAGGCAGTCAAACTAATTTTATGCTAATCAATTAATTTTTTTTGTCAACCCCTGCCCTCGCTGGTATCTAAATCCATGGAATCGTTGGGTAGAGGTAAGCTTACTCAGCCCTGGTAAGACCGGAGTCGGGGCTGTTTTAACTTAGTCAAAAGGGAAGTTCTTTTCTCCTTAAAGTTCCCCTTGCACATTTTTTGAGCTGGTAGTATGATGGATATAGGAAAAGGTGAACACTCATGAAAAAAGAGCCGGCATATTTGGATTATTACGAGAGAAAAGTGATAAAGTCGTTTGTAAAGGAGATAAGAGAGAAACTTGGCGATGATATCCTTGATATTCGACTTTTTGGTTCAAAGGCAAGAGGAGATTTTCAAGAGGATTCAGACGTAGATATATTTGTTCTCATCAAGAAAAAAGGGGAAGTAAGAGATGCAATAGGCGAGATAGCCGCGGACTATTTTTTTGAAACTAACGTCCCCCTGGCTCCCGTGGTTTACAGTTTATTTGAATATAGGAAAAACGAGGAATTAGGGTCGCTTTTCTTTGAGAATGTAAAAAAAGAGGGAATTGCCTTATGAGCAGGATAACGTTAGCCAGATATAGAATGGACAAAGCCAAAGAGAACTTAAAAGATGCAGAAGAAGTGCTGACTCGGGATCGTTTCAGTCTTTCTGTTAACCGGAGCTATTACACAATGTTTATGGCCGCAAGAGCCCTCCTATCCTTGAAGGGATTGGATAGTAGTAAGCATTCTGGGGTAATTGCACTATTCAATCAGCACATCATCAAAGCAGGATTTTTTCCAAAAGAGCTCAGCAGGTTATTACCAAAGGCTAAACTTATCAGGGAGAATGCTGATTACGGTGATTTTACAGAAATCACTGAGGAAGATGCTAAAAATCAACTTGAAAATGCCAAAAAGTTTCTTGAAGAGGCAGAAAGAACAATGCAAGAAATGGGGCAAGAACCTCAATGAAGATAGAGAAAGGAGGATAAAGGAAAATGGATAAGGAAAGAAAGTTTTCGGCCATAGCAGTTGTTTTTGGCTCTTGTGGTGACAGATATGTTCTGGAGGGATATTCTCCCAAAGTAAGCTTTGCGGAGATGCTGGAGAGGGCCAAGAAGGTTCCCGACCTTACTGGGATCGAGCTGATAGGAGGATGGCATCTCCATCGGGATAATGCCCAGGAGATAGTCAAACAGGTAGCTGATGCTGGTCTCCAGGTTTCTATGATTCTTCCGGAACTCTGGTCTTCGGCTAAGTGGGGATTGGGAAGTTTTGCGGCCAATGATGAAAAAGTAAGAAGGGAAGCTGTTGATGAGGTAAAACAAGCTATGGATTTAGCGGCCCGGATAGAGTGCAATGCGGTCTGCCCCTGGCTTGGCCAGGACGGCTACGACTACTGTTTCCAAATCGATTACCTGAAAGCCTGGGATAGACTAATAAAAGGACTGAGGGAATGCGCTGATTATCTACCCACGGTTAAGATTGCCGTGGAATATAAAATTAAAGAGCCCCGCACGCACTGTTTCGTGGGGACAGTGGGCAAAGCAATCCTGTTAGCCAAAGAGGTGAACCGGAAAAACATCGGGGTCACCCTGGATATAGGTCATGCCCTGGAGGCATACGAGAATATGGCTGAAAGTGTGGCTCTGTTACAACAATTCGGTCATTTGCTCTTCCATCTTCACCTAAATGATAACTACCGACTCTGGGATGATGATATGATTGTGGGCTCCGTTCATACCATAGAGTTACTGGAACTCCTCTATTGGCTGGATAAAATCGGCTACGACGGCTGGTATTCTCTGGATATGTTTCCTTATCGGGAGAATGGCCAAAAAGCAGCCACGGAAGCCATTGAATGGATCAAGGGACTGTTTAGAATTCTGGATAAAATAGGCCCAGAAAATATAGAAAAGGTAATCCAACAAGGAGATGCCACTGAGGCAATGAAACTTTTGCGCCAGGGTCTTCTTCCTCCAAAATAAAAAAGGGTATAAAGGGGACGGTTCTCTTTTTCGTCCCCTTTATTTGAGGGCCTGGTAGCCAATATCACTGCGGTAGTGCATTCCTTCAAAGTGAACCTTGCTTACTCCTCGATAAGCCTGACGAATGGATTCTTTGATAGTATCAGCTAAAGCGGTAATTCCCAGGACCCGGCCTCCACTGGTTATGAGATTCCCATTTTCTCGCTTCACTCCGGCCCAAAAGGGAAACACGTTCTTGATGTGGGATAGTTGAGATAATCCCTCAATGGTCTTCCCGGTTTCATATTTTCCCGGGTATCCGGCGGAAGACAAAACCACACAGGTAGCCGCCTGGCGGCGCCATTCAAGTTTTATTCTCTCCAAGCTTCCTTGGCTTACTGCCAGAAGAACTTTCAGTAAATCATTTTTGAGACGGGGAAGAGTAACCTGAGTTTCCGGATCGCCAAAACGGGCGTTGAACTCAAGAACTTTGGGTTCTCCGGCTTCTATCATCAGTCCAAGATATAATACTCCCCGGTAAGGAGAATCTTCTTCTTTTAGCCCCCCAAGGGTAGGTTGAATAATCCTGCCCATGATCTTCCGGAAAAGAGAAGGAGAAAGGGGAGCGGGCGAATAAGCACCCATCCCGCCCGTATTAGGACCATTATCGTAATCAAGAATTGGCTTGTGGTCCTGAGAAGAGACCAACGCTTTAACCGCCGTTCCATCCGTGAGCACAAAAAAAGATATCTCTTTACCCCGAAGTCTCTCTTCCACTACAATCCTCTTTCCGGCATCACCGAAAGCCTTTTCCTCCAGAATCTCTTTCACTGCTTTGACGGCTTCCCTCTTGGTTTGGCAGACCAGAGCACCTTTGCCTCCAGCCAGACCATCTACCTTGATCACCTGAGGCTTAGACTGCTTCTCTATATATTCAATAGCTTTAACTGAATCAGAAAATATAGCAAAATCAGCGGTAGGTATCTGGTACTTTTTCATAAATCTTTTGGCAAAGACTTTACTTCCCTCAATTCGGGCCGCCTTTTTAGAAGGACCAAAAATCTTGAGTTCTCTCTTCCGAAAATAATCAACCATTCCAGCTACCAACGGAGCTTCCGGACCAACCAGGGTATAGTCAATTTTTTCCTTCTTTATTAATTGTACCAGTTCCGAAAAACTCTTCTCATACTCCAGATCCACACATTGGGCGATTTCTTCAATCCCTCCGTTCCCAGGTACACAATATATCTTCTCCACCATAGGACTTTGAGATAATTTCCAGCAAAGAGCATGTTCTCTTCCACCGCTTCCTACCACTAAAACTCTCATTATTTCCTCCTTGATAAGTTATGAGTAATATCAAAACTTTTTGTAAAAATTAGTGACTGTCCCCATTTTCTAAAACCTGGGGAAAGCCGTCAAATAGAGAGTAACCCGGTATTCTTGACGGGGCTTTAATTTCACCGATACCTCAGCAGCCCAGCAGTGTAAATCCCTCCAGAGAGAATATTCTTCCTCCTCCAGAGTTCCCGAAATCAAATTCCAATTTAGCTTAGAGGAGACTCGCCATTTTTCCCCCAGGGCCGTCCCCACCTGTGTCCATAATCTCTTAACCTGATAATCTCGGTACTCTCTTAATCCGACATCCCAAAACCAGTCTTCCCCTTTGAGGGAGAAATCGGCTCCAATTACAGGAAAAGTCCTCTCCTCGGGTTGATAGAGAAAGCGGAGGCTTAGATAATCCTCACCGGTAGAGGAAAAAAATATGTTTAATTTACCCTCAAGGGGGAAGGATTTTTCCTGGTCCGCCGTAAAATCATAATTCCAATTAATCTCCGCATTAATGAATTTGGTGTTATCGTAGAAAAAATCGCTATTTAAGTCTATTTTAAGAAAATTCTCCGGATGAGAGTCTTCTTTATGATCCAGATGCGCAATTCCTTCGGGGAAGGGAGAGGAATGATAGTAGGTCAAAGTGGGAGCAAAGCGGTTAGTGAATCTTCCCCATTTCCCCTCAAAACCAGCGTAGAGAGAATATTTTTGGTAAAGAATAGCAAAATCGTCCCCTTCTCCATTTTGCTCCTGGTAATGAAAAAGATGAAGCCCGCCGGAAGGGACGATTCGTAAAGATGCCGGCCAAGTAAAAGGATAGGAGAGTTCCAGAAGTGAATCAGCTCGCAAAATACTCTCATCATCACTTATGAAATGGCTCAGTTCATTAGCCTCTTTCAAATAAAGGCCGCTTTCCCCCAGTTGGGAGGGGAAAAAATTAAACTTTATCCCGGGAAGCCTCGGCCTGACTTCTGGAAGAAAGTAATTTACCCGGGGCTCAATTAGGAAACGGAAGTTATAGCGGCGGCGCCATAAATCCAGGGAAACAAAAGAAGGAAGTATCTCCTTCTCCGCGGCCGGCTTTTCGGGAAAATAGTCCTCGAGAATCTTATCATCGCTCCAATAATCCAGACAAAGCTTAAGGCAAGCTGAAGAGTTAAAGGGATACTGATGCTTCAGTCTAAATCCACCTCTTTGCTCTCCGGAATCCCTTTCCGGAATATAATAAATTTCCATCTCACCCCGGCTGTTTCTCCCGTTGGCGGAGTCCTCAGTTATCTCAATATCCTGGTCCTTTAAAGTTTTGCCCAAGGTAGAGACTTGACCCCAGGTGGAGGATAAGCCAAGCCCCCAGCCCTTTTTCTCCCAGTAATCCAGATGGACTCTACCTTGCCAATTCCGGAAAATCTCGAAAGAATAACCACTTAGAACATACCAGCCGGCAAAATTGTTATATCCGGAACAGGGCAAAATAATCTCATTTCTCCGATGGAGATGCCGTACCAGTCGGGGATACCAAAAGATCGCCTGCGATCCGAGATAAAGAGTAGCGTTCACCATCACCACTCTATCCCCGGGGAAAATCCGCACTTTCTCGGCCCGGATATGATAATGAGGAGGAGAGAGATTGCAGGTAGTGAACTTGCCCTGGGTTAGATTAATCTCCTCCTCAGAGACCTCCCCTTTGGCGGCGGAAAAGTAGAAACAATCCGCACTTCCTTTAACCACCTCAATCTTTCCCTGTCCTTTTTCCAGATTGAACTTAATTCTTTCTCCCTCCAGGAGCTGACCATTCCTCTTCATCACTACTCTACCCTGGGCAAGTACTTCGTAAGTCTGCAAGTTTACCCGCAAATAATCTCCCTGCAGCTCCATTTCACCATAGC
>DAOVGF010000054.1 GCA_030672545.1 Candidatus Aerophobota bacterium
GATTCCCGTGGAGGATTCGCCGACGGTGGATTTACCCAAGTTAAGAGATATTCTCTCGGCCAATAAAGGTAAAAGCCGGGTATATTTTCATATCGAACCTCAAAACGGATTAGCAATTATTATTCGGTCAAAGTCTATCCAGGTAAATTTCTCCGACTCTCTTATTGCTGATTTAGAAGAGCTTATAGGAAGAGGTTCTCTTTGGCTGGGTGAGAACTAATCAGAGGAGTTTGCCGAGGCGGTCAAGAGTTTGACACGTTTCTGAAAGCGAGTATGATGTTTATGAGCTGGTTTTTTGTTTATTTGTCATGAAGAGAGGTAGTCTTTTAACCTGATTGTCAACGTTTTTAGAGGGTTATTCCCTAGTGAAGACGGTTTTCTTGAACCAAGCACTCTTTACCTTAAAGAGAAATTGAGGGAAAAGGAGGTGAGGATTCCAATAGAAGATCAGGTTGACTATTTTGGGTAAAAGGAGGCTTAAACAATGGTTGGGAAAAAGCTTAGAGTTTTTTTAGTTAGTGTGATAGCTACAGGGATTCTGTTTTCTTATGCCGCCATAGGCAACGCTAAAGGAATAACTCTTACTCTGGTCTGGCATGCGGGAATCTGCGCGGAGACTTTGCTGGATATTGCCAAGGACTGGGAAAAGATTTCTGGAGACAAGGTTGTGGGAGCCTTAGTGCCCTACGGGCCTCAGTGGCATGATAAGATAGCCGCTGAATTTGCCGCCCATGGAAGTGGATTTGATTTAGCCTGTTGGGACAGTCAGTCGGTAGCTGAATTTGCCGGAGGGGGACATTGTGTGCTCCTAAACCCTCTTATAGAAAAGTCAAAAATTCTTGATATTACAGACTTTTCACCGGTTTCTTTAGCCAGGTACGGAGAGTATCCTGATGGAAGCGGTAACTACTATGCCTTCCCGGCTAACCAGGACTGCCTTGGTCTAATTTATCGGAAAGACCTTTTTGAGGATTTGGAAGAAAAAGCCAAGTTCTTCGAGAGATATCGCTATGAGCTGGACATACCCAAGACCTACCGACAGCTCAGGGATATAGCTGAGTTCTTCACCCGCCCCGAAGAAGGTCTTTATGGATTTGCCCAGTACGGGGGGAGGGAATACGATTATTGTACCAGTATGTCCAACACTTTCATCTGGGTCTTTGGTGGTGAGCTGTGGAATCCCCAAACCAACGAAGTAAAAGGTTATCTGGACAGTCCTGCCTCTATTCAGGGAATGGAATTCTATGTTGATTTGTTTAAGTTCTGTCCACCTGGCTCGGAAACCTGGGGCTTCGACGAGGTTAATACGGCAATGCAGCAGGGAAGAGCAGCTATGGCTATGCAGTGGTTCTACTTTTTTGGCTCAATGTTAGATCCTAAGGTTTCCAAGATAGTAGACAAAGTAGGATTTGCCATTCTTCCCGGGGAATACGGGATGGATGGAAGATACCGCCGCGAGTTCAGTATGGGTGGACAGGGAATCGGAATAAACAAGTATTCCAAACACGTGGATGCTGCCTGGAAGTTTATTGAGTGGTATGAGCAGCACGATCAGCAAATGAAGTACGCCCGTAACTGTCAGACTGGCCGCCTGAGTGTAATGAAGAGCCCGGAATGGCTGCAAATGAATCCTTACAATAAACTGTTCCGGGTGGCTCTGAACTGGATCAATGACTACTGGCATGTTCCGGAATACGCTATCTTGCTGGACATTATGCAGGAGGAAGTCAACACTGCCGTAGTGGGGAAAAAGACAGCTGCACAGGCCCTTAAGGACTGTGCTGAGCGTCACGAAAGGACACTGAAAAGAGCTGGATACGAAATCACCAGAACCAAGCACGTGGATGTTCCTGATAATATAGTTCATTAAGGTCGAGGAAGAAATAGCTCCCGCTCCTCTTGCAGGAGCGGGAGCAAAGGCTAGAAAGATGGAGAGAAGGAGCACAACCGTAAGGAGAGTTGTCTTCGTTTTTCTAATAGTGATAGTGGTTTCGTTCGCAGTATTTCCTTTAATCTGGCTTTTCTTGACCTCCCTGAAAAATAGAATTGACATATTTGCCATCCCGCCTCGAGTGATTTTTAAACCTACTTTTGGCCCTTACAAAAGGCTTTTTATAAAGTATCTCTTGAGTGGAGAAACCACTGCTACTGACTTTCTCCCCTGTTTGTGGAACAGCGTGATTGAAGCTGGTCTGGGAACTATGGGAGCAGTGATTCTGGGGACAATGGCTGGTTATGCTGCTTCCAGATTTGATTTCTTTGGAAAAGGAGATTTTATGTTTTTTGCCCTTTCCACCAGGATGCTTCCCCCCGTGGCTGTATTAGTTCCAATTTATATGATGTTCAGTAGTAAGTGGCTTCGTCTGGCAGACACCCGCCCGGGGATGATTTTACTTTATATTTTAATTAATTTAGGCCTGGCTACCTGGATAATGAAAGGGTTTTTTGACGGGATTCCCAGGCAGTACGAAGAGGCTGCCCTAGTTGATGGGTATACGCGTTTTCAGGCTTTCCGTAAGATTATTCTGCCCCTGGTAAAGAGTGGAGTAGCTGCTACCGCCGGATTTTGTTTCATTTTCGCCTGGAATGAATTTACCTTTGCCTCCATTGTTTCCACGCGTTATGCTAAGACGCTACCCCCGAGAATTGCTGCAGCTCTTGGTCCGGCTGGTTTAGACTGGGGGATGGTAGCCGCCGCCGGGTTCATTTTAATTGCTCCAGTGGTGGTTTTGTTTATCTACATCAGAAAGTATTTGCTGATAGGGATGACTTTTGGAGTTCTGGGTAGAAAATAAGGTTTTCCATGAGATCTCCATGCCGGGGAAGTGAGAGACGGCTGATCCAGAGAAAAAAATGGCTTGTCGCAGGGGGACTGGTTTTTTTCTGTTTTCTTATCCTTTTTCCCTTAAGGGCGTTTTCTCTAAATGAGTTCAGAACTTACGATCTTTCTCAATTGCTTTGCTGTCTTGAGCGGGTTGCTCCGGAGGATAAAAAACCAGTATATAATGCCGATGGGGAGAGGATAGGGTATTGGGGGTCTTGTCTCTGGCAGGGAGAAAAACTGGAGTTAATCCGGGTAGGAGAAAACAATACTCTTCTTGCTCTGGGAGCAGGAGGACAGTTTTTAGAGAAGTCTCTGGCGGAATCAAGAACTCTTGCTCAAAGGATGATTTCCTTAAGATTTGGTGAGAAAGCCCAGATTGATGACACTTCCCTGGTATACCTCGGCCCCTTACATTATTTCTTTAGAATTGCTTACTCCTGCGGTGAACAAAGATTTGACGATTTACTTGTTGAGGTCACCAGTGGAAAGATAGTAAACTTGCCTTTTTCTTCAGGCGAGAGGGAGAAAGCAGGCAGTTTTTTTCTCCAGAAAGAGAATGCTCAGTTAGATGACTCTGCCATCGAAGAATTCGAGGTGGTTTCGGGAGTAGTCAGTTATCCCTATTACATCTCTGATAAGTCTACCTGCCTGGCTATGATTATGAGCTGGTGGGCCAGGAGGGGATTTCCCAGCCTGGAAAAGCTTTTTGTTTTTGACTCGACTACCGAGTACTACGTTGGCGAGCAGTTTACTCAGGAACTCATTCGGGAAGTTGATATCATAGGCAAAGGGTGTGGTTGTGATGAGCTTCAAACAGTAGTGGAGATTTTTGGCTCGGCCAGAGGCTGTTTTCTGGAGGTCAGCCGGTATAGCACTCTTGGGCAAGAAGAGTCTCTTTTAAACTATTCTTTGATAAAAAAGCTAATTAGAGAGGAAAAGCATCCTTTTCTCACAGAGATTACCTCGCAGGGAATAACACGTTATGCGGTGGGTATAGGATTCTTCCAATGGGGAGAGGAAAGGTTCATCCTCTCCCTCCTACCTGAGGTGGGAGAGGACAAAGTTAGTTGGCGGTTTTACTTTTTTAGATGGCAAACTGGATATGACGAATTTAAGCTGTATAGAATTTACCCCCGGAGAGGGTTTTGATGAATAAATCAAAGAAAGAGAAAATGAGTGCGAGAAAGGGTTTTAGAAGAGAAATACTTACAGAAAAAAGGTTTAAGATTTTGTTCATAGTGCCAACCTTAGCCATTTTGTTGTTTCTCATTGGCTATCCCTTTGCTACCTTAATCTGGTCTGGATTCTTTAGGTTTTCCCTTCTTCGCCCGGGTGCCCCGAAGTTTATGGGATTCGGTAATTATCAGTTTATTCTCACTGATTCGTTTACCTGGGAGAGATTCATTTTTACCGCCAAGTTTGTTTCTCTCGCTGTAGCAATTCAGTTCTTTCTGGGAATGGGAATTGCCTATCTCCTTCAGGGAAAATTCAAGGGTAGGGGTTTGGTTTTGACCCTGATTATGATGCCCATGATGATGTGTCCGATTGTAGTTGG
>DAOVGF010000048.1 GCA_030672545.1 Candidatus Aerophobota bacterium
GGACACGTTGATTTTACCGTAGAGGTGGAGAGAACTTTGCGAGTTCTGGATGGAGTTGTTATTATATTTTGTGCGGTGGGAGGAGTGGAGCCTCAGTCTGAGACGGTCTGGCGTCAGGCCAATCGCTATCGTATTCCTCGGGTTATTTTCATCAATAAACTGGACCGGATGGGGGCTGATTTTTCCCGAGTTATTAACCAGATAAAGAAAAAATTTTCTCTATTACCTCTACTTGTTCAACTACCCCTGGGGGAGGAGGATGATTTCCGGGGAATAATAGACGTGGTTAAGATGAAGGCTTTTGAGTGGGAAGGTAATCAGCCCGAGGCAAAGATCGTAGAAAAAAAGATACCTTCCCATCTTTACCAGAGAGCTCTTTACTTGCATCATGACCTGGTGGAAAAAGCGGCCGAGTCAAGTGATGAACTGTTGGAGAAATTCTTGGAAAAGGGAAATCTAAAACCTGAGGAGATCATGACCGGTATCAGGATACTTACTCTGGCTCACCAGGGTGTGCCGGTCTTTTGTGGAAGTGCCCTGAGAAACAAGGGAATCCGCCTACTTTTGAAAGGGATAATTGACTATCTGCCTTCTCCTCTGGATGTTCCGCCAGTAGAGGGAGTGAATCCTCGGAGCCATAAGAGGGAAAAAAGACTTCCTTCCCCGGATGAACCTTTATCGGCTTTGGCATTCAAGGTAGTGACTGATCCTTATGTGGGGCGATTAACTTATGTAAGAATTTATTCTGGTAGGATTAAAAGGGGGTGTTTCATATATGATCCCCTGAGAGACTCAAGAGAAAGAATTACCAGAATCTTAGAAATGCATGCTAATTATCGTAAGGAAAAGAATGAACTTTGTAGCGGAGACATTGGGGCAGTTATTGGTCCGGCCAAGATTGAAACCGGTGATTCTCTTTGTTCCGAGGATCATCCACTACTACTGGAAAGTATAAGATTTGCCCAACCGGTAATCTCCGTAGCTATTGAGCCTCGGAGTAAAGCGGAGCAGGATAGACTTTCCCTTGTTCTAAGCAAGTTAATGCAGGAAGATCCTACTTTTAAGGTCAAACAGGATACGGAGACTGGTCAAACTATCATCTCAGGAATGGGTCAACTTCATCTGGACATAATTTTGGACAGGCTAAAGCGAGAATTTGGGGTTAAAGTAAATGTAGGCAAGCCCCAGGTAGCCTATAGAGAGACTCTCAGAAGAGAAACCCGAGCCCGGGGTCAGTATATTAGACAAAGTGGTGGGAAAGGTCAATACGGTGACGTCTATTTGCAAGTTGAACCTGGGAAAAAAGGAGAGGAATTTTTTGTGGATAAAAGTAGAGGAGGAGTTATTCCTAAACAGTTTATACCGGCTATTAAGAAGGCAATAAAGCAGTCGATGTTGTCTGGAGTGATGGGGAGTTATCCGGTGGTGAATGTAAGGACTATTCTTTTGGATGGTTCCTATCATCCCGTAGACTCTTCTGAGTATGCCTTTAAAGCAGCGGCGTCTATTGCTTTCAGGAAAGCTTCTCAAGAGGCAGATCCTTATCTACTTGAACCGGTAATGAAACTGGAGATCAGAGTACCTCATATTTTCTTGGGTGAGGTAATCAAAGATATTACCTCCCGCCGGGGTCAGATTGTAAAGACAGAAAGTGAACAAGATATACATTATTTAGTAGCCCACGTTCCTCTGGCCGAGCTGTTTGGGTATGTTACCAGGTTGCGATCTTTAACCCGGGGTAAAGCAATCCATAACATAGAGTTTTTTGATTACCAGGAGATACCTTCTGAGTTAACGAAAAAAGTTTTAGGATAAATGTTTTTGTGGAGGAAAGCAAAAGATGCCTCAGCAAAGAATAAGGATTAAACTAAAGGCTTATGATCACAAGATATTGGATCAATCGGTAGGGAAAATTGTGGAGACTATTGAAAGAACCGGAGCTAAAGTATGCGGCCCCATTCCTCTACCTACCAGGATTAGTATTTTTACTGTTCTTCGCTCTCCTCACGTTCATAAGGATTCTCGAGAACAATTTGAAATGAGAGTGCACAAGAGAGTGATTGATATTTTGGAATCAAATTCCAAAACAATAGATGCCCTGATGGCCATGAATCTCCCTACGGGTGTTCACGTAGAGGTTAAACTATGATTAAGGCAATATTGGGGAAAAAATTGGGTATGTCTCAGATATTTAGAGAGGGAGAGGTAATTCCCGTGACGGTGATCGAAACAGGACCTTGTGTAGTTGTCCAAAAAAAGACCCAGGACAAAGACGGGTACAGTGCCATACAAATTGGTTTTGATTCAGTAAATCCCTCGAGGGTTAACCAATGTCTTCGGGGGCATTTTCAAAAACATAATGTTGTTCCCAAAAGGTATCTTAGAGAGATTCGGGTTGATGATTCGCAAAAATTCAGTTCGGGAGCAAAAATTAAGGTGGACATTTTCAAACCGGGAGAGCTGGTTAAGGTCACTGGTGTATCTAAAGGAAAAGGATTTACCGGAGTGGTGAAAAGATGGGGATTCAAGGGAGGCCCAGCTTCTCATGGAGCAGGTGGCTGGCGTCGCCGACCCGGTTCCATCGGAGCTTCGTCCGATCCTTCCCGGGTTTTTAAGGGAAAGAAAATGCCCGGGCGGATGGGTAATAAAAGAGTTACCGTTCTCAACCTACGGGTAGCCGAGGTTAATGCACAAGAAAACCTTCTATTAGTAAGAGGGGCTGTTCCTGGTAGTATGGGTGGTTTATTATATGTAGAAAGCGAGGAAGGTTAAGATGGATTGGAAAGTTCATAATCAGCAAGGTGAGATGGTTAATACAGTTGAATTAGATAAGAAAATATTTCAGGGAGAAATTAACCAGCCCATTTTAAGAGAAGCAGTTTTAGCCCATCAGGCTAATTGTCGTCAAGGAACGGCTTCTACCAAAAATCGGGCTGCCGTTAGAGGTGGAGGCAGAAAACCCTGGATTCAAAAAGGGACTGGTAGAGCACGTGCTGGAAGTACCAGATCTCCTCTTTGGGTTGGTGGTGGAGTTGCTTTTGGGCCTAACCCCCGGGATTTTCGCTATCGACTGACTCGAAAAAAGAAAAAAATGGCTTTAATTTCGGCTCTAAGGATGAAAATCAAGGAAGGGAGTTTCTTTATTTTGGATGAGGTGTCTATTCCCAGTGGTAAGACCAAGGAAATGTCCGTCTTACTTGACAGTTTGTCTCTGTCCGGGAGAACTCTTTTAGTTCTGGGAGAACCGGACGAAAAGACCATTAGGTCCTCTTCGAATTTGTCTTATTTAGCTTTACAGTCACCTTTACTTGTTTCCGCCTTTGAAACACTTTTTTACGACAATTTCCTTTTAACCAAAGAGGCTTTGGCTATTCTGAGTGAAAGGTTAAAAAATGAGTAAATCTTTTAGGGAAATCATTTTAGGGCCGGTAATTACCGAAAAAGGGACAGATCTTCTAAGTCAAAATAAATATGTATTTAAAGTTTCTCCCCGGGCTAACAAGATTGAAATTAGAAATGCGGTGGAAGAAGCGTTCAAGGTCAGAGTTGAAAAAGTAAGAACCTTGCGGGTGAAAGGAAAAGCGAAAAAATTTCGAGGGAAGGTAGTAGGAAAAACGTCGTCCTGGAAAAAGGCAATTGTCAAGTTAAAAGAAGGAGAAAGTATTGAAGAATTGGGAGTTTAAGAATGCCCTTGAAAACGCATAAGCCAACCTCTCCTGGTTGCAGACATCGGATTTCGGCAGATTTTTCCGATCTTACTGTTAAAAAACCAGAGAAAAGTCTTACGGTAATTCTGAAAAAAAAGAGTGGCCGGAATAATCAAGGTCGGATTTGTATACGGCATCGCGGGGGAGGCTCAAGAAGAAGATACCGCCTGGTGGATTTCAAACGCAATAAAGACGAGGTTCCGGGTCAGATTATCTCTCTGGAATATGATCCCAATAGGTCTGCCAGAATTGCTCTTGTTCAGTACCGGGATGGAGAAAAGAGATATATTATTGCCCCTCAAGGTCTCCAGGTGGGAGATCAAATAATGTCTGGAGAAACTGTTTCTTCAAAATTGGGCTACGCTTTGCCTCTAAAGAAAATTCCGGAGGGTAGTTTCATCTTTAATATAGAGCTAACACCTGGTAAAGGGGCTCAACTGGTTCGCTCTGCTGGAACTGCAGCTCAGCTTCTCAGCAAAGAGAAAAAATATGCTCAAATTAAGCTTCCCTCAGGAGAACTTCGGCTTTTCCCCTTGCAGTGTAAAGCAACTATAGGGAGGGTGGGAAACATAGATCACAATAGTATTAAGATAGGAAAGGCGGGAATTTCCAGAAGAATGGGTAGAAGACCCCATGTCCGGGGAGTGGCTATGAATCCCATTGATCACCCTCACGGGGGAGGAGAGGGCCGGAGCGCACCGGGTAGGCATCCGGTAAGCCCTTGGGGTTGGCCTACCAAGGGTAAGAAAACCCGGAAGAAGAACAAAGCTTCGGACCGGCTAATTGTGCAGAGGAGAAAGAAAAGATAAAAGGGGGTAGGCATGGGCCGTTCGCTAAAAAAAGGGGCTTATGTAGAAAGTTGTTTACTAAGAAAAATGAAGAAAGTACAGAAAGAAGGCGAAAAAAGACCTATCAAAACTTGGTCTCGTCGATCTATGATTATTCCTGATTTTGTGGGATATACTTTTGCCGTACATAACGGAAAAGATTTTCGTGAGGTTTATATCACCGAGGATATGGTGGGACATAGGTTGGGTGAGTTCGCGCCTACTCGTAAGTTTGGCCATCATGGAGCTCATAGTAAGCGAGTCATTACCCCAAAATAGGGCCGATGGGTAATTAAATTGGCCGGGAAAGTTGGGAAAAGACAAATACGGAATTTTATTTGAGACAAGGACAGAGTAATGGAAGTCAAAGCCATAGCTAAATATGTACGTTCTTCGCCTGTAAAAATGAGAAAGGTTACTCAAATAATTAAAGGCAAAAGAGTTGAAGAAGCTCTTAATATTTTAAGTTTTATGCCGAAAGCCAGGTCTGGTATAGTAGAGAAAGTGTTGAAGTCTGCTCTGGCTAATGCCGAGAATAATCTTGGTCTATCAGCGGCAAATCTTTATGTTAAGAATGCTCTTATAGACCAAGGGTCTACTTTGAAGCGAACTAAGCCACGGGCTCGGGGAAGAGCCGATTTAATGAGAAGAAGAACTTCTCATATCACAATTATTCTTGAACCCAAAGGATAAAGGAGAAAAAGTTGGGACAAAAGGTTCACCCTATAGGGTTTAGATTAGGAATATTTCGGGATTGGATCAGCAAATGGTATGAAGATAAGGAGAATTATGCTCATCATTTGCACCAAGACATATTAATTCGAAAATTTCTCAAGGAGAAATTCCAAAGAGCCAATATTTCGGAAGTTTTAATAGAAAGAGCAATGAGTAAGATACGCATTACTATTTTGGCTGCTCGGCCTGGAATTATCATTGGTAGGAGGGGTGAGATTATTGAGAAGACCAGAGAACAATTATCTGGTATGGTTGGGGAAGGGAAAATTTTTTTAAATGTTCAGGAAATTTCCCAACCTGATCTTGATGCTCAACTGGTGGCCGAGAGAGTTGCCTTTCAATTGGTAAGGAGAACCGGAGCCAAAAGAGCTATGCGGGAAGTAATTTCCAGGGTACGGGATTCAGGAGCTGAGGGGATAAAGGTTATGTGTAAAGGTAGAATTTCCGGAGCCGAAATTGCCCGAAAAGAATGGATGATAGAAGGAAGAGTTCCTTTGCATACCTTGAGGGCTGACATTGATTATGGACAGGCCACTGCTCACACTACTTATGGTTGTATTGGAGTAAAAGTGTGGATCTATCGGGGAGAAATTCTTCCTGGCTCGGTGGCAAATTCATCTAAAGGGGAGTTAAAAGATGCAATTGCAACCCCGGAGAGTTAAGTTTCGAAAGAGTCATAGAGGAAAAATGAAGGGCAAAGCCTCGGCGGGAACCCAATTGAATTTTGGAGAATACGGTTTACTTACCCAGGAGTCAAGTTGGATTACCTCGAATCAGATTGAGGCAACCAGGATCACCATAGTTCGTGCTCTGGGCCATGAAGGTCGTCTTTGGATCCGGATTTTTCCCGACAAACCCGTGAGTAAAAAACCTCTGGAAACCAGGATGGGCAAAGGTAAGGGTGATACGGCTTTCTGGGTTGCTCCGGTCCGACGGGGAAGAATGCTTTTTGAGTTGGGAGGAGTAGATGAACGAAAGGCCAAAAGAGCCTTTGTTTTAGCTTCCCACAAGCTTCCGGTTAAGACGAAGATGGTTTGCGCGGGGGCAAGTACAATATGAGAACTTCAGAACTCAGGGAATTAGGTCGGGAAGATTTATTGTCTCGCCTGAGACAGTCAGAAAAAGAGTTGTTTGACTTAAGGATTCAAGCAGTTCAGGGTCGCATGGCTAATTCTGCAAAACTCAAACAAGTGAAAAGAAGCATTGCTCGGATAAAAACTGTCTTGCAGCAAGAATAATTGGGTCTTAGATAGGAGAAGGGAAGTTGAAAAAGAAAAGCAAGGAGAGAATGGGTTTTGTGACCAGCGACAAGTCAGATAAAACAGTGGTAGTTACGCTGGAAAGAGAATTTATTCATCTATTTTATGGTAAGAGAATACGGAAAAGGAAGAGAGTTAAAGTTCACGACGAAAATAATCAGTGTGAGGTTGGGGATCTGGTCAAAATTGTCGAGACCAGGCCTTTAAGTAAGGAAAAACACTGGAAAATTTCCCAGATTATAAAAAAGAGAGGTCTGTAGAATGATTCAGCTACGGAGCCAGTTGACAGTAGCTGATAATACTGGTGCCAGAAAAATTATGTGTATTGGCGTATTGGGGGGATCTGCTCGCCGTTATGCCCGGATCGGAGATGTTATAATAGCTTCGGTTAAGAAGGCCATTCCTAACAGCGAAATAAGAAAAGGCGAGGTGGTCAGAGCGGTAGTTGTCCGAACTAAAAAAGAAATACGTAGGAGAGATGGGTCCTACATAAGGTTTGACGAAAATGCTGGGGTATTAATTGATCCAGCCGGTAACCCACGAGGGACTAGAATTTTTGGTCCGGTTACCAGAGAATTGAGAGAGAAAAATTTTATGAGGATTGTTTCTCTGGCTCCTGAGGTCTTGTGAATTAACAATTAACCAACAGAAGTGCTGGAAAAGCGCCAATTGAGGTGATTTTGAATGTCTCGGATAAAAGTAGGGGATCAGGTTATTATTCTCCAGGGTAAAGATCGGGGAAAGGTAGGGAAAGTCATTGAACGAATCCCTGGTAAGGACAAATTGGTGGTGGAGGGCATAAATATTGCCAAGAGGCATGTCCGGGCCAGAAAACGGGGACAGGATAGTGGAATTATTGAACGAGAGGCACCGCTTTCTGTCTCTAAAGTTATGATTGTCTGTCCTCGTTGCGGGAAAAGGACACGAATAGGGGTAAGGGTCTCGGGAGATTCTCTTGAAGAAAGAGAAAAGCTCAGAATTTGCAAGAAGTGTGGAGAAGGGATTGATTGATATTAGATTATTTGGGAAACGCTATATTATTGAGAGAGGAATGAGAATATGGTAAGATTGAAGGAAATATATGGCCGGGAAACTATTCCTTTGATGATGAAGAAGTTTAGTTTGGACAATCCAATGAAAGTACCCAAGATTGAGAAGGTGTGTGTAAATGTAGGTGTAGGGGCAGCCAAGACCGACCCAAAATTATTGGAAACGGCCAGAAAGGTTATAGCTTCGATCACTGGTCAACAGACGATAGTAACCAAGGCTAAGAAATCCATTGCTGGATTCAACCTACGGGAGGGGATGGTCATTGGTTGTGCGACTACTCTTCGGGGGGATATGATGTACGAGTTCTTGGACCGTCTTTTTAATTTGACTATGCCTCGAATTAGAGATTTCCAGGGTGTCTCTCCGGATGGCTTCGATGGCCGGGGTAATTTTACCCTGGGTTTGAGAGACCAACTGGTGTTTCCTGAGGTAGAGTATGATGAGGCCATAAAGGGGCAGGGTCTTTCCATAACTATAGTTACCACGGCCAGTAATGATACCGAGGCTAAAGAACTACTTTTGTCTTTAGGGATGCCTTTTAAACAATAAGTTTTTGTATATTCAGGGATGAAGTTAATTCAAGGACATGAGGAAAAATGGCTAAGAAATGTCTCATAGAGAAGGCCAAGAGGAAGCCGAAATTTGAGGTTCGTGGATATAACCGGTGTAAGATTTGTGGTCGTCCCCGGGGTTTTATGAGGAGATTTGCTATCTGTCGGTTGTGTTTTCGCGAGCTAGCTCACAGAGGGGCTCTACCTGGAGTGAGAAAGGCAAGCTGGTAGCCTGTTGGCTACCTAGTGATCGTCCAGAGGAAGTGAATTTGTTTTTATAGGGGTTCCCGGAAAGAAAGAAAAAAAGGAGAGGCAGATGTGTAGTGATCCTATTGCCGACCTTTTGACCCGAATTAGGAACGCTAATATTATTTTTAGGCCCCGGGTTGAAGTCCCGGCATCCAAGTTTAATGAGGCTGTAGTTTCTCTTCTGGTCAAGGAAGGCTACCTAAAAGGTTATCGGATCAGAGTTAGGAAGGGTAGACATCTAATGGATATCTTCTTGAAATATTCGGAACAAGGAGAAAAAGTTATTACCCATCTTGAGAAGGTTAGCAAACCCGGACAGCGAAAATATGTAGGAAAAGATGAAATTCCCCGGGTTTTAAATGGATTGGGAATTTGTGTTCTTTCCACTCCTCGGGGAGTTCTCTCCGGTGCGCAAGCTAAACGGATAGGACAAGGAGGCGAACTTCTTTGTTGTATCTGGTAGATAAGGTTCATAATTCTTATGGGGGGGAGCTTTTATGTCAAGGATAGGAAGACTGCCGATATCGATTCCGGAGAATGTACAAGTTCAAATAAATGAGAGAGTAGTTACCGTCAAAGGGTCGCGGGGAGAATTAAACAGACGGGTTCCTTCCTGTTGTGAGGTTTTCGAGGAAAACGGACAGTTAATTGTAAAAAGGTTGAGAGAGGACAAACAAAGCAAGGCTCTGCACGGGACCACTCGTAGTCTTATCTTCAATATGGTTAAGGGAATATCAGAGGGTTTTGAGAAACATTTGCAGATAGTGGGGATGGGATACAAAGCCAGTATGGAAAAAGGATACCTCATTTTTAACCTGGGATTTTCTCATTTGGTAAAATACCGCATTCCTCAAGAAATAACGGTTGAAGTTTCCAATCCAACTACTATTTGTATTCGGGGGTGTGATAAGCAAAAAGTGGGAGAGGTAGCGGCCGAGATAAGAGCCTTGAAGAAACCTGAGCCATACAAGGGAAAAGGAATCAGATACCGGGGTGAGGTAGTGAGACGGAAGATCGGAAAAGCGGCTCTGGGAAGTAAAGGGTAATGAGAGAGCACAAAATGAATAAGGCAAAAGGTAAACTTTTATTCAGGGAAAGAAAAAAAAGAAGGATTCGTAAAAAGATATTTGGTCTAGCCAATAGACCTCGTCTTTGCGTTTACAAGAGTAATCGCTACATTTATGCTCAGGTAATCGACGATGAAAGAGGTTGTACTCTGGCCTTTGTTTCCTCTCAAAAGAGGGATAAAACAAGTCACAATTGCAAGAGTTTATCCATTGCCGAAGCGCTGGGCCAGGAATTGGGCAAGAAAGTCAGAGCTTTAGGAATTGAGGAACTGGTGTTCGATAGAAGTGGTTATCCATATAAGGGAAAAATGAAGGCCTTAGCCGAAGGTGCGAGACAGGAGGGATTAAGATTTTAGATATATCGCTATTATCCGTGATTGAAGGGGGAGACAGTGGATAAAGAAACAGCGCAAGAAGCTGCTCCAAAGCGGGGAAAGATAGGAGAGTTGGAAGAAAAACTGATCAGAGTCAGGAGAGTCTTTACTGTGGTTAAAGGTGGTCGGACTATTGGTTTTAATGCTCTGGTGGTAGTTGGAGACAAAAATGGATATGTTGGGCTGGCCCTGGGTAAGGCAAAAGAGTTACTGGGAGCTATGAGAAAAGCACGTAGAAAAGCAGAGAAAGCTATGATTGAGGTCTCTTTGAGAAACAATACTATTCCACATAAAGTAGTGGGTAAATTTGGTGGTGCTCAGGTACTTCTTAAACCGGCAGCCTACGGAACAGGAATCATAGCTGGTGAGGCTGTGCGAGCGGTGGTGGAATTAGCTGGAGTAAAGGATATTTTGAGTAAATCATTGAGGAGTAATAATCCACTTAATGTGGCCAAGGCTACTCTAAATGGACTCAATAAACTCAGGAGTGCCGAAGAAATTTTTAAACTGAGGGGAAAAGGAGGAAAGGGTGGATCCGAAGATTCTTAGAATTCCCTCGGGGGCCACTCATAAGAAAAAAAGAGTGGGCCGAGGGCCAAGCTCTGGGCATGGTAAAACCTCTACCCGAGGTCATAAGGGCCAGAAATCCAGAGGAAAAGTCCCTCCTTGGTTTGAAGGAGGACAGATGCCTCTAACTCGTAGAGTTCCCAAGAGAGGATTTAAGCCTCCACATCAGGAAAAAGTTGCTTTTGTTAATCTGGAGAGTCTTAGTCTATTTGAGAGTGGATCTGAAATTAATCCTGAGGTTCTTAAAAAGGTAGGTTTGATAAAGGGAAAGGGCCGGAAGGTAAAAATTTTGGGAGAAGGAAAGGTGGAGGTGGGCCTGAAAGTCCGGGCTCATTACTTTTCCCGGGAAGCCACCAGGAAGATAGTAGAAGCTGGGGGCACAACTGAGGTGATTTAATGCTTGATAAGATACAAGGTATTTTTAAGATTCCTGAACTGCGCCGTAGAATTATGTTTACTCTGGGTATGTTTGTAGTTTTTCGACTAGGTTGTTTCATTCCCATCCCGGGAGTTAACTTGGGTGCTCTAGCCCAAAGCACTCTTTTTCAGAGTGGGGCTTTTGGTCTGATGAATATCTTTGCCGGGGGGGCCCTGCGGCGAATGTCTATTTTTTCTCTGGGAATTATGCCATATATCAGTGCTTCTATTATTATGCAACTTTTAACGGTGGCTATTCCGCAGTTGGAGAGATTGAGTCGACAAGGGGAGGAAGGTCGGAAGAAAATTATGCAGATATCCAGATACGGTACTTTACCTATCGCTGCTATTCAGGGACTGGCCTTAATTATCTGGATTCAAAGCATCAATGAAGGGGCTTTTGTTTTTTACCAGGGCTGGCAGTTTATTTTCCCGGCCGCTATTACCCTTATCACTGGAACCATTTTCATAATGTGGCTGGGGGAGAAGATCACTGAGAGAGGAATAGGCAATGGTATTTCTTTGATAATTTTCGCCGGTATAGTGGCTCAGGTTGGTCCCTCTATAGGAAATATTCTGCGGATAGCTAAAACCGGCCAAATTACGCCATTTCTTCTGTTTTTGTTCGCTATCATTGCTATTCTGGTTACAGCATCGGTAGTACTTGTATATCGGGCTGAAAGAAGAATTCCCATTCGTTATGCCCGACGCGTCGTAGGCAGGAAAGTGTATGGAGGACAGATGACTTATTTACCCATTCGTATAGGGGGAGTAGGAGTGATAGCCATTATCTTTGCTATTTCCGTACTTTTACTTCCTACTACCATAGCCAGGTTTATCCAGCATCCAATTACCCAGGATATTGCTCGCTGGCTTAGTCCCGGCTCAGTTTTCTATTATCTTCTTTATGCTCTAGCGGTAATTTTCTTCACTTTTTTCTATACGGCGGTAGTTTTTAACCCGGTGGAGGTAGCGGATAATATGCGCAAATATGGAGGATTCATTCCCGGCTTGCGCCCGGGAAGGTCCACGGCTGAGTATATTACCCAAGTACTCACCAGGGTGACCTTTGTTGGCGCCCTCTTTTTTGCTTTTATTGCTGTATTACCCGTGATCATAAATCAGGAACTACTTTTTAACAGTTTTCCTTTTGGAGGGACTTCGATTTTAATAGCCGTAGGGGTAGCTCTGGATACTTCCCAACAGTTGGAGTCTCATCTATTGATGCGTCACTACAAAGGATTCATTCGAGCCAAAAAATGATGCCTGGGGCGGCAGTTTTTGCCGTCCATAATGAGTCATCATCAGGAATGTCGCCAGAGGATAAGAAGTCTGGCGGAAGACAACTGGGAGATTGGTGAAGCTGAAATGACTCGATTAAAGACAGATAAAGAGATTGATTCTATCAAAAGAAGTGGCCGGGTTATTGCTGAAATATTTGGGTTTTTGGAAAGAGAGGATATCATAAAACCCGGAGTTACCACCGCTCAGATAAATGATTTGATTGCTGATTTGATTCGTAAGAAGGGAGCCAGGCCTGCTTTCAAGGGGTACAGAGGATATCCGGCCGAAAGCTGTATTTCTGTTAACGAGGAAGTTGTCCACGGCATTCCATCTTTAATGAAATATATTCAAGAAGGTGACATTGTAAGTGTTGATATTGGCGTTGAAATGAATGGTTTCTTCGCTGACGCAGCCTGGACTTATTCTGTGGGTGAGATCGGAAAGGAAAGGGAAAAGTTAATCCGGGTGACCAGAGAAGCTCTTTATCGGGGTATCGAGCAAATGCGGGTGGGGAGACGAATAGGAGATATTTCTTATACCATTCAACGGTGGGTAGAAAGGAATGGCTGTTCAGTAGTTAGAGAGCTATTCGGACATGGAGTAGGTTTCTCCTTGCATGAGGATCCGGTAGTGCCAAACTTTGGTCAGAGGGGAAGAAGAGAGAAAATTAGAGAGGGAATGGTACTGGCCATAGAGCCAATGGTTAATCTGGGCAGTCACGAGGTTAGAGTTCTTCCCGATAAATGGACAGTGGTGTCGAGTGACGGAACTCCTTCTGCTCACTTCGAGCATACCATAGCAGCGGTAAGGGGAGGGAACATGATTTTGACCGAAAGAGGTAAGAAAATTGGCTAAAGAGAAGTTAATCAAAGCTTCGGGTATTGTGGTAGAAACTTTACCTAATGCTACATTCAAGGTGGAGCTACCTAATGGTCATTATGTTCTAGCTCATGTTTGTGGAAAAATGAGAATGAAGTTCATAAGAATACTGCCCGGGGATAAAGTTAATCTGGAAGTTTCTCCTTACGATCTATCTAGAGGGAGAATAGTTTACCGGGAAGGGAAGGGAAGATGAAGGTACGTTCCTCAGTACGAAAAATGTGTAAAAAGTGCAAAATTATAAAAAGAAAAGGGGTAATCAGAGTTATTTGCGATAATCCCAAGCATAAACAACGGCAGGGTTAAGATAGATATTAAATATGAATATGGATTTCAGGGAGGTCAAAAATGGCAAGAATCGCGGGGATAGAACTTCCTCCCGGTAAAGGGGTAGAGGTTGGACTAACGGCCATTTATGGAATTGGGCGTCCTCTGGCAAGAAAAGTTCTCTCTGAAGCTAATGTCAGTCTCGATATTCGAATAAAGGACTTGACCGAGGAAGAAACAAATAATCTTCGTCATATTATCGAGGGCAATTATATAATAGAAGGAGAACTTCGTAGAGAAATAGCCGCTAATGTCTCGAGATTGATTAATATTGGTTGTTACCGAGGGATTCGACATAAGAGAGGCTTACCGGTAAGAGGTCAACGAACCAGGTGCAATGCCAGAACTCGTAAGGGACGGAAAAGAGTTATGGGGAAAAAGAAAAGAAGATAATAGGAGTAGAAAGTTATGGCTAAAAGAGGAAAAAAGACCGGGGGAAAAAAGAAAAAAAGATTAAGAGTTGAGGAAGGAGTGGCTTATATTCATTCGACTTTTAACAACACAATTATTACGGTCACTACTCCCCAGGGGGAAGTGCTTTGCTGGTCATCAGGAGGAGAAGTAGGATTCAAGGGTACTAAAAAGGGTACTCCTTTTGCAGCTCAAAAGGTGGCGGAGAGTATTTCAAAAAAGGCCAAAGAAGAATTTCAAGTGGAGAGAATTACCGTGGTAGTGAAAGGTCCGGGTTCAGGAAGGGAAACGGCCATAAGAAGTTTACAGGCCTCGGGTCTTCGGGTTATTTCCATAAAGGAGGCAACTCCCATTCCCCATAATGGATGTCGTCCTCCCAAGAAAAGAAAAGTTTAATTTTTGGCTGTAATCTATTAGAGGAGAAGACAGTTGTCCCAGGTAATTATTAGTAAGTGTAAGAAGTGTCAGCGAGCAGGTGTGAAACTTTTTCTTAGGGGAGAGAGATGTTTTAGTAATAAGTGCAAACTGGAGAAGAAAAGGCCATTGGGAAGGATGAGGAGGACGGGACGGGGACGCAGTAGGAGATTATCGGAATATGGACAGCAACTTAAGGAGAAGCAGAAACTTCGCTGGATGTACGGGCTATCAGAAAAGCAGTTCAAGAGAACATACCAGAAGGCAGAACGCTCTTCTAAAGTTACTGGTGAAGAGTTTCTGTGTTTATTGGAGAGACGTCTGGATAACATCATTTATCGTCTTGGTTTTTCTTCGTCGAGAGCCCAAGCTCGCCAGTTGGTTGCTCATGGACACTTCTTGGTTAACTCTCGAAAAGTGGATATTCCTTCTTATTTAGTCAAAGAAGAGGACCTAATTGAGCCACGAGCTAAAAGTAAGAAGTTAGTCTTGATAAGGCAAAATTTATCTACAAATGAGAAAAGATCTCTTCTGGAATGGCTTGAGTTAGACAAAACTTCTCTTAAAGGGAAAGTAAAGAGATTGCCTCGAGCCGAGGAACTCGATCAGGAAGTTAACCTTTCTCTGATTGTGGAATTTTATTCCAGATAGCGTCCTAAAAATAAACAATACAAAAATCAGTCTGTCTTCTCCGTCGTGGGATACTTAATCTTATCTTCTGACGGTTAAAAGGAGGAGGAGTTGAGAGAATTAATAAAACCACAAAAGATAAAAATAGATGAGAATACTTTCTCTGATACCTACGCAAAGTTTATCATTGAACCCCTGGAAAGAGGGTTTGGAACGACATTGGGTAATTCTCTTCGTCGGGTTTTGTTCTCCTCTATTCCCGGTGCCGCAGTTGTATCTGTTAATATTGAAGGTGTATCTCATGAGTTTTCTACTATATCCGGTGTAGCCGAAGATGTTTTACAGATTTTTCAGAACCTGAAAAAAATGAGAGTTAGGCTCCAGACTAATGAAAGAGAATTGTATCTTGAAGCCATTGGTCCAACTAAGGTTAAGGCTGGTGATTTCAGTCCTGACAGCGAGGTGGAAATAGTAAATCCTGAGTTACCCATAGCCAATGTAACTTCTGATAAAGCCCGTTTATCCATGCGTGTTACTCTTGCCGAGGGGAGGGGATATGTAGAAGCAGCGGAAAATAAGAGAAAAGATCAGCCGATAGGGACCATTCCTGTGGACTCTATTTTTACACCGGTGGTAAATGTATCTTATCAGGTCATCCCAGCCAGAATTGGAAGAAAGACTAATTTTGATTCCTTGGTTATGGAAATTAATACTGATGGTACCATCAGACCGGATCAAGCCCTTAGAGAAGCGACCAAAATTCTGATAGAATACTTCAATCTCTTTACTAGGGAGATAGCTTCTGAGGAAAAAGTGGAGGTAGGAGTTGAGAGGAAAAAGGGTGAAGAATTTTTGGAGGAGGAAATTGAGGAAATCAATCTAATAGGTTCTCCTCTTAAGGCTCTTAAGAAGACAGGGATATTACAAATTAAGGATTTGGTTTCAAAGACCAGCGAGGAGTTACTCAAGATTCCCAATTTTGGCCAGAAATCTTTGGCCAGAGTGGAGAAGAAACTGGCTGAGAGTAATTTGAGTCTCTCCAGGAAAGAAAAAGAGACACAATAAGAGGATAAGAATGAGGCACAGAAAGAAAGGGAAAAAACTCAATCGAGACAGAGATCACCGAGGAATGTTGCTTAGAAATTTAGCTAAATGTCTTATTTTCCATGAAGAGATTATTACCACTCAAGCTAAAGCTTCTCAGGTTGCTCGTCTCACCGAAAGACTGATCACCTTAGCCAAAAGGAATTCCTTACATCACCGAAGATTAGTCTTGAGGTTTATTGGAGACAAAGAGATAACCAGAAAACTTTTTTCCACCATTGTTCCTCGCTATCAAGAAAGACAAGGGGGGTATACTCAGATAATCAAAATGGGCTATCGTCAGGGTGATAACGCCTCTCAGTGTAAGCTAAAACTTGTCTAACTTTGTTAAAGAACATAAGATTTATTCTGGAATATGATGGATGTGCTTATCACGGATGGCAAAAGCAACCGGGTCTTTCTACAGTCCAGGGGCAGATAGAAGAGACACTGTCTGCTTTTTTTGGTACTAGAGTTCAGGTAATGGGAGCAGGCAGAACCGATGCGGGAGTTCATGCCAAGGGACAGGTAGCTAATTTCTTGGTAGATACTTCTCTTTCTGCTCCAACCATAATGTTCGCTATTAACCATTATCTCCCGATCAACATCAGGATAAAGAAAGCTGAAAATGTTCCTCTCGATTTTCATTCTCAAAAAGATGCTTGCTATCGCCTGTATAGCTATGCTATTTACAACTATCCCGTTAATTCCCCTTTCTATCATAACTACACCTGGTGGGTTATTCATCCTCTCGATACAGAGCTTATGAAGGAAGCTATGCGATTTTTAGTGGGAAAACATGATTTTGCTTCCTTTCAGAATCAAGGGAGTCCATCTTCTTCTACTTGGAGGGAAATAAAGAAAATATATCTCCGAAAAGGATCTTTAATTTTTATTTTTATCCAAGGAGATAGTTTCCTTTACAAAATGGTGCGGAATATAGTAGGTACTCTGGTTGAGGTGGGTAGGCGAAAAATTTCTTCAGTTCAAGTGAAGAGAATTTTGGAACTGTCGGATAGAAAAAAGGCTGGTCCTACTGCTCCGGCCCGAGGGCTTTACCTAATGAGAGTAGGGTATCCCAGACTACCTCAGAATTGACAATATCTTCTATCTGGACTAAAGTTACCTAAAGGGGAAAAGGTAAATGCCCGGGAAAAGGGATCCACTTTTAGAAAAAGTTGGGCTAACTATAGGGAAGTACGGGTTACTTCCCTATAGCTCTCAGGTAGTTGTAGGGGTATCAGGTGGCCCGGATTCTGTGGCTCTGCTTCATATTTTATATCGATTAAAATCGGTACTTAATCTAAAACTTTGGGTTGCTCACCTCAACCATAAGTTGAGACCAGGCGAAGCAGAGAGAGAGGCAAGCTGGACTAAAAGATTTGCTTCCAAATTGGGGATTGCTGTAATCTCTGATTCTTTCGATGTGCCTCTTCTGGCTAAGAAGAAAGGTCTGTCTATAGAGACGGCGGCCCGTCAGGCACGCTACAATTTTCTGGAGCATGTGGCCGTTAAAGTAGGTGCCAGTAAAATTGCTCTTGGTCACACCGCCTCTGATCAGGTAGAGACGGTCTTGATGAGATTTCTCAGAGGCAGTGGACTAGAGGGACTTTCTGGTATTCCACCGGCTCGGGGGAAGATTATTCGACCACTAATTGGGGTTTTTAGAGAAGAAGTGGAGCAATACTGTCAGGATAATTTTCTCGATCCTTGTTTTGATTCTTCTAATCGCCAGAGGATTTGTCTTCGCAATAGAGTTCGTTTGGACCTGATTCCTTATCTGTCTGGCCATTTCAATCCACAATTGGAAAGTAGTCTCTTCCGTCTGCTCCAAATTACTAGGGCGGACAACGAGTATCTTCAGGGGGAGGCGCGGAGGGTTTGGAAATCCTTGATAGTGGACAGAAACGAAGGCAAAATAATTTTAAATTTTAAGAAATTATCTTCTCTGCACCTGGCTCTCCAGAGAAGAGTTATCCGGCTAACCATTGAGACTATCAAGGGCGATCTGCGGGGAATCAGCTTCCGGCAAATAAAGTCTTTACTGGAACTTAATTGCTCTAAAGGTACCAGAATAATCAGTCTTCCGGGCAATCTTCGGGTAGAGGGCCGATACGGTCAGTTAGTGATAAAAAAGAAAAAGAAGGAGGAAGATGAAGTTTCTCTTTCTTATGGTCGACTGCGAGTTCCGGGGGAAACTAAATTATCAGAGCTGAACCTTCGGTTTCGAAGCAGTTTAATCAAAAAAACATCCTCTTGGCTTTCTAAGAATCCGAATTTTGCCTTCCTGGATCATAATAAGATCTCTGGCTCTCTTTTCTTCCGTTCCAGAAAGATAGGGGATAGGTTCCAGCCTTTGGGAATGGTGGGTACTAAGAAATTAAAGGACTTTTTTATCGACCTAAAGATTCCCCGTTTTAAGAGAGATAAAATTCCTCTTTTAGTTAGTAAAAGTGAAATTGTTTGGGTAGTGGGGCAACGAATCAGCGAGAGGTTCAAAATAGATGAAAATACCAAAAAGATTCTTAAGATCGAGGTGAGGGAAGAAAATGGATGATCCTACAGTTGTCAAGCGAATAACCAGGGAAACACAGATTAGACTTTCTCTGAGGATTAGTGGTCAAGGGGTCTCGGAGATTGAAACTACCTATCCGTTTTTTGACCATATGCTTTTGCTTTTTTCCTGTCATGGCTTTTTTGATTTGGAAATATCTGCCCAAGCGGATGTAAAAGTGGGGTATCATCATCTACTTGAAGATATGGGGATTTGTCTGGGTAAGGCATTTAGAGAAGCTCTGGGAACTAAGAAGGGCATTAGGAGGTATGGAAGTGCTTTTGTACCCATGGATGACGTCTTGACCCAGTGTGTTATTGATATCAGCGGACGTCCTTTTCTTATCTTTAAAGTTCCTTCCCTCTTATTGGGGAATCAGATTGACCTGGAAGGATTTGAGGGATTTTTTAGAAGTTTTTCTTCTCACTCCGGGATTACCATGCATATCAATGTTCATTACGGCACGGGAGTTCACCATATTTTGGAGTCTATATTCAAGGCTTTTGCTCTTAGTTTGGATGAAGCTACTCTATCCGAGGTCCGTCGGAAAGGAGTTCCTTCCAGCAAGGGCCGAATAGATGAGATTTAAAAGTGCGGGTGGTTATTCAACGTTGCCAAAAAGCTGTCTGTGAGGTTAAAGAGAAGGTAATTGCTTCCATTAACCGAGGAATGGTTATTTTTTTGGGGGTGGGTAAAGATGATGACCTTAAAGATGTTAGATATTTAATTGAAAAAATCCTTCATTTGAGAATATTTGAAGATCAAAAGGGGAAAATGAATCTTTCTTTACTTCAACAAGGCGGTGAGATTCTTCTTATTCCTCAGTTTACTCTTTATGCGGATTGCCGAAGAGGGCGTCGTCCTAATTTTGCCCAGGCGGCTATTCCTCGAAAAGCGGAGGAGCTTTATCTCGCATTTCTGGGTTTAGTGAGAGATAAAATAAGTACTGTTAAGGCCGGCTGCTTTGGCGCGTCGATGAAGATTATGGTGGAGAACGATGGGCCGGTAACTATAATTCTGGACAGTGATAAAAAGAATGTTTGAGTCAGTTTTCTGTTGATAGAAGTGAGCGGATCAAAAGGGTTGATTTTGCTCCTTGACAATATTCGCTGAACTTGCTAAAATTCTATAGAGCTTCTATTAAAAGAGGTAAGAGATGGTTAAAGAAATAGTAGGGTTAGAAGTGGGCGCTGGGACGGTGAAAATTGTTAAACTGACTCATAAGAAGAATACCGTAAGATTGAAGGCTTTGGGGCAGATGGAAATTCCGCTATTGCACCGAGGGGGAGATATTTCTCAACAAACAGGTGTTATTAGCGGCGTTCTCAGGAGTCTGTTGGACCGTTACCAGGTTAGCTCGAGACAAATCGTTTCCGGGGTAGGAGGAGAGTCGGTTGTGGTACGCAAAATTAAAGTTCCCTATATGAAAGAATCTGAGCTTGAACGGGCTATTCAATGGGAGGCGGAAGAGTATATTCCTTACCCGATAAATCAAGTTTCTCTCGGCTTCGATATTTTAGACGTAGATCCACCCGGCCAGGAAAATAGAGAAATATCTTTATTGCTGGTGGGAGTGAAGAACGAGACTATTCAAAATCATATTCAGATTCTCCGAGCATCGGGAGTCTCATGTCAAATAGTAGATGTAGATGCTCTGGCGTTGTTTAACTCGTATGTTTGGTCAAATCCCCAGGATAACAAAGGGGTAGCCTTGCTGGAAATTGGTTACCGTCGAACCGATATCGTTCTTATCGGAGAAAACCATCCCTTTTTAGTAAGGAGTGTTAATTTAGGAGGGTTTCACCTTACTCGGACCTTATCTGAAGAGCTGGGGATAAATTACACCGAGGCTGAAAAGGTCAAAAAAAAATATGGGCTGTTGGGGGTGAAGGAAAAATTAGTTGCCTCAGAAGAGGAGAAAAAGGATGAAGAGGTAAAAGTAAAGGTGGATGAAATAATCCGAAAAACTCTGGAAGAGTTAGTCGGCGAGATTATTCATTCTTTCGAGTATTATTCTTCGCATACAGAAGGTACACCGATTAGAAAGTTGGTTTTAAGCGGTGGTACGGCTTTACTAAAAAATGCTGACCGATTTCTTTCAGAAGAACTGGGGGTTCCGGTAGAAATGGCCAATCCCTTCAAGAGAGTAACTTGCGACCCAGGAAGGTTTTCCTCGGAGTTGCTTACCCAGATTGGGCCAGTATATGCAGTTACTTTGGGATTGGCTCTTCGGAAAGTTAGCTCTTATGATTGAGATTAATTTACTTCCCAAGGAAATAGTCCAAAGGAAAAAGATTAGGGCATTTGTAAGCTTTGTTTCTATTTGTGCATTGGTTTCTTTGGCGATGTGCGCGTTGTGGTTTGTCACTTTGACTCAGGAAGTATCTCGATCTCAGGATAGACTCAAATTAACTAAAGCAAAGGTGAGGCAGTATCAACCTACTCTTGAGGAAATTAAGAAATACCAAGGAGAGATATCTCAAGTGCAATCAAGACTGAATGCTATAGAGAATCTTACCTTTGGACAATCGGTATGGGCCCGGGTTCTCTTGGAAATAAGCCGTGCTCTACCAGAGGATGTTTGGCTTAAGAAGGTAAATGAGATTAAAGTTGAAGAGATAAGGTTTCTAAACATAGAGGGATTTAGCCTGGATCAGACTTTGGCCGTGGCTAACTTTATGGAAAACCTGTCTTACTCACCTCTTTTTAAAGACACTCGTTTTTATAATCTCACCAGGGAAGAGACTGAGGGGATTCCGGTAATGCAATTTCGTATCAGTTGTAGGTTAACAGGTTTCGTCCCCGGTACAGGAGTAGCAAATTGATTTTTAGCTTCAAGGGAAGGTTACTAGTAGGAATTGGGATCTTCCTGGGAGTAATTCTTGTATTTTACTGGTTATTTTATCTTCCTCAAACAGTCCGTGTTCATACCATTGAAGCAGAAATAAGGCGTGAGAATGTCCGGATAAGAGAATTGGAACGTAAGACAAAAGAATTGGCTGAGGTGAAAGAGAAATATCAGGAGTTAACCAACAAACTGGCTCAGGCAGAAATTCTTCCTCTTACAGAAAAAGGATTTCACAATTTTCTTCATGAATTAGGATTGAGAGGAGAAATCTATGGCATTAGTTTTCTTAATCTGTCTCCCAAATCTACTATTTCCGGTAAATACTATGACTCTATTCCTATAGAAATTACTCTTCGTAGTACCTATTACAGTCTTGGAATGCTTCTTTCTGCCTTAGCTGAACAACAGAAAGAAATACCTTTTACTATTGATGATATTAGTATTACTGCTCTGGAAGGGGAAGAATTACGCTATCCGGGAGGTAGTTATTCTCATTCTATTCAGGCCGATCTGACTGTCTCTCTTTATTTATATAAGGAGAGTTTTCTGTCTTCCTATAAGAGCCCGGAGGAAATACTGAAAGAGAGTTTGGGAAAGAAAAAGATCATTAACCAAGAACCCCAGAAGAGAAGATAATGAAGCTCATTTTATTTCTTGCTTTAGCAATTTTTTTGAATCTTACTTCCCTATTTTTTCTGGGAACCGGAAGAACAGAAGGAAAGACTTCTAACGAACTTTCCTCTTCGGTCCTTCATTATGAAAAGGAAGGGAGAGACCCTTTTACCTCGCTGCTGCGATTAAAAGAAGAGAAAATGAGGGAGAAGGAGGAGCGAGTGCTTCCTGCTTCTCCGGGATTTCCGTTGGTTATATCTAAAGAATTGGTTACCAATAGTGATTTTGAGTTGTTAGGGATAGTTTGGAACCTGGATGGAGCAGTAGTGCTACTGGCGAAAGATGGTTTGACGTGGGGACCGCTCAGAGAGGGTCAAAGAATCGAGGAGACGCCCTATCGAGTTCTCTGCATCGAGGGAAAAAGCGGAAAGGTGCTTCTCTGGGCAGATAATGAGATTATTCAATTAAGATTTAGAAGGGGGTCAGAATGAAGCGCTGGAGATCTCTCTTGATAATAGCCGTGGCGGGATATCTGACTTTAAACTTATCTGTTTTATCTTTGGCTGCAGAAGTTACTTCCATTGAAGGAAAAACTGTTTCTCTGGAGTTGAAAGATGTTGATTTAAAAGACGCTCTCTCCCTTATCTCAGCCCAGACGGGAATTAATATTATTCCTACCCCGGGTGTTTCCGGAAAGGTTACGGCTCGTTTTGAGCGTATCCCAGTTTTAAAAGCTCTGGAAGTCATCCTTCAGGCTCATTCCTGTAAGATGGAAATAATGGATAATCTTATCCGTGTCTCTCCCCTTAAGGTTACCTTATTCCAGGAAAGCTTTACCCTGCACTATAGCCTGGCTTCATCTTTAAGTGAGTCTATCTCTCCTCTGCTCTCCTCCAAGGGTGAGATGGAGGTTAATGAGAAGACCAATACCATCTCCGTTAAGGATACCCAGGCGAAAGTGAATCAAATAAAGGAAGTAATTATCTCCCTGGATACTTTCCCGAA
>DAOVGF010000086.1 GCA_030672545.1 Candidatus Aerophobota bacterium
AGTCGGTACTGCATGCTTACCCATATTCTTTCCCAGGCATCCGAAATGTCAAAACTGGGTGACAAATAGGCGATCCGATACTTTTTGGCTAAAGCCGCCTGCGTGCCCACCATCCCGCTGACCAGCAGTACCGCCGCCAGCAAAATGAACAGCAACCGCGTTCTTTTCCTCATTATCATTACCTCCTTTTTTGTCCTCAAGTAACCTAAGCCCGGGGTCCCGTACTTTCAGGTAAACACCATCACCCCCTCTTTTTGATTTGACCCCGTTCTAATATTATGGTAATAGCTTACCGAATCTTGGACTGAAGTTAATATTGGATACCAAAAAATAGTTACCCTTGAACAAAGTAACTATATTGTATTTTATGTCTTTGGTCAAATCACCTATCAAGTGACCTTTGAAAAAGCCAGGGAATCCATTTGGATGAACCATTAAATTGGGGACAGTCACTAATTTATCCAGGAAAAGGTGGAAGTACTCCCCTTGTCTGAGTGCATACATTTACCAGAACTGGGAGGTTAAAACCTCCCCTACCCGGACTGGCCTGCGCCTACCTCTTTGTTCCTGCATTCATTCTGGTGTTTTGGTACAAGTATCGGGTTGACGGAGTATGGTAGAATAATATACTAATCAAGATTTCAGAAAAATGGGAAAATTGGTATGCTATATAATTGAAGCCCAAAATACGACGCAAAATCATCGTAATAATTACCCTCACGCTTTTGTCGATATTTGCTTTGTTCCCCATCTATTGGATGGTAGCTACATCTTTCACCACCGCGGCCGGAATCTACGCCAGACGAACCTATGTCCCTCTCCACGCTACATTGAATCACTATGCTCGCTTGTTTGAGGAGAGTAATTTCGGAATCTACTATATCAACAGTGCCATATGCACAGGAGCAACTGTCGCTCTTGCTCTTCCCATAAGTTTTATCGCTGCCTACGCTTTGATTCGATTAAGAATATTCGGCCAAAGGTGGCTCAGCGGGTCGGTCCTGCTCGGCTACGTAATCCCCCCCTCAATCCTGGTAATCCCATTGTTTGTTGTGCTGGGCACCTTCTCTCTGGTGAACACGAGAACCGGATTAGTGTTGGCTTACCTCACTCGGGCCACCCCATTCTGCACCTGGTTGCTTATGGGATACCTCCGGGGTATTCCCACTGAAATAGAAGATGCCGGCAAGATAGACGGATGTGGCTGTTTGTCGTTATTATTCCGCATTGTACTACCTCTGGCTTTGCCTGGTATTATCACCGCTGGAATCTATACCTTCGTGGTTGCTTGGGGTTTGTTCTTATATCCGGCTGTTCTTATTACTCATAATTTGAAACAAGTCTTAGCCATCGGTATTTCAACTTTGGTGTGTGGAGATGCTTATCCCTGGGGACAGGTTATGGCGGCTGGAACGCTGGCCTGCCTTCTGCCGGTAGTTATCTTCATTATGGTACAAAAATACCTGGTGCAAGGTCTTACCGCAGGGAGCATTAACTAGCCGAACCAAGACTGAGGTAGGAGGCAAAAATAGCCCTGATGAAGAGAGAATCCTGGGAAAAGTATCTCTTGGTACTTCCCTTTTTTCTGATTTTTTTTGGGTTGATCGGTTATCCACTGTATATAGCCTTCAAATTGACTTTTTACCAGAAAACCATAGGATTGCCGGCAGTCTTTATCGGTATGGATAATTACGCCCAAATCGTTCAGGACCCAATGTTTCATCGTGCCCTCTGGAACAGCCTGGTATACACCGGAGGTTCCGTCTTGGGAAAACTACTACTGGGCCTGGTCATGGCATTAGCTCTTAATGAAGCTTTCAGGGGTCGGGCCATTCTTCGGGGGATGCTCATGCTTCCCTGGATTGTCCCCATCTTTGTCTCGGCTTACAACTGGAGATGGATATATGACGGGACCCTGGGTATCCTCAATCTATTTCTACTTCAGATAGGGCTAATTCAGGAACCAATAGCTTGGTTGGGCAATTTGCACACGGTAATGCCCTGCGTGATCATAGCCAACGTGTGGAGGGGTTTTCCCTTTTTCGGCATCAGTCTACTGGCCGGCATGCAAGTTATTCCTCGAGAGCCGTACGAAGCAGCAGACGTGGACGGAGCATCCAGCGTGCAGCGATTCTTATACATCACCATCCCTAATCTCAAGATCTTGATCCTGGTGGTGGTCATTCTGTCTACTATTTGGACCTTCAATGACTTTCCTCTTCTCTGGATCCTCACGGCAGGTGGTCCGGCAGGTGTTACCGAGACTTTGCCTATACTGGGTTATAAGCTGGCTTTTATCTCCGCACTCATCAGCAAAGCAGTCTCCGTGGCAATGTTTATGCTCCCTTTGCTGGGGATTTTGATTTACATATTGACCAGGCAACTTCGTACCCCGACAGCCAAGTAAGTACCTGCCCAGCCAGGTGGGACTACAAATGTGGTGGCGGATACGGCCGGAGAAAAATGGGAAAGTAAAGAAAACTAAATTAGGAATAGGAGAAAAGAGATGAAGATAGCGAAGACAGTGATTGTTGCTTTATTGGTGGGTTGGCAATGTAGTCTCAGCCTTAGCGTGATGGCCGGTGGTCCCAAGCTGACCGCCTATTGGCAGAGGTGGCATGCCAAGTATTACAACGAAGGTATTAATCAGGCCGGTCGGGAGTTTGAAAAAAGAACTGGCTGCAAAGTAGAAATCGTCTGGGCGGGAGGTGAGGACCTGAGACTGAAATACAACATGGCCATAGAAACAAACACTCTCCCCGACTTAGGAGAGGGAATGGCTTTTTACCCAAAAATGTTCCAGCGCTTGGGAATTCTTGAGCAGACCTCTGACCTGGTGGAAAACTTAGTAGAGCAATACGGAGATTTTTACGGAGAAATCATCCCTTACAGCAAATTTGGGGAGGCATTTTACGCCATACCTTTCTTCACTATCGTAGAGGCTTTGCATGTCCGAACTGACCGCTTGGCCCAGGTCGGCCTCAGTCTACCCGAAACCTGGGAAGACGTTCTGACTGCTGCCAAGAAAACGACCAACCCCAAAAAGCACATATATGGGTTCGGGGAGGGACCAAGTAGGTCCAACATCGACCATGCCAAATGGATGAGAGCCATGCTTTGGTCATACGGAGCCAGTGTCTTCGGAAAAAATGGCACCACCATCACTCTCCAGTCCCCTCAAACTACTCAGGTCTTGCAATGGATAAAAGAGGGATGGGAGGCAAAAATCTTCCCTCCCGATGCCTTGCAATGGGGCGGCGGGGACAACAATAAATCCTGGCTCTCCGGTCAGGCAACTATGATATGGAATGCCGCCTCTACCTTATCCGATACCCGGGAAGAGATACCCGAACTTCTGGACAAATGCACCATGGTAAAAGCCCCGGCCGGACCAGCCGGAAGAAAAGCCTTCGCCAGTGGACATTTCATTATGATCTTCAAAGATAGTGCCTATCCTGATCTGGCCCGGGAGTTCGTAAGATTCCTCTTTGAAAAAGAAAGATACTCAAAGTTGACCATACCTTACTTAGTACCGGTATTTGAGGTCTTTACCCGGGAACCCGGATGGGAGGACCCACTTGATCGAGTCTTCTTGGAAAACACCAGTTGCATCAAGACGGTGGGATATCCGGGACCAGTCACGGTGATGGCTTGTGAGGTAATGAACAGAATGATTCTGGCCGATATGGTTTCCAGTATGATACTTTATGATCTGACTCCTGAAGAGGTAATCAGTAAGTTTATCCCCCAGATTGAAGCCATTGTCAAACGATGGCAAAATTAGACCGGTTAGAGACGGGACATCTGAAACTCAGGTTTTCTTGACCCGCAAGGGAACTACCTTGCCGCTTTTACCAGGAAGGGGACTGATTCGCTTTACCTGAATGGTTTCAGCCTGACGCCAGACTTCACGAGTGACCGTGACTCTTCTTATCTCTCTAAAAAAGGCTTCTTTCACCGCCTCTTCGTTTACGGAACCCAGGCGAGGATCAATTAGGATTGATACCCGGTTGATACCATCTTTTCCTTCCTCCTCCAGGATCTGGTAGCTGGTGAGATCTCCCCCGAATCGCTGGGGGAGAATCTCCTCCACCATCCTGAGTACGTCGGTTCCCATTAAGGTCATTCCCTCACTGGTGAACTTGGAGAAACTTCGGATGTGATGAAGGTGAGTAGTGAAACCCAGATCACCGAAAAGACAACCACAGTCACCTTCCTCTACTATTCCATAGTCGTCCATTTCGCAATTGAGCAGGATCTTGGGCGAGGCTGGGGTAAAGGAAGTGAAGAAAAAGGAGTTGACCACCAGCCCACTCATCTCTACTCGGCGTGGATACTGAATCAGAGCCAGGTGATCCTTTAATAAGTGAACATCATCTATAGCCAAAGGATTGGCACAACCACAGGCAGCGTTGCCCAACTCTGTGGACCCATAGCCAGGAACGGCTTTAGCCCCAGCCGATGTAATATTCCTCACTTTTGCTTCTGTCACCGGTTCGCCGCCCACAAAAAAGGTAGCACCCTTAAGATTGATTCCCTCTTTCTTGGCCGCCAGGCAAATTCTTACTGCTGAAGTAGCGAAGGTATTCAAAAAGCAGCGGGAGTGGGTCTTGATCGTTTGACTGATCCAGCGGGCGATGACCAAGGCTCTGCCCAAATCAACCAAGTCCGGAGCGGGTAACCGCACTCCCCGGAGTCTGCCCATACGGATAATGTAGTTGGTCAGCAGGCGGTTTCTCCGCGTTACTCGAATGCTTCGCTTATCCACGGGGGAGAACCACTTTAGGGGAACCTCACCCATCTTGACGTATCGCAAAAGCTGACTTATTCCCCCACAAGCAGGCAGAACCGGAAACCAGATAGCCCCAGGGACATCTAACAAACCATGAGCAGCCAATTTAAGAGCAAAACAAAGGGCCCCTTCCCGCAAGAACTCCAAATCAATAGCGGTCCTGGTTCCCGCTCCGGTAGAACCACTACTGGTAGTCTCATAATAGCGGGAGAGATAAGGATTATCAAAGTCAGCTTCCTCAAAGTGGAAGACCTTACCGGAGCGAACAGTAGGCTTTCTGGCTTTAAATTCCTCAAACGAGATATAGACTCCTTCTTCTTTTAGTTCTCTTAAGGTAGGCTCAAGGCCTTTTTTCTTTACCATCTTCTCTATATCAGCAAATTCACCTTGAGCTAAATTAAGTAACTTCAGATAAGGACTTTTCTTATATTGGTAGATACCTTTTTTTATTAGGGATAAGAATAACTCCTCTCGATGAGCCATCCTCCAGGTAACTATTTTCTTAGCTTCCTCTAAGGAGATGGTATCTTTAAAGAAACCTTTTAAGCCGGTAGTAAAGTGCCAGTATTGTTTGGCTTTGGAAATAAGATGCATAGGAAACTTACCTGTTAGTAGAAGAAAAAGATAATAACTTAGATTTCCTAAAGGTAGCCGCAGGTTTGCTTCTACTGTGATTCAAACAGACCCTTGATGGTCAGTTGTTTGTCGTGAGCCATCCGGAATCGGTAGACTACCACTACGGCTTTTTCACTGATAGCTTGGGCCGGGATCTCCAAATCCCACCGCAAGAGACCCTTGGGCAATTTCGTTCTTCGATATTCCGAATCCGGGCTGACTTCCGGTTTAGCCTCCAGTAGCTTCACTTGAACCGACCCGTCGGGACTGTAAGGCATACGATCCTCCAACTTGAGCCGGATAGCTTTTTTCCCGTAGTTAGATACCGTCAATTTGTATTCAAATTCGGAGACCTGATTGCCTCCCTCTATGTGTTCAGTCTTACTTATCAGTTCTTTGACTACTTGCACCTGGGGATCAACCCCGAATCCGGCCTTGAATTCCTCGCCACTGGCTATCAGCTTGATTCTTCCCCGTCCTACGAACTCACCGTTAAGGTAAGCATTATAGGAACCCGGCAGGAAGAGATAAGGAGTGGTATTTTTGGCCGAAGTCTCTTCATAGACAAAATCAGTGAGCACCGGAGCGGCGCGATGGGTGAAGTGAGCAGGTAAACGCACCGCGGCAATCTGTAGAATCTGCTCATCTGTCCGACTGGCAAGACTAACTGAGTGAGGTAACTGGTAGATAACGCTTACTCCTTCCAGACGCATAATTTTCTTCTTTCCGGCCCTTAACACGTTGGTTTTCTGGGTCAGTTCCAATACCTGTTCCTCACCGGCGAAAACGTTCAATATACTGGAAAGCTCGGGTGAGGGAGCAACCTCTTTTTGCGCCGCCGAACGTCGCTTCTCAAACCTTCCCAGAGTATCTTCCAGCTCGGCCACTTTCAATACTCTTTTAGCTCCCAGGGCTATCTCCAGGGGTTCAATGATCGGGGGTTCAGCGGTGAGAGTGGGTTGAGCTGTGGAAAGTGTCAACTGTACCGCCCTCCAGTCTTCCCCACTCGTCTGCCTGACAATGGCATTGTACTCTATACTTATTGAGTGGCGCTCCTCGTATGAGCGCAGATTGTACTGAGGATACCAACTTACCCCACTTACCAAATAACGTAAGCTAATAATTAATGGTTCATCTGTATCCTTGGTCAGATACACCAAGGCTTCTCTCTGCATTTGACTGTAGCCGGCGGCCAGTTCGGCCCGCTTACGTTTCAGAAGATCAATTTGTTTTGAAGTCTCTTCTTTCTCCTCTTGTAGTTTCAAATTCTCTTGCAAAAACTGCTCATGTTTGCCCAGACCATATTCGGTGAGTTGTCTCAGTTCTTCAAAATTCAAGACTCCTTTCTGAAGTTCCATCTCGGTCATACTGGCCGTAAATTGCTCCAATTTGCTGATGATTTTTTCCTTGACTTGAAGCAATTGCTGGTAAGCGTCAAGTTTCTTTAATCGCTGCTCCAGCTCGGTAATCTTCTCGTCTATAGCCTGAACTTCCGGACGCATCTCTCCTCTAATGGCCCTGGTTCGATAAGTGAGCGAATGAACTTGGCTATTTCCCTTTGATTCAGCCGATAAACTGGCCGGAATGATCTTAGCTGGTAAATTGGTGACTACAATTTCCAGAGGACCACTCGGTCCCTGAGCTGTTATGGTACGGGTAACCAGAGCCTGATCCCGATAAACGGTTACCTCAGTCACCTCCCCTCCGGTGACCTGGGTGGCCTGAGCGACACTTGCCGTCAGAACCACCACCCAGACCATGGTCAAACAGATTACCGATATCATCCTATTCATAGTGGTTACCTCCTATTTTATTACCGTCTCAAAATTTCAGATGACCCAATCATATAAAAATCTGTTGTTGCCCACCCCTTCTCAGTCAATCTGAAAGAGCTGCCTGGCATTGTCTTGGGTAATTTTCTCTATCTCGGCCAAGGAAACCTGGTGAAGGGAAGCCAACTCCCGGACTATAGATTTCAAAAAGGCAGGCTCATTACGCTGACCGCGTCTATCCTGGGGTGCCAGGTAAGGACAGTCCGTTTCTACCAAAAGACGATTTAAAGGAATAAGACTAACGATATAACGTAAATGTGAAGCCCGAAGGAAAGTGACGGGTCCAGCCAGAGAGATATATAATCCCAGAGCAAGATACTTTTCCAAAAGCTCTTCTCCTCCCGAAAAGCAGTGCATAACACCCTGATGAATATCCTCCTCCTGGAGAATCTCCCAGGCCTCTTCTCTGACCTCTCGGCTGTGAATGATCACCGGAACATTTAGTTTTTTGGCTAACCTCAGTTGCTTTCGGAACACTTCTCTTTGCACCCCCGAAGGGGAATTCATATAATGGTAATCTAAACCTATTTCTCCCACCGCCAGGATTTTCTCCTCCTGGGAAACAGCGGACAATATTTCTTCGAGCTCATCATAGCGAGAGGCATCGTGAGGATGAACTCCTACTGACCCCCAAAGTCCTTGAAGAGAAGCCAGTTCCTCCCGAAAAATTCCTAATTCCCCGGGAGTGGAAAGAATGCACATAATTTCGGTGACACCGCTTTTCCGAGCCCGGTCAATCACTTCCATTCTATCTTTATCGAACCGAGCGTCGGTTGGGTGGGCGTGACTGTCAAACATTTTTCCCCCGGCAAAATTTATTTCCTCTTGAACTTACCATATTAGACCTCTATATTTTTGTCAACCAACTTCTACCCAAGTTTCCGTTGGAAATAGTTATTAATTTCTTTCTGCCCAAAAGTCGGTTGACAGGAAGATGAAGAATTGATATGTTAAAATTGGTAAGGGAGAAAATCAAGTAGTAGGGAGATTTTTAACAGTTTGCCGAATGTAGATTAAAAGCAGAAGAAGAGAAAATTAAAGGAGGTTGCATAATGACCCCTCGTGAAAGAATAAAAAAAGCTATAAACCATTTGGAAACCGATATTATCCCTCTTGATCTTGGCGCTACCGACATAACCAGTATGAGCATCAACACTTATGCCAAATTGAGAAAAGCGCTGGGCCTGCCTTCTCAGCCGCCAAAGATACGTGAACCTCTTCAGATGTTAGCTGAGATAGATATGGACTTCATAGAGAAACTGGGAATAGATACTATAGCCTTGGATTTTCCCACCACTATGTTTGGCTTCAAAAACAAAAACTGGAAACCCTGGCAGCTCTTCGATGGCACCAAGGTATTAATACCGGAAGATTTTGTTACTACATCCGATAGTGAAGGAAACATCTTTTTATACCCCCAGGGAGATGCTTCCGTTGCTCCCAGCGGGAAAATGCCGCCAGGAGGCTTTTACTTTGATCCTCTGGTTCGTCAAGAACCAATTGATCAAGAGCATCTGGACCCACAGGAGTGGGTAGAGGACCAGTATTCATTACTCACTGAAGAAGATCTCAGTTATCTGGAGAAAACAGTGGACCATTTATACAAAAACACCGATCTGGCCATAGTGAACTGCTTTGGCCAGGGTGGATTTGGGGATATCGCTCTGGTTCCCGGACCGGGAGTTAAGCACCCTAAGGGAATTCGAGATCCCCAGGAGTGGTATGTGGCCCACTTGGAACATCCCGATTATATCAAGGGAATTTTTGAACTACAGTGCCGGATAGCCCTTAAGAACCTGGAGCTCCTTTATCAAGCAGTAGGAAATAGGATTGAAGCCGTTGTGGTAAGTGGGACGGATTTTGGCACTCAAAACGCCTCTTTCATTTCCCCTAAGACGTACCGAGAAATATATAAGCCATTTCACCAAAGGCTGAATGATTGGATTCATCAGCATACTCAGTGGAAAGTTTTTTATCACACCTGCGGCTCTATTATTTCTCTTCTGGATGACCTGGTGGAAGTCGGGGTAGACATCTTAAATCCCGTGCAGTGTTCGGCCAAAGGAATGGAAGCGGAAGGACTGAAGAGCAAATATGGCGATCAACTGGTCTTTTGGGGAGGGGGTGTAGATACCCAGAAAACCCTGCCTTTTGGTACCCCGGCTGAGGTAAAAAGAGAGGTTGAGGAGAGATGTCGTACCTTGGGCCGCGGAGGAGGCTTTGTTTTCGCGGCCATTCACAATATTCAACCCCGAACTCCGGTAGAAAACCTGCTGGCTATGTTTGAAGCATTGGGCAGACTCTGAGACCCCCATCAAAAATGAAAATCTTACCTTTATTACCCGCGGCCATGATTGCCGTTAAAGATTGTCTGGCGATTAAACCGGGAGAGAGAGCTCTGGTGGTAACCGATACCAACAAGATTGACTTAGCCGAAACTTTTCTCTTAGTCTTGCATGCTCTGGGTGCAGACGCTACTCTTAGCTTGATGACCCCGAGACGATATAACGGGGAAGAACCCCCGGCCAGTATTACCGCCGCTATGAAAGCCAGCCAAGTAGTCTTTATCACCACCACTAAGTCCCTTTCTCACACCAAAGCTCGTATGGCCGCCTCAGAGACTGGTGCCCGTATAGCCAGTATGCCAGGCATCACCGAGGATATGATGACTATTGGCGGAATGACCGCCGATTATCAGAAAATATCAGAACTTTCCTGGAAGTTAACCAGACTCCTGGATAAAGCTAAAAAAGTTGAAATCACCACCTCGGCCGGTACCAGTTTACTGATGAGTATAGAAGGAAGAAAACCCGTTACTCCTCCTGACGACGGTTTGTACAATCAACCTGGACGTTGGGGTAATCTCCCCGCCGGGGAAGCCTATATCGCTCCAGTGGAGGAATCCGTACAGGGAGTGGCCGTAATTGACGGCTCTATGGCCCCTATTGGACTTCTGCACCAGCCTATTAGATTACAAATTGAGAAAGGTAAAGCAGTAGCCATTGAGGGTGGAGCGGAAGCAACTACCCTGAGACAATTTCTGGAAGAGATTCAGGATTCCAATGCCTATATGGTGGGCGAGCTTGGATTTGGAACTAACGAAAAAGCCCGATTAACCGGGAACGTATTAGAGGATGAAAAAGTTTTGAAAACCATCCACCTTGCTCTGGGGATGAATATAGATTTTGGAGGTAGAATAGACAGTAAGACCCACAATGATGGTGTAATTCTCGAACCAACGGTAAAATTCGACGGTCAGGTAATCATGGAAACTGGAGACATTGTGGTGTAAATTTTTGAACGTAAAAGACGAAATCCTCAGTAAAAATGCATTTCTTTATAGTGAACCCCGATTCCTGCTTATGGAGGAACTACGGGAACCGTCTCTATACTTCTCCATACTAAAAGCCATAGCTTTTGTGTAGAAAATGGGGACAGTCACTAATTTCTCCCAATTTTACCAGGCCGTGTATCCCCCATCCATCACCACCACAGCTCCGGTCATATAACTGGAAGCTTTTGAGGCTAAGAATACGGCGGGCCCTTTTATTTCCGGGGGTTCACCAATTCTACCCATAGGAATTAAAGGCAGCCAGCGATCCCGATATTGGTCAAATACCCGTCTAACCATCACCGTGCCCATATAGCCCGGAGCAATAGCATTGACTCTGACATTGTATTTAGCCCATTCCGTTGCCAGAGACTTGGTAATCATTACCACTCCGGCTTTAGAGGCATTATAGTGAATTTGGGGTTGGGGTCGGTTAACAATCAATCCTGACATAGAAGAGATATTAATTATGCTTCCCTTCTTTTGTTTTATCATCTCCCGACCTACTGCTCGAGCACAAAGAAAAACCCCGGTCAAATTAATCTTCACTACTTGCTCCCAACACTCGGTGGTCATCTCCTCAGCCGGAACATTATTAACCATTCCGGCATTGTTAATCAGTATATCAATCCGCCCAAATTGCTCCTTTACTGCTTTAACCACTTTTCCCACTGAGGCTTCTTGAGAAACATCAACCTTTAGGGCTATTGACCGACGACCAATTTTTTCCACCATTTCAGCTACTTCCTTAGCCCCAGCTAAGTTTAAATCAACAATAGCTACATCTGCTCCGGCTTCAGCTAAAGCCAAGACCATTTCCTTACCCAATCCCTGGGCTGCTCCAGTCACAATAGCTTTTTCGTCCGTTAAATCGAACAAAGATTTTACCTGCATCTCCCTCTCCTTCCTTTTATTATAATAATTTAGATTTCCTAAAGGTAGCCGCCCCTACCCGGACTGACCTGCGGCTACCCAGACGGAGAACTTTAATGAACTCTATCTCAAAAGACTAAGGCTTAATTAAACCAGCTAAAGAAGAAAATAAAAACCAGACTGGCCAGGACAGCACTAATTACCGTAATTAAAGTACCGGACTTGAACCAGTTTCTAAAAGTAATAGGCGATTTGGTCTTGTCGGACATTTCTACAATTAGTACTCCGGCGGCTGAACTGATAGGGGTTCCATTTGCTCCAAAACCAGCCCCCAGAGCTAACCCCCACCAAAGTGGATTCGGATTAAAACCCCCCGCGGCAATATGACCAACTACCGGGATCATAGCTGCGGTATAGGGAATATTCCCGGCCAGGGAAGAAAAGACCACCGAAATCCAAATTAAGAGCAAACTCATTGCTAGAGGATGGGAAGAAAGACTCGCCAGCCCTGCCCCCAACAATCCCAAAATTCCTGATTTGTCAACTCCGCCTACCATAATAAACAGGCTGCCAAAAAATATCAGAACCGGCCATTCAATTTCCCCAAAGATTTTTTTTACGTCCGGTTGCACCATTATCAGAGTAAAAACCGCCCCTAAAAGAGCCACAAAAGCTGACTTTAATCCCAGTTTTTCTTCCAGAAGGAAGAGAACAACCACCGTTATCAAAGCTAATATACACTTAAAGAGAGTTGGCTTATCTTTTATAGCCCGAGATTCATCCATCTCAATAATTCGCTCAACCTGCCTGGAGGTGGAGCGTAGATCCTTCCGGTAAAGAACTTTAAAAAGGAGTAAAGCAATGCCCATGGCCAAAAGAACCACCGGCATCAAATGAATAACAAAGGAATTAAAACTAAATCCGGAAGCTGAGCCAATCATAATATTGGGCGGATCTCCCACTAAAGTTCCCACTCCTCCCAGATTGGACAAAATAACCTCTCCCAAAAGAATGGGCCGAGGATTAATTCTTAGAATGTCGCTGACCAAAATAGTCACGGGAGCTATAAGAAGAATTGTGGTAACATTATCAATCAACATGGAGATAAAAGCGGTAGTCAACCCCAAAATCAAGAGGAGTTTCCAGGGATCTCCCCGGGCTAATTTTGCCCCCTTGATAGCCAAATATCTGAAGAATCCTGTTCCTCTCAGTATCCCCACAATTATCATCATGCCAAATAGGAGACCGATAGTGTTGTAATCAATGGCTAAATAAGCGGCCTGGTGATCATAGAAACCTCGCCAGGTGCCAAACAAAATCATCAAAACAGCCCCTACCATGGCTACGATGGTTCGGTCAGGACGACCTATAACAAAAAAAATAAAACAAGTAGCAAAAATGACTGATGCACCAATTATATTAAGCATGGCGGGCCTTTCCTACTTTCAATTCTGCCTATGGGGTCAGGTCTCAACATTTGACATAAGAATCAATTAGGATCCTTTCTGTTGGAATATTACCCTCAACATATCTGTCCGACTGATTATTCCTATCAATCTCTCCTTCTCTACTACCGGAATATGTCGGATGTCATGCTGAGCCATCAAGGCGATGACTTTAAAAAGAGAGGCTTCTTGGCCAATAGTAACTACGCTCTTGATCATAATATCCTCGGCCACGATTAAGTTCTCCAGGATTTCCAAAGGAAGATTTTCCAGGGAGCCAAAATCAGAAATGAAGGTGATGTCTTCCAGCAGATCAAAGTAGTCAGGAAGAAAGGGAGCCAGGATATCCCTTTTGGTTATTTCACCCAAAAGTCTCATCTCTTCATCAACTACTGGAAGAAAACCAACTTGAAAGCTGAGAAAAAAATGAGCAATTTCCCGAATAGTCGTCTGCCGAGTGATTGTCTTAACCTCCTTGGTCATAAAATCTTTAACCTTAATCATAGAAAATCCCCTGTCTCTTTCTCTTGTCCAGGAAGCCTTCCCCAAGCTTCTTTAAGACCAAAGACTCCGGACTCCACCACCGGAATTAACTTACCATAACCTCTCAGCTTGTCAACAAACTTTTGCCGGAAAACAATGGTAGCCGCAG
>DAOVGF010000071.1 GCA_030672545.1 Candidatus Aerophobota bacterium
GTTGCCTTGGGCATCCTCGTGACGCTTCGCGGATTGCGGAGCCTGTTTCGAACAAAGTGAGGAATCTCGCTGGCTATGAGATTGCTTCGTAGCTGCGCTCCTCGCAATGTCTAGCAAGAAATCTCAACTTTTTTATGAAAACTTTTACCTATTGCAATAATTTATCCCCTTTTAGGGCTCTCTTTACTCTTTCTACGGTCAGATGAGAAGAGCTTTAACAATAAGCTCATTTACCGAGCTTCTTACCTAATTCTTCTGCCCATGCTTTAACTTTCTCCACATTACGGTTATCTTTAATGGTGAATCCCAGAATTTTCATTCGTCCTCCAAAGGCTTCGGCGGCCAAGGGTTTTACCTGAAGATACTTTGTCAATGTATTCTGTATGTACTTCTTAATAGCATGATCATAGCTATCTGGTTCTCCGGCTTCAAGACACGAAAGAAATAATACCACTTTTTTACCTTTAAAATCGTTCTTCTCCAGAAATTTCCAGGCTCCTTTATAAACCTTTCCCATTCTCACTCCACTTCCAACGATGACATTTTTGTATTTGGCAAGGCTAAGAGACGAAGTTTTTCTGAGATCGACTAGGTCTACTTTCAGTCCATATTTGTCTCGTAAAACACCGGCAATCACAGAAGCATTTTCTCTGGTTACCCCACTTTTGGTAACATACGCTATAAGAGCCCTGGTGTTAGTATGTTTTTTCTTCATAACAAAATTACTCCTGATTGGATTATTTTCCGCTCCCCCCTTGTAATTCTATCAGTCTGTCTACCAAGGAAATGGGATCAGAATCATAAATCACCCGTGAATCAGTATGCCTGTCCAGGCTTTTTAAGAGGACTTTAATTGCTTCGGTAGTTATACCGCTACTACCTTGCAGTATACCGATGTTCTTACCCAGATCATAGCAAATAGTAAACTCATTCATAGTTCCCGTTCCTCCCCGAATAATTATGGCTGCATCAATCTGGGCAACCGAGGAGACGTTCCGATATTTCTTACAAATAGCGGAGTCATTAGCATAGACATAGCTCTTGGGAACAAATATCAGCTCCGAGAAGCCCTGGGTGGGATAGTGGTCTCTCTGCAAATGCCCAGCCAAGTCAGTAGCGGGAGAAAAGCCGATACACTGGCCTCCCAACTCCCTGGCACCCAGTACCGCTTGGTAGGGGAGGCCCGGGCAAGCACCGGTTACCAGTATGTGTCCTCTTCGAGCTATGTGCTTCCCAATTTCTCGAGCTAACCTCTTTACTTCGCTTGACGCCGAACTATCCGCCGAACCGTAGACACCTATCTTCATTGTTCATTCTTCCCTTTTATATAACAAGCTACCCAGAAACCAAACCGTCTTTCATTTTCACCAGCTCGTTCCTTGCCGGGACGCAGCATAAGGAAACCTGCCAAGACAAGTAAACCCGCGAAAACAAACGCCAACGATAACAATCCTAATCATTCTGATAATATTTCTTTATAGTGTCCTTGGCTGCCTTTTTCAATTGTTGAGCTTGCAAGAGGAACCCATTTAACTTTGTTAATACCATTCGTAGCTTGATGTTAGGAAGACTTCGCTTCTTGCTTTTTTGTTCTTCAAAATTTTTTATCAGAAAAGATCTTATTTCCTCCCTGCTCATCCACTTGGTGAGGATCTCATCTTTCACGAGTTCAGTCAGCAAATCCTCCAAGACTAAGCCTTTGGCTAGCATTCTGTCTTTTTCCAGTAAGTTTTTTCTCCGTTGGGCCAATCTTTCGGGTGCGTAGTCTTCTATTGGACCGGCAAATTTCCTGACTTCTTTCAGGGTCTCTTCATAAAAGGCCTTTCCCCTTCCGAAGTAACCACGGGCACGGTAATAAACGGCCTCTCGCTCGGTAGAGTCTCTTTCTTTCAAGAACTCCTCAAAAACCTGCATAGACTTAGTTAACAGCTCAAAACTCTGGGAAGCATTCAAATAAATAAGCTTTTCGGCAAGTCCACCCATTTTGGAAATCCTTTTTTTCGACGATGGCACCTGTCTATCAATCGTCTTGACCCATCCGCCGCTTCATCAAGATTTATCAACTTCGGCAGACGCTTGGCTAACTCCTTGAGTTTTTCTCCATCAGGAAATTTTCCCCAGAAGACTTTTTCTTTCCCCAAGAGACATATTAGCAGATTTTGCCAATCGGTCAAAACATCTTGATGCGGCAAATTGACTAGAACAGGCAAATCTGATACAGTCTTTAGCTATGAAAAATTCGCCGGCAAATACTCTTTTTCTGGTATCTATAGGACACAGCTATAATGATGTATTCTGGCTTTTTCTTCCCCTGGCGCTACCCATTCTAAGAAATGAGTTTCACCTGAATTATACTCAAAGCGGTTTTCTTTTATCATTTTATACTTTCGTAATTGCGGTCTTTTCTTTCTTGAGCGGACATTTAGGGGATGTATATGGACGAGAAAAGATACTTTCCCTGGGCTTCTTACTTACAGCCGTAAGCTACACCTCTCTTGTTTTTCTGAAATCCTTTACCTGGATGCTGCTCATACTCACCGTAGCCGGCATAGGAGTGAGCACCTTTCATTCTCTTGCCCCTCCCCTTCTCGGTGAACGGTTCCAGCAGAGAAAAGGAATTGTTTTCGGGATCTTTGAGGCCAGCGGAAGTGCCGGCATCATCCTGATGGTATGTTTTTTTGGTTTATTGGTAGATAATCTCGGATGGCGCCTAATCATTGCTTCCATTGCCATACTGGGACTACCTCTGGCTCTGGCATTTCATAAGAAAGATCTACCAGTCTTTTTTGAATCGGAAAGAACACAAAGAATTTATCCCTCTCCAAGAGATATGGTAATATTTTTCCTATCCAGAGCCCTAAGAACTTTGGGAATTGTAGTCATAGTATCCTTCGTCCCGCTTTTTGTGGTGGATATTCTGGGTTTGGATATTCAAAAAGCCTCTTTCTTTTCAGGGATGATCTTTCTCGGTGCGATCATTGGTTCACTCCTAACCGGATGGCTTTCCGAAAGTTACTCTCCACTAAGTGTTATTGTCATTCTTAACTTAGTGATTATCCCCGTTGTATTAGGGATAACTTTCCTCGGTTCTCCATTGATAATTGCTCTTCTCTTGGTAGCACTGGGAATATGTTACATTGGTTTCTTTCCACCCCAGAGCCTCTGGCTATCTCAGGTTAGTCCTCGGGCCATACAAGGTAAAATGTTTGGAGTAGGAATGACTCTGGATACCATGGCAACGGCTATTGCTCCAGGTTTATTCGGATTTATCGGGGATCGCTGGAACCTGGTAACTTCCTTTCGCTGGACACTGCTGCCTCTCACCGTGGCTGCCGCGCTATTTGTGGCCCTACGCTACTCAGTATCTTGCTCTACCAGATTAAAGACAACTTAAAATAGCAGATTGCCCTGGAAATAAGAAAGAATTAATCTAAAATTAGTTTCACTGGGAAGATTTCAACAGAACTAATTGAGATAATTCTCATGATAGAAAAAAAAGAATTAGAAAAATTTATACGGGAAGAAATGAAATCTAAAATTGCCCGATATCCGATATTCCGGGAAGTAGTCTACAAATCATTAACATCTGTCTATGAGCTTATAGAGAGAACAAAAAGAAAATATACACTATTGGCCTACGTACGAAAAACCCAGGATGGATTTGAGGAAAATGTTCTTCATATACAAATGCACTTTAAGAATCTATCTGAGAGGGATATGTTATGGAACAAGGCCAGTGAAAAACTGGTGGAAAACATTAACAATGGAATGAAAAAGGTTTCTAACTCACAAGAAAAATTGGAAATTGAAAACATTCTCTGCTCAATAAGGTCTAAGAAGTAGCTCGGGAAAACAATTCTTGCTTCAAGCCAGTCCTTCAATCATTTGGTGCAGAGCGGCTCCGGCAGGAACCATAGGATAGACATTCTCTTCTCGATCTACTCTAAAATCCATAATTACCGGGCCATCAGTAGCCAGTGCTTCTTTGATAGCTGACTCTACCTTTTCTTTTTTCTCGATTCGTATTCCTTTAACTCCGTAAGCTTCGGCTACTTTAACAAAATCTGGTCTTCCCACTAAATCCACTTGAGAATAGCGCGACTTATAAAACAATTGTTGCCACTGACGAACCATTCCTAAATACCCGTTATTCAAAATAGCCACTTTAACCGGGACATTATAATTGGCTACCGTGGCTAATTCTTGAATATTCATTTGGAAGGACCCATCTCCAGCAATATCAAAAACAACTCTCTCAGGCAGACCAATTTGAGCACCTATAGCCGCCGGAAAGCCATAACCCATAGTTCCCAGTCCTCCCGAAGAGATGAAGGTGCGAGGTTTGGTATAGCGATAGAATTGGGCAGCCCACATCTGATTTTGCCCCACCTCAGTGGTAATCACCGCCTTCCCCTCGGTTAACTCATAAATCTTCTCTATCACGAACTGAGGCTTCAAATCACCATTTTTATCGTACTTTAACGGGTATTGTTCTTTCCAACGCACAATCTTTCTCAACCAGGTCTCCCGACCCTTTCCCTTGTTGGTAAGTTTGATAAGTTGAGCCAGAACCTCCGTTACATCTCCCACAATGGGCAAATCAACTCTAACATTTTTACTGATAGCTGTTGGGTCAATATCTATGTGAATTATTTTGGCCTGAGCAGCAAATTCGGATGTTTTTGCCGTTACCCGGTCATCGAATCGAGCCCCCATAGCAATAATCAGGTCAGCCTCGCTAACAGCATAATTTGCCCAAAACGTCCCGTGCATACCAAGCATCTGCAGAGACAGAGGGTCATCTTCAGGAAAAACTCCCAGACCCATTAGAGTCGTAGTTACCGGGATAGAAGTCTGGTGAGCAAACTCAATTAACTTCTCGGAAGCATTCGAGGCAACTACACCTCCTCCAGCATAAATAACCGGTCTTTTGGAGCCATTTATTACTCGAGCTGCTTTTTCTATCTGTCTGAGATTTCCTTTGTAGACGGGACGATAACTCCTAATCTTGACCTGACGAGGGTACTCCACAGTTGTCCGGGTATTAAGTATATCTTTGGGTAAATCCACCAGAACCGGCCCGGGCCTACCGGTCTTAGCTATATAAAAAGCTTCTTTTAATACTAGGGGTAGTTCATCTATATCTTTTACCAGATAATTGTGTTTGGTAATGGAATAGGTAATTCCGGTAATATTAGCTTCTTGAAAGGCATCATTTCCAATCATAGAAGTGGGAACCTGACCAGTAAGAGCTACCAAAGGAACCGAGTCCATATAAGCGGTGGCTAATCCAGTAACCAGATTAGTAGCTCCCGGACCCGAAGTAGCCATACAAACTCCTATCTTACCAGTGGCCCGGGCATACCCATCGGCAGCGTGAGCGGCAGCCTGCTCATGTCTAACTAAAATATGCCTTAGCTTAGAAACATCGTGAAGAACATTATAAAGGGGAATCATGGCCCCTCCAGGATAGCCAAAAACAGTATCCACCTTTTCCTTTATCAGAGCTTCGATGACCACTTCAGCTCCTATTCTATTTTTCAACGGTGCCTCCCGGAAAAGTAATTAGCTTCTTCCACAGCAATGTTTATATTTCTTTCCACTCCCGCAAGGACAAGGATCGTTACGACCGATTTTGGATTTTACCCTTACCGGAGAAGTTTCCCTTTGGGAAGAAAAGAAGCCATCTCCGCCGGTAGGATTTGTTCCTACCAACACTGGTTCAGGCCTGAATGGAGTCTTAATAGAAGAAGAAGTCCTTGCCACCTCCACTTTGAAAACGAATTCGGCTACTTCTTCTCTAATCCGCTGAATCATGTCCTCGAACATGCTATAAGCTTCCCTTTTATACTCAATTAGAGGGTCCCTTTGGGCATATCCACGAAGACCAATGCCTTCCTTGAGATGATCCATATCATAGAGATGACCCTTCCATTGTGAATCCACAGCATGAAGGAGAATCATTCGTTCCAACTCCCGCGTCAACTCTGAACCAATTATTCTCTCTTTCTCCTTATACGCACTCCTAACCTTCTCCAGTATTTTCTCTTTTAGCTCCTCAGCACTGTAAATGCCTTTCAGATAATCCGAGGGAAGAGAAACTTTGAAGATTTGCTTAACTTTGCTGACTAAATCCCCAATATTCCATTCCTCGGGCCTGATTTTCTCATCAGCACAAAGATGAACGATTGAGGCAATTGTTTGTTCGATCATCTCCTCAACATTCTCTGCTAAATCTTTTTCTTCCAGAATCTTGTTTCGTTCGCGGTAGATTATGGTCCGCTGTTGATTCATCACATCATCGTACTCCAAAAGCTGTTTTCTTATGTCAAAATTTCTACCTTCGACCCGTTCCTGAGCTTTTTCCAGAGCCCGGGAAATCCAGGGATGCTCAATAGATTGATCCTCAGGTATCTTCAATCTGGTCATAACCGCGGCAATTCTTTCTGAACCAAAGAGACGCATAAGTTCATCTTCCAGAGAAACGTAAAACAAACTGGCTCCCGGTGCACCTTGCCGTCCCGACCTTCCCCTTAATTGATTATCAATTCGTCGAGACTCGTGACGCTCCGTTCCGATGACGAAGAGACCCTCTAATTCCTCCACCCTTTCCCCTAACTTTATATCTGTCCCCCGACCGGCCATATTGGTAGCAATAGTAACAGCCCGTTTTTGTCCGGCCTGAGCTACAATTTGAGCTTCTTTTTCGTGATACTTGGCGTTGAGAACGGTATGAGGAATGCCCTTTGTTCGGAGCATCTTGCTCAATTGCTCTGATTTTTCCACTGACCTTGTCCCCACTAAAACTGGTCTTTCCATTTGATAGAGCCGTTCTACTTCCTCTATCACCGCCTCAAACTTTGATCTTCCAGTCTGATAAATCTTATCAGGCACATCCTCTCTACGAACAGGTTTATCGGTGGGAATCACCACTACCTCAAGCCCATAAATCTTCAGAAATTCGTCGGCTTCAGTGATAGCCGTTCCCGTCATTCCAGATAATTTCTTATACATGCGGAAATAATTTTGCAGGGTGACCGTTGCCAGGGTCTGGTTTTCATTTCGAATAGTCACTCCCTCTTTGGCCTCCACGGCCTGGTGAAGTCCATCACTCCAACGGCGCCCCGGCATCAGCCGACCAGTGAACTCATCAATAATGACCACTTCTCCCTGCTTGACCAGGTAGTCACGATCTCTTTCATAAAGATTATGAGCCCGGATAGCCTGATTAATATGGCGAGCATAGTCTACTTTACCCACATCCTGATAAAGATTACTCACTCCTAATAGTTTCTCAGTTTTGGAAACTCCGCTTTCAGTTAGTGCTACCGTATGATCCTTTTCATCAACCTCGTAGTCTTTATCTTTTTGGAGATGTCTGACCACTCTATTTATTTGATAATAAAGGTCGGTGGATTCCTCGGCCGGTCCGGAGATAATAAGAGGAGTTCTGGCCTCGTCTATGAGAATACTGTCAACTTCGTCTACTATAGCATAGTTATAGTATGTCTGAACTCGATCCTCTTTTCTCAAAGCCATATTATCCCGTAGATAGTCAAAACCGAATTCGTTGTTAGTTCCATAAGTAATGTCGCACTCATAAGCTGGTTTTCTTTCCTCGGGAGTCATCCCACTTTGTATTACTCCTATCGAGAGTCCCAGAAACTCATAAATAGGACCCATCCACTCTTTATCCCGCCGAGCCAGATAATCATTCACGGTAACTACATGAACTCCTTTTTCCTCTAAAGCGTTAAGATAAACGGTCAGAGTAGCTACCAGAGTTTTACCTTCTCCATTAGCCATTTCCGCAATCACCCCCTGGTGCAGGACTATTCCTCCAATAAGTTGCACATCATGATGGCGAAGGCCAATGGTCCTTTTGGCCGCTTCCCGAACCACAGCGAAGGCCTCGGGAAGCAAATCGTCCAGAGTCTTTCCGCTTTTCAAGCGACCTCGAAACTCGTCAGTTTTCTCTCCCAGAGCTTTATCGGAAAGAGTAGATATTTTCTTCTCCAAACTGTTGATTTTGTTAACCAAAGGCATGAGTTTCTTGATAGTTCTTTCTTGCTGGCTTCCAAATACTTTGGATAACAGTTTATCTATCATTCACCAAACCTCCTCACCTTCAAGTTAAGATGGCTTCATTCTTTGATAAACCCACTTTAACTCAGCCGATATTATATCACCTTTAGTTAGATAATCAAGGGGAGTCTTAGAAGTTTTGCCAAAATTCTTGTGGTGCTTCCTACTCAGGGCCTAAGAATATCTTTCCTTCGTAGGAGAGTTATGGAAGCGATTAGGGGAATTAAGGTTAATCCTCCCAGGGTGACCATTATTGATTTAAATAAGAGTCTTAAGGAAACTTGGGAAGAGATTCCTCCTCCTAAAAAAAGAGTGGCTTTTCCCCCGGATAGGTAACCTATGATATTATCTACATAATGAGAAAGGGAGAATTTCTCCAGCAGATCGGAGGCAGAGAGGGGAAGATAAAGAACCATCCAATCAAAAACGTACCAGGCCATTAGTAACAGAAAACCGGCTAAAATTGCCGCCAGAGTGTTCTCCATCAAGGTGGAAAAAAGAGTGGAAATAGAAGTATAGACAATTCCTATCAATAAAAGAGCAATTACATAACTAAAAAACAGACGGGTCTCGATCAAACCAATTCCTAAGAAATCCAAAGCGATATTAAAGAGGGTTAATTTAAGGAAAACTAAAATTGAGAAGATGAATAAAAATGACAAATACTTGCCCATGATAATTTCCCAGGGTTTTAATGGTTTAGATATTAAAAGCTGGAGCATTCCTCTTTTTCTTTCTCCAGCCAGGAAATCACTGGCATTGATAATGGCCGCCAAAGCTACCGGTAGAGGGGCCACATCCAAATAAACCATCAGACAAATTTTGGGAGTTACCTGGGTTATCCATCCTCCGGTCATCCGGGCAATTATGGAGGGGTGATGGTACATCATATAGGAGAACCATATCCCAATCACCGCCGGGAGAAAGATCAGTAGCAAAGAAAAGATGAATCGGCGAGAAGATAAATAATTAACCGTTTCCTGGGAGAAAATGATGGGTAAATACATTAAGGTCCCTTTCCCATTAAAGCTTTTCGGTAAAACAAAGAGAGCCCTCCTTCCCCCTTAATCTCTTCTACCATTCCCTGGAAGAGAAGTTTTCCGTTGCTAATTATAGCAATAGAGTCGGCCACCTGCTCAATCTCCACCAAGAGATGGGTAGAGAGGAATACCGTTTTCCCTTGCTCGCCTATTTGCTTGATCCTGTCCAGTACTCTCTCTCTTTCCAGAGGATCTAGACCTTTGGTGGGCTCGTCTAAGAAAACAATTTCCGGATCATTGAGGAGTGACTGAGCAAAAGCTAATCTTTGTCTCATCCCGGCTGAATATTTCCTTATTTTCACCTTCTCCCATTTTTTTAAACTGACTTCTCTCAAGAGTCCTTTAGCCCTGTCCCTGGCTTCTTCTTTACCCAATCCAGTCAGTCTGGCCATATATTTCAGGAAATTCATTCCCTTCATATCCTCATACAATCCTGTATATTCAGGTAAATAGCCAATATTTCTCTTAATTAAGCGGGACTCTCTAGCAAAATCATATCCTAGAATCTTTATTGAACCGGAGGTAGGTCGAATAATACCGGTTAAAATCTGAATGAGGGTACTCTTGCCTGATCCATTTGGTCCCAAAAGACCAAAAATTCCTCTTTGAATATTGAGGGAAAGATTAGAGATAGCTTTAATATCGCCAGAATATATCTTGGTGAGATTGGTTATTTTTATTATTGTTTCCATAGGGGTTTCTCAAAGATCAAAACCCCATTCCCAGAGAAACTCTATGGCTATTTCCTAAATCTCCGTAGGGCACATAGGCGTAATCAAGAGAAACGCTGGAAAGATTAAATCCTAATCCGGCGCTGTAGCCTTCCCCAACATCTTTTCCCGTTCGGTAACCAGCCCTTAAGGTGAAGAATGAACTAAGAGGGTATTCTATTCCCGCAGCATAGTAGGAATCATTATCATTGGGAAAGACCGCATCAAAACTCAAAGTGGAGGATAAAACCTTCAAGGCTGCTCCCGCCCGTAAGATAAGGGGAAGATCGTCTTCTCCCAGGCTTGACCCAATATTTTGGGCCGAAGCTCCCAGGGATATGTTTGAAGTTGGCTTTATCATTACCCCAATGTTACCAAGAAAAGCAGATTTTTTGTCTTCAGCAATGGTATCCTCCAGGTATCCCCCGGAGAGACCCAGCATTAGGCCTGGTGAGATCTCTCTGGCATAACCCAAACTTAGATAAAGGTCCGAAGCCGAGAAAATACCTTCTGGATTTCCCCATTGATCCCTTTTTTCCAGTTCTCCCATATTTATATAGTTCACTCCGGCGGCCAGGACGCCCTTTAAAGAAGGAAAAGAGAAACTCAAGTATCCTTGAGAAATACCCTGAAACCACACATTGTAGGTAGCAAAAAACTCCTTCTCTTTGAGCTGGGCCAGCCCGGCTGGATTCCAGTATAGAGCCGAACCGTCATCCGACAAAGCAGTATAAGCTCCTCCCAGAGCTTCTGCTCTTGCTCCGATACCAATCTTGAGAAAATTAGCCCCGGTGGTTCCGGGACCTTGAGCCCAACAAGTCAGACCAGTAATTAATGATAAGAGAATTGTTAGAGTAACCCCGGTTAATATTTTTTTCATTGGTTTTCTCCCTTTATTCAACTTAGTAGAACAAAACGAGATGGCCACCTCGCTCCACTCCTCGCAATGACAGTGGGAGGCTAAAGCCTCCCCATTCTACATTATCTAACAATAGCTATTTTTCCCAGCCTTTTATTACCAGTTTCATCAGTAATCAGATAAATGTAAATACCTCTGGCTACTTCTTCTCCATTTTGATTCCGGCAATCCCAGGTAGATTTTTGAGATAAAGTCCTGATCAATTCTCCCGAGACAGTGTAAATACTAATCTTCACTCCCTCACCCAGAGGAAGATTAACAAAATTGATCAACTGACCTCTCTCTAAATAACAGGGATTAGGATAGACAAACACTTCCTCCAGATTTTCCGGTGAACCCAACTGAACATAAATACTGCCCCCATTAAAAGTGTCTTTGGGCACATCCTGAGAGACTACTTTTGGATATTCCACACTCAGATAGGTAACCTGACCGGTGGTATCGCTACCAGTGTGACTACCGGCCGGCAAATCATCTACTTTGAGCCAGGTTTCTTCATCAGGATGAGAGGTATAGGAAGTTAAGTCTACCACGATATTTTGATTTACCGGATGTTCGGCTTCGTGCCAGATGCCCTCATCATCCCGATACCAACTACCACCCAGGTTGAGCAGGCAGATAAAATCCCATTCCGGATTTAGGGGATCTTCTCCCCCCCGAAGGGTTACCTTCAATTCTCCTCTTTTTTCGTGATTTAAGCCAAATATTCCGTAAGCAGTAGGTATGTATCCCTGCTTATCAGTCATAATCCAGGCTTCCTGATAGCTTTCATCTCTCATATAATCATAGGACATCCAGCAAAATCCCTTCGTTCCCAGGTCAGCGTCTTCCAATCCCCAGTCAGATCCCCAGGAATTGACTACCCAGAAGGCACCGTATTTGGTTTCGCTACCATCCCAGTAAGACCTATCATCATCATAGCCAATCACCGTTAGGGCGTGCCCTCCCAGATAGCTTCCCACATTATGGAAAAGAACCCCGTTGTTTATCCCCTCGGCATCGTCAGGATAATCATAATAAAAATTATCGTATACCGGAATGGCCATGGTGGCCAGATCTCCGTTAGTTAAATGTTGCTTCAGAAGATTGATTCCAGTATCAGTACTCAAGTCAATTTCTGCTACCGTATCGGCTCGATAGGGAATGGCCCGGCGCCAGCCTCCCTCCTCAGGCCAGGATATATAGTCACTATCGTCATAGGGTATGTCTTCCCAGGTAGCACAGCCCAGCTCCACCATCAACTGCATGATAAAGAGAGGCCAGCTTCCGCCGTCATATCCTCCATTAACTAAGTTGTAGCCAAAAGCGGGACTGGATACCTGCTCAGGATGCGTACCCGGGTTAGGATGATCCCAACCATGCTCCTTTGACTCCTGATAAGTTTTGTAATAGTAGCAAACCGACCAGGCGGCACAACTTCCCTGCTGTCCTTGACTACCTACCACCGGAAGCCATTGGTAGTTCTTCACCGCTGAAGCTAAGTCTACTCGCCTACCAGGCCTAAGAAGATATCTGTCCCGAGCCAGTTTATTGGGCTCGATAAATTTGACCTTCTTGACTTTTCCCTGGAGATATTCCATTTCTTCTGGAGTAGGAGGCCGGATCCCGTTTCTAAAAGGGGGAATAGCATATCCCGCTACGGATAAAAACAAGAATGACAACATCAGCGTACCAGCAACTATTTTCATTTTTCCTCTCATTTTCGACTCCTAAGATGACAACTCGTACCTGGCGCAATCTTCGGGTTGCGTTTATTTTTCGCCGGCTAAAGCCTGCGGCTACCAAAACCTGAGATTGCCACGTCGCTCCGCTCCTCGCAATGACATACTGACGAACGCCGGCTAAAGCCTGCGGCTACCGGATCATAACTGGGAGGTTAAAACCTCCCCTACCCGGACTGGCCTGCGGTTACCATTTACCGGGTGACTTCACCTTGCCTTCTGAGAAAGTTAATCCTTCCCGTTCCAACAGCCTTATTTTGAGATTTAGTCCGGCCCCAAAACCACCCAGACCTCCATCGCTGGCGATAACCCGATGGCAGGGAACAATGATGGGAAAAGGATTTTTGCCCAAAATTTGTCCTACGGCTCGAAAGCCGCGACTACCTATCTCCTGAGCTATCCATTTGTAAGAGCGAACCTGACCATAGGGGATAAGACGAGTCTGAGCCCAAACTCTTTGGGCTACGGGAGAATAATCACTTAGCGGAAGATAATACCGGGAAAAATCAACTTTTTCCCCGCGGGCATAAACTTGCAAGTCTTTTTTTAACTGCCGGAGAACGGGAGAAAGAGACTTAGAGAAATGCTCAGTTAGACTGGACTCTTTCAAAATATTTTCTTGGCTATCAGAGAGAAAAGTTCTGATTAAACAATTTCCTTGAGCCAGAGCGGCAAACCAAAAAAAATCAAGATTAACGGTGAAAAAGTTCACCTTACCTCCCCCCTAACGGTTTAGTTTATGGAAAATTTTACTTTTTCTAAAACTACTCTCTTTTCTGTCATTCCCAGTCTACCAGAGGTAGGCGTGGCAGCATGTCCTCTTGGGGATTGCTAAGCCTGTTCCGAGCCCAGCGAGGAATCTCGCTCCTCGCCATGACAGTGGGAGGCTAAAGCCTCCCCTACCCCTTTGGAGGGGCCTCGCAATGACCGCGGAGGGGCTGCACTCCTCGCCATGACAGGCGAAGGAACTCTCAACTCACGGCTGTTCTACCCCAAGATACCGATGAATAGTTTTCGCCTTGATTGGACCGATTCCGGTAATTTTTTGCAGTTCCTCAGGTGGACTTTTTTTAAGATATCCCAAAGACTTATAGTGAGACAGAAGGAGTTGTTTAGTCATCTCTCCTATTCCGGGAATCTCCTCCAGAGAGGAAACCCTCATTTTTTTCTCCCGTCGGCCTCGATGATAAGAATGAGCGAAACGGTGCGCCTCATCTCTTATCTCTTGAAGAAGTCTTAGAGCCGCAGAACTCCGGGGAATATCCAGAGAAAGCTTTTCAAAAGGAACATAAACCTCCTCAAATTCCTTGGCCAAGCCTACCAGAGGAATACAATCCAGGCCAAGTTCCTTGAGAACCTTCCAGCAGGTAGAAACCTGACCCTTACCTCCATCTACCAAAATTAAGTCCGGAAGAGACTTTTTCTCCCTCAATTGTCTTCGGTACCGACGATGAACTACTTCGGCCAACATGGCAAAATCATTTATTCCCTTAACTGTTTTGATTTTGAATTTCCGATACTCTGATTTTCTGGCTTTCCCTTCCTCAAAAACTACCATTGAGCCGACAGCTTCTTCCCCTCGAATGTTGGAGATATCAAAACCCTCTATTCTCTGGGGAATCTTTCCCAAACTTAAATGGGACTTGAGTTCACTTAAGGCTTCTTCTTTACCTTGAGCCCGGTATTGATAAAGAATAAGAGTAGCGTTTTCTCGAGCTAATTTCATCAATCTTAACTTTTCACCCCGACGAGGAACCTTAATTTCTATCTTTTTCCCTCTTTTTTCTGATAACCAGGAGGCAATCTCTCCAGTCTCTTCAACTGCTGTCGGAATAAGTATTTCCGAAGGAATGAAAAAGTTACGCAGATAGTACTGTTTAAGAAAGGGAACTATTATTTCTTCTTCTCTGGTCTCTTTGTTTATCCGGATAAAAAAATGATTCTTACCTATTAGCCTTCCTTCTCTAACCATAAAGACCACCGCACAGGTTTCTTTTCCCGCCGTAGCCAGAGAAATGAGATCTCTGTCTCCTCCCAAAAAAGAAGCTACCCTCTGGCCCTGATTCATTCTTTGAACAGCCCAAATGGAATCCCTGAGCTTAACAGCTTCTTCAAATCTTTCCTCCCGTGAGGCTTGCATCATCCTCTTTTCCAGGCTAAAAAGCAGACTCTGGTAATGACCCCGCAAAAAAAGAAGAACACCATCAACCAACAAGGAGTACTTCTTCTCATCAATCGCTCCCACGCAGGGGGCACTGCATTCTTTAATGTGATAATGCAAACAAGGTCGGACTCTGTACTTAAACTCTCCCTGGCATCGCCTTAAAGGAAAAAAATGGTGGACTAATTGAAGAGACTTCTTGGCCGCCCGGACATTAGTATAAGGACCAAAATATAAAGAACCATCTTTTTGGGGGTTACGGGTCAAAAAAACTCGGGGGAAAAACTCCTTTATGGTCAGCTTGATAAAGGGATAAGACTTATCATCCCTGAACTGAATGTTATAGTGAGGGTGGCATTGTTTAATTAAGTTGTATTCTAACAGAAATGCCTCTGATTCAGACTGAGTAACTATCCACTCGACATCACCTATTCGAGTAATTAGTGAGGTTAAACGGGGAGAAAGGAAGGTCTTTTGGAAATAAGAAGGAACTCTCTTCTTAAGGGAGAGAGCTTTACCAACGTAAAGCACCTTTCCTTTTTGATCTTTTAGAAGATAAACTCCCGATTTTTCGGGCAAGAGACTCAGTTTCTCTTTCAAATTCAACTGAAAGTCCTCCTCGTAGAGTAAGCCGCCTAGAAGATACCAATTTGGTTTCTGCGGAACTCCCGTTTTCCTTCATTGCCCGGTTGTCCAGGAGAAACCTGAGATTGCTTCGGGACTTCCTCCCTGGCAATGACAAAGAAGGAATTTGATACCTTCAAAAAACCATTGCTGCGGCAATTTATTGTGTAATCTTCGATCTCAATCTCTTTAGAGATTCATCCACTCTTTTGAAATCAAATTCCACCACCTCAAAATGAATCCTTTGCCTAAGTTCCTTCAAAAAAATTCCCCGGCCGGGGATGAGCTCACCGGCAACATAAATTTCAGAGAATGAACAACAGGGAGAGCGAGCTATGGAAATTAAAAGAAGAGAAGAGCTTACGGATAATTTTTTTAAGAAGGAACCGACTCGATGGGCCAACTGGCCACAGAATTCCGGAAACCCTTCTACTCGTTCCCACTCATCCTTATCTTTTTTTTCTCTATGGCCGGCAAAGAGATACTCCGGACAGGGTAATTGCTCCACGGGAAAAGGATAATGAGAAAGAAGTTGGAGAATCTTTTTCTCAACACCGGGGGAGATATCACCCCCGGCTCTGGTTGATTGATTGAGAAGACAGTGGCAAACCAAAATAATTTTAGTTAATTCCATCTCTTTGATTGGAGAAAGGTTAATATGGTATTTCCGTATTTTTTCTCTTTCCACACCCGAAAATGACTTATTCCCTCAAAATTAACCGATTCATGAGAAGAATGTTGGACAATAACTGTAAGACATCTAGCTTGTTTTTCTTCGATAATCTCAAGAGTTCTTTCTTGCAAATCCCGAAAATAAGGAGGACCGATAAAAATAATGTCGTATTTCTCTTTATTCAGCAGATGAGGAAAAGAAGTAATGACATCTCCTCTCAATATTACAGCTTTATCCAGAAGATGACAACGATCCAGATTCTCCCGAATAATCTCCAGGCAAGCAGGATTTTTCTCCACGAAAGTAGCCTGGCCGGCCAACCTACTGAGAGCCTCTATACCTACTGCTCCAGAACCGGCGTAGAGATCCAGGAAACGGCTATTGACCACATCCTCTCTGAGCACGTCAAAGAGTGACTTTCTTATCCGTGAGAGAAGCGGTCGAGTGGACATTCCCCGGAGAGTCTTTATTTTTCTGCCTTTAGCTAAACCACCGCTGATAACTATCATAACAAAGTAGACAGCTTTAGAAAGCTTCGCCCATACCAAAATAAAACTTAGCTTCTCCTTCCTTACCGAATCCCCAATCAAAACGAAGAATACCCAAAGGTAATCTCATATTCAATCCACATCCCCAACCAACCGCGTAATCTTCCATAACCGAATCCCCTCCCCAGACTCTTCCAGTATCCAGAAAAACACTAAACATCATTTCTTCATTCAAGGGTAGGCGAAGCTCCGCTGTTCCCAGTAGAACTCTATCTCCCCGAAACTCGTTTAGTTCGTATCCTCTTAAGGTATCCTGTCCCCCAATATAGAACTCCTCATAATAAGGCAACCGCTCGCCCAGTAGTCCCCGAAGCCTTACGGCTAAGATGGGAGATTTCCAAAAATCACCTTGCCGCCAATAACCTCGCCACTCCGCCCGATATTTAATAAAATCAATATCTCCTCCCAGGAATCCCCCGCTTTCTTCCACCGATAAAGAAGACAAAGAACCCCGGTAAGAATTAAAAGCTTCATCTCGAACACGTAGATCATTCCTCAGGACTAACTCTACACTCCGTCCGACCGTCTCTCCTGATTCTACATCTTCAGGAAGAGGTTTATTCTCCAGTTCACTAATATCTACATTTTCATTCTTCAAATTAACAAATACGTCCCAATTTGGCAGCAAAGATCTACCCACTCCTATCCCGAATCCCAGGACTCCTTTTTGGTAGCCTTCCTCGGTCCAAGAATAGGTAGTATTCCGGCTATAGGCTTTCAAAGTAACTTTGGTGGGAGTATCTCCCCACCAGCGGTCCAGATAACTTACATCATATTCATTATTATCCTGACCAAATTCCCAATCCACAGCAATTTTCTTTCCCTGACCCCAGAGATTATCCCTGGCTAATTGAATAAACCCTCCCAGTCCAGTGGCTGAACTGTAGGTAGCACCCAGATAGAGCCGTCCCAAACGCTCATCTTCCTTAACTTTCAGGGATAAATCAATCCGGGAAGGTGAAGAAGTTTGGTGAGTTTCAATGTCTATGCTCTTGAAAAAACCCAGATTATAAAGTCGTCGCCATCCCTCTCGGATCATACGGGTGTTCAGGATATCTCCTTCCTTAAGGGGGAAAGTATGTTTAAAGACCCTTACCTGGGTTTTCTCATTTCCTTCAAGGTTAATTTTCCCTACTCTTACTTGTTGACCCTCTTCAATCCCGAGAACTATTCTGACTAAAGTCTCTCCTTTTATAAACTGGACATCCGGGATAATTCGGGCATAAACATAACCTTTTTCTCCGTACTTATTCTGAATTCTCTCTATACTTTTCCTAATCTCTTTCGGATTGAAAACCCCTCCCCGGCCAGGTTGGAACTGGTCAATAATTTCAGAGGTAGTGAAAAGGTGTGCTCCCTCTACCTTAATCTCGGAAACAGTTAACTTCTTACCCTCAACGAGGGGAAGGAAAATCCTTACCCAATCTTCCTTCTTTTTCTGGAAATAAACATACCGTGGTTCTTCAAAATAGGCAAAATAATAGCCGGCCTGACGATAGATATCAATTAACCGAGTCATATCCTCCTTCAGCACATCAGGATCAAAGAAGCGACGATATTTGGTTTTCATATGAATTCTAAGTTTTGCCTCTGAAAAAGTAGTATTTCCCTCTATCTCTACCTCTACCACTTTGGCTCGCTTACCCTTTTTGATAGTAAACAGGGCCCGGCATTCCCCCTTCTGAAAAGGTGAAGAAGAAACCTCGACTTCCATTAAAGTATATCCCTTTCCTCGATAATACTCTTTAATCTTTTCTCGAGATTCCCTCACCTTATCATAATTCCAAATTTCCCCCTTCTGAAGAGGAATTAACTTTTGGATATCCTTTCCTTCTCTCTCTCCAACTCCCACTACCTTGATTTCAACTATTAGAGGATTTTCTTCAACCTGATAGATAAGAATAACCCCCTCCTTACTTTCTTCTTTAAGAGCTTTAACTGAAGAGAATAAACCCATCTTATAGATAGCTTTCAAGTCTTCCCGTACATCCTCCGCTGAGAGTAACTGCTCCAGTTCACTTTTAATGACCTCCAGAATCTCTTCTGTTCTCACATTCAAACTTCCCCGGATGATAATTTCTTTAATTATACCCGAGGAGCCGTTCCCAGCCAAAGCAGGCAGGCTAACAAAAACAAGAAACATACCCAGAACCAAGCCATTTCTTATTCTACTAATAAATTCCCTCTCCTTTCGGCAGAGGGAATTTATTCCTTCTCCCAAAACATTTTCTGAAATAACCATATAACTAACCTATCCTTTGTTCTAAGAAAATGGGAGACTAAAGTCTCCCCTACTCAGGTGGAGGTGACTTCCCCTCAAAAGAAATCAACTCTTCTTAGCTACCGCCCCGGCTTCCTTTCTCATCTTGGTAAAAACCATATGTCCCTTCTGGACATTAACTAAAATAGCATCGCCTTCCTTAAATTTACCCTGCAAAATCTCCTCAGAAAGAGAATTCTCAACCAGTCGTTGGATAGCTCGTCTAAGCGGGCGAGCACCAAAGTCAGGGTCATAACCTTCCTGAGCAATCAGGGCTTTGGCCTTGTCGCTAATTTTCAGATTAATATCCTTCTCTCGCAGAAGTTCTTTCACCTCATCAAGCATAAGCTCAACAATCTTTTTTATATCCTCCTTGCTCAAAGGATGAAATACAATCACCTCATCCAGACGATTAAGAAATTCCGGGCGGAAATATCGCTTAAGCTCGGAAAGTACCCGCGCCTTCATTTCCTCGTAAGGAAGACTTCCACCCCCACCGGTTTGAAATCCAAGATGAGCATCCCGAGAAATTTGTTCGGCGGCCAGGTTAGAAGTCATTATCAGAACAGTATTACGAAAATCTACCGTGTGTCCCAGATTATCGGAGAGACGTCCGTCCTCCATAATTTGCAGAAGAATATTAAAAACATCAGGGTGAGCTTTCTCAATTTCATCAAGAAGAATTACTGAGTAGGGTCTACGTCTCACTTTTTCGGTTAGTTCACCTCCCTGCTCATATCCCACGTAGCCGGGAGGGGCACCCGTAAGTCGGGAAACAGTAAATTTCTCCATATACTCAGACATATCCAGTCGGATCATAGCTTCCTCTTCACCAAAGAGGAATTCCGCCAGACGACGAGCCAGCTCCGTCTTCCCCACTCCGGTAGGACCCAGGAACATAAAAACCCCGACAGGACGTTTAATGTTCTTCACCCCTGCTCGCGCCCGACGAATAGACTGAGCCAGCACTTTTATGGCTTCATTTTGCCCCACCATTTTTTGATGAATCACCTCTTCCATTCTTAGAAGTCGTTTGGATTCTTTCTCGGTAAGATCTCGCAAAGGTATATTCGTCCAACTGGAAACAATGTGAGCCACATCCTTTTCAGTAACTATCTTATCTAAACCCTTTTTCCCTTTATGGGCTTCCCACTGAGCTCTTTCCTGACTAAGTGTTTCCTTTAAACTCTTCTCCTGGTCACGCAGATGAGCTGCTTTTTCAAATTCTTGAGCTCTTACCGCGGCTTCTTTCTCTTTTCTCAGCCGTTCAAGCTCCCCTTCCACTTCTTTTAATCCCTGGGGACGCATACTGGTCTGAAGCCTTACCCGGGCTGCTGCTTCGTCTACCACGTCGATAGCCTTATCCGGAAGATAGCGTCCCTGAATGTAGCGATAAGAAAGCCTGGTAGCTGTTATCAATGCCTCATCAGTTATCTTAACTCGGTGAAAAGCTTCGTATTTATCCCTTAGCCCCTTCAGAATTTCGATGGTTTCCTTGACCGTAGGTTCATTAACCATTATTGTTTGAAATCTTCTTTCCAGAGCCTCATCTCTTTCTATGTATTTACGGTATTCATTAAGGGTAGTGGCTCCGATACACTGCAATTCTCCACGAGCAAGAGCAGGCTTGAGGATACTGGAAGCATCTATGGCTCCTTCGGCGGCTCCTGCTCCCACCAGAGTATGAACCTCGTCTATGAAGAGGATAATATTTCCCGCTTTTCTAATCTCACTCAGCAACCGCTCCATTCTTTTTTCAAACTCACCTCGATACTTAGTTCCGGCTACCACTGAACCCAGTTCAATAGTAACCAGTCTCCTGTTTAGCAAGGGTTCAGGAAGAGATCCTTCGGTAATCTTCTGAGCTAGGCCTTCAGCTATGGCTGTTTTTCCCACACCAGCTTCTCCAATCAAAACAGGATTGTTTTTAGTACGACGGGACAAAATTTGAATAACTCTCTCAATTTCTTTCTTTCTTCCTATCACCGGGTCAAGTACTCCTTCCCGAGCCAATTGGGTAAGATCACGCCCAAAACGATCCAGAGTGGGAGTATCAGTTAGCTGACCCGCTTTCTGCATAGCCGGTTTGCTTCCCAAAAGGTTATTAATTTCTTGCCGTACTTTCTCCAAGTCCGCTCCCAGATTAATTAAAACCTGGGCCGCTACTCCTTCACCCTCGCCAATTAATCCCAAGAGAAGATGTTCCGTACCGATGTAGTTATGTCCCAATGTTCTGGCTTCGGTAACGGCCAGTTCGAGAACTTTTTTAGCCCGGGGAGTGAAAGGAATTTTCCCTAAGAAAAGCGATCCACCACCTCGGCCTACTGTTTTCTCTACTTCTTGTCGAACCTGTTCCAAATCTATATCAAGGTTTTGGAGAGCTATCGCCGCTACTCCTTCACCCTCGCCAATTAATCCCAAGAGAAGATGTTCCGTACCTAAATAGTCATGATCTAATCTTTTGGCTTCCTCCCTGGCTAAAAGGACTACTCGTCGCGCCCTTTCGGTAAATCTATTAAACATAGGTTGTTCCTCCTCACTTTACTTAAAAAAACTGCATCTTGAAAGTTAACGTCTTGGAGAAGTATACCCGTTAGCTAAACATACTTTAGAAAAAAATGACTCTCTCGTCAAGGGAAAGATTGTTGGTCAGGTCAACGAATCGGGGATCTGGTTCATAGAAATCATCTCCTCTCGCTGAGGTCCTACTGAGAAGAGACAGATAGAAATCTCCCCAATTTCCTCAATTCTTTGGAGATATTTCCGGGCTGCTCGGGGAAGATCAGAAAATATCCTCAAACTGGAGGTATCCGTCCTCCAGCCTTCCATTTCTTCATAAATAGGCTGACACTCAGTTAAAATACCGAGATCGGCGGGAAAGTCATAAATAATTTTATTTTTATATCGATAAGCCACACAAATCCTAATTTTCTCAAGTTTATCAAGCACATCCAGTTTGGTAATAATCAATTCATTCAAACCATTTATCCGAACAGCGTACTTAAGTATGACTCCATCAAACCAACCACATCTGCGGGGTCTACCAGTAGTGGCCCCATATTCTTTTCCTCTCTCTCGGAGAATATTTCCGGTTTCGCCAAAACTTTCGGTAGGAAAGGGACCTGCCCCTACTCGCGTAGTATAAGCCTTAGCTACACCCAGAACCCGGTCAATTTTCCCTGGGCCAATCCCGGTCCCGATACATACACCTCCAGCTCCTGAGCTAGATGAGGTAACATAAGGATAAGTACCGTGATCAACATCCAAAAGAGTCCCCTGAGCACCTTCAAAAAGAATATTCTCTCCTCTTTTGGCAAGCTCATAAATCAAAAGAGAGGTATCGGTAATGTAAGGCTTCAATTTCGAACCGTATTCCAGATACTGACTTAAAACGGAGGAAATGGAATAATTGACTTCACAGAATTTTGTCCAAAATGTTAGGTTAAATTTTAGTTTTTCTTCTAAGATATTTTTTTCCAAGAGATCAGCAATTCTTATGCCTCTCCGGCCCATTTTATCTACATAGGCCGGTCCGATTCCTTTTTTTGTTGTTCCAATCCTCGACTTCCCTCTTAGAGATTCCTCAATCTCCTCAGCTTTCTTATGATAGGGCATTACCACATGGGCATGGTTGGATAGAAAAAAATTGGTCAAAGAGATTCCCCTGTTCTTTAGACTAACCAGCTCCCCTAAAAGAGATTCGGGGTCAACTACCACACCATTTCCCACTATACACTTCTTATCAGGATAAAGAATCCCTGAAGGAACAAGATGAAAGACAAATTTTTCTCCCTCAACTATTACCGTATGACCAGCGTTATCGCCTCCCTGGTACCTAACGACGGCACTCGCTTGTCTGGCTAAGAGATCGATAACATGACCTTTACCCTCGTCACCCCATTGGGTTCCTACAATTACGGTATTGCTCACCAATTACTCCTTTGTCTGGTTTTCCCTCTTTTTACTTACTTCCGGAGGGAAAAATTTACAAACTATTCTCTGGGTAAGGATCTTCAAAGCGCGTATACTCACTCAAAAAAGTTAGTTTAAATCGTCCCACCGGACCTCGGCGCTGCTTATTAATAATGACTTCGGCCATTCCCTCATCTTCCTTTTTTCTTGAATAATAGTGTTCTCGATAAATAGAAAGCACTAAATCAGCATCCTGTTCAATAGCCCCCGATTCCCGCAAATCTGAAAGACGAGGGCGTTTATCATCACGCTGTTCTACCGCTCGGCTTAACTGAGAAATGGCTATCACAGGTGTCTCTAATTCTTTGGCCAGAGCTTTAAGAGAGCGGGATATCTCTGAAATCTGTTGCTGACGACTATCTATTCTCCTATGACCGGTCATAAGCTGAAGGTAATCCACTATCACCATTTTGATGTCATGTTCAGTCTTAAGACGACGGGCCCTGGCCCGCAGTTCCATGGCGCCAATACTGGGAGAATCATCAATATAAATGGGAGCTTCGGCCAGGACACCGGCTGCTCCAGTAAGTTTTGACCAGTCATCCTCGGAAAGAAAGCCGGTCCGTAGTTTTTGAGAGTCCACCCGCGCCTCTGAGCAAAGTAGACGTTCCACCAGTTGTTCCTTGGCACTCTCCAGGGAAAAAACAAGTGAAGAAATTCGGTAATTTATGGCCGCGTGCTCAGCAATATTCAGAGCAAAAGCAGTTTTTCCCATAGAGGGACGACCGGCAATAACTATTAAATCAGAAGGTTGAAATCCCGAGGTAAGCTGGTTCAGTTGCGTAAAACCAGTAGGTATCCCGGTAACATGTTCTTTTCTTTCATAAAGAGCCTCAATGTGTTCAAAGGTTTGGGTTAAAATATCTTTAATGTGGAAACAAGAAGGCCTGGCACCTCCTTGAGTAATTTTAAAGATTCGGCTCTGAGCCTTGTCCAAAATAGTACTCAGGTCCTCGGAGGCCTCATAAGAAAGAGTACTAATTTCATCCGTTGCCTGGATTAAATCACGTAATAGTTGTTTTTCTCTAACAATCTGGGCATAATAGGCAACATTAGAAGTAGTGGTAACCGAAGCAATTAGGTCGGCTAAATAGGCCGATCCCCCAACTTTCTCTAACTTACCCATCTTGTGGAATTCTTCTCTTAGAGTGACCAAATCCACCGGCTGGCTGTTTTCGCACAGACTACGAATACCTTCGTAAATCGTTCGGTGGACATCAGAATAAAAAGATTGAGGATAAGGGAGAATCTCGATGACTTTGGGAATAGCCTCTTTTTCCAGAAGCATCGCCCCTAAAACTGAACGTTCAGCCTCTAAATTTTGAGGGGGTATCCTCTCTGTTAAAGAAATCTTTTCGGACATTTTAGATACTACCTAAGGATCCTTACCTTAAAGCAACACAAGCTTGGCTTCCAGAACTTCCTCTGTCTCTCTGAGAATCTCCAGACCCTCCGGAGGAAGAGTACTATCCAGGCTGTAAACCGACATGTTGATGTCTCTGGAGATATTTCTCCCCATACGGAGCCCACCGATGTTAACTCCGTATTTTCCCAATACAGTAGCAATTTTTCCCACCACTCCCGGCTTATCCAAGTGAGAACAGATTAAAAGAGTTCCCTGAGGAACGAATTCCAAAGAAAAACTATCTATGGCTGTTATATAAGGGGTATCCTTTTCCAGGATGGTTCCCTCAATTTTCTTTTCCCCTTTTTCGGAAATCAGTTTAGCCGCAATAAGACTGGCAAATCCCTCACTTTCCCCATCCATTTTAGTTTGTAACACCTCCAGACCTCTTTCTCTGGCTATTAAGGAAGCATTCACATAATTGACTACCTCTTTAAGAAAAAAGCCCAAAAGAGCTTTAAGGAAAGCGGTGGTGAAAATAGAAAGATCATATTCGGTTATCTCACCTTTATAAATTAGCTCTACTCGACCAGGATGAGATTCCATCAACTGAGCACTGAGAATGCCCATTTTCTCAGCTAAGGAAAGATAACCCCCCATTTTTTTCTCCATTTGAAAAGGAAAAACGGGAAAATTAACGGCGTTAACTACTTTGTTTCTTTTGAGAACATCCACGATTTGATGGGCAATTTCCTCGGCCACTCTTGTTTGTGCCTCAGCCGTAGAAGCTCCCAGATGAGGAGTAACAATTACTGAATCCAATTGCAAAAGAGGACTGTTGAAAGGTTTACCCTTCTCAAAAACATCAAGAGCAGCTCCTTTAACCTTTCCTTCCTTAATAGCCTGATACAGAGCGGACTCGTCTATAATTCCTCCTCGAGCACAGTTAATTATAAAGACACCCTTTTTCATCCGAGCAATGGCTCGGGCATCAATTAAACTTCTGGTCTGAGAACTCAAGGGTGTATGAATGGTCAGGTAGTCTACCCGCGGCAGGAGCTCCTTCAAAGTGTAAAGGGTTACCCCAAGTTCATCGACTTTTGCCGGTGAGATAAAGGGATCGTAAGCCAGCACCTTCATCATGAAAGATTGAGCTCGTTTGGCAACTTCGGTACCGATGCGACCAAGTCCGATAATCCCCAGTGTCTTCTTGTATACTTCCGTGCCCATATATTTCTTACGATTCCACTCTCCTTTTCTTAAGGCTTCATTAGCCTGGGGAATATTGCGAGAAACAGCTAATAACAAAGAAACAGTATGTTCAGCAGCGGAGATAGTATTCCCCCCGGGAGTATTCATCACGATTACACCTTTACGAGTAGCTGTTTCCACATCAATATTATCCAGACCTGTCCCAGCTCTTCCAATTACCTTCAAATCAGGGGCCGCCTCGATTATCTCCCTGGTAACTTTGACCCCGCTTCTAACGATCAAAGCACTAAATCCACTCATGCGTTGTTTTAATTCCTCCTCAGATAATCCAACAGCCTGTTCAACTTCATATCCTTCTTTCTCCAATATCTCTATTCCTTCTTGAGCCAGTGGATCAGCCACTAATATTTTCATCTTCATTTTTTTATTCCTTACTTAAAATCTCTTCAGCCGCTTTTATTCCGCTACCTAATTCGACGGAATATCCCAGTTGCCCCAAACTCATTTCCAAAGCAGAAATAGCACCCAGAATATCTAAATTATCCATCCAACCAAGATGAGCTATCCGAATTATTTTCCCGGATAGATGAGCTTGACCACCGGCTGTCAAAACACCATACTTCTCCCACATCAGTTTCTTTAGACGATTTGCCCCAATTTCCTCGGGAATCACCATAGCCGTGACTACATTAGAAGATGGAAAGCCAAATACCCTCAGCCCCAAATTATTAGCCGCCGCCCTGGTGGCCTGAGCCAGAAGATTGTGCCGACGGATAATTTTCTCCTGTCCCTCTTCTCTTATAATTCTCAAAGATTCTTTCAAGGCACAGATTAGAGAAACCGCAGGAGTATAAGGAGTCTGACCGGTCGAAAGAGACTTAATTGCCTTTTTGAAATCCCAGTAGTAACATGGCAGAGTGGAACTTTCCATTAATTCTCGGGCTTTCTCAGAGAGACTGACAAAAGCTAATCCGGGAGGAACCATCAGAGCCTTTTGAGAACCTCCTATCACAACATCAACTGCCCATTGATCTTGTGGTAAAGACTCAGCACCCAGCCCACTGATGGCATCAACGATTAAAACTGCTGAAGTTTCTTTGACTACCTCTGCTATACTCTTAATATCATAAACCACCCCGGTAGAGGTTTCCACGAGTTGAGCAAACACTGCTTTTATCTCAGGATTTTGTTTGAGAATATCCCCAATCTCTTCCGCCCTGGCTACTTTGCCCCATTCTACTTTTAGCACCACTACCTCTATACCAAAGGTGCGATTTATTTCTGTCCATCTTTCCCCAAATTTACCACCCTCGATTACCAGGACTTTATCGTGGGGAGATAGCAAATTAACCACCGTCGCTTCCATAGCCCCTGTTCCAGAAGCAGCCAAAATGAGAACCTCGTTTTGGCTTTGAAATATGTACTTCAGCCCATCCTGAACTTCGGCAAATACTTTGGAAAACTCGCTGGTCCGGTGATGAATAATTTCCCTGGCCTGGCTTATCTTTACATTCTCTGGAAGAGGTGTAGGTCCTGGAGTAAATATTCTCATTTTCACTTGTTTTTTCCCCTCATATTCTCGTTTATTTAGTTCCTCTAGTTCTTTTGGTTCATCTGGTTCATCTGGTTCGTTTAGTTTATTTCCTCTTTATTTACATTGACTCGTCTATGAGAACCAAAATAAACATACCCATCGCTCCGGGCGTAAAGTGTGTCATCAGTTCCTCGACCCACATTCAAGCCTGGATGATACTTGGTTCCTCTCTGTCGAACCAGAATAGTCCCTATTTTCACAAATTGACCACCAAATTTCTTAACACCTAATCTCTTAGCGGCGCTCTCTCGGCCGTTAGAAGAGTGACCCTGTCCCTTTTTATGGGCCATTTAATTCTCCTTTATGATAATACTCTCTGGTTATTCCTTGACCTCACTTACTCCAATTGCCAGAATAATTAGACCAATCGCGGCAACTACGATACCTACAATTCCTTTCAGAAAAACAAGTACCCAGGGAGCGAAAATAACTATTAGCCATATCCCCACAGCCGTAGCCACCGCTCCTCCAATAATTTTCAACCACTTTTTCATCTTTTCCTCTCCTCATTAGGATATGTTAGTCCGATACTATCTTTTTCTCCCAGTGGGTAGTAATAGTTTAGACTTCACCAAGGTAGCCGCCAGTTTTAACTTGCATCAATAAACGCAGGCTAAAGCCTGCGGCTACCACTCTATCTTGGCCGAAAAGGAAACTTGCCAGTTACGAATCAGGGGAAAAAGAGAAACGTAAGCCGGGTTCTGTAACCGTAAAGAAATTACTTTCTCTACGGTGGTGATCATTCATCTTGAATCCAGGTTACCCTGGATCTCCAGCGGCCTACCCGAGGATAAACCTCCTATTTGGCCTTGCTCCAAACAGGGTTTGTCTGGCCAGAGAATCTCTTTTCTGCCGGTAGGCTCTTACCCCACCTTTGCACCCTTTCCCCGAAGGCCGGGTGACAAACCGCTCCCGGGGTGGTATTGTTTTCTGTGACACTTTCCGTGAGGTCACCCTCCCTGGGTATTACCCAGTGTTCTTCTTGAGGAGCCCGGACTTTCCTCGAAAGCATAATAGACTTCCGCGATCACCTCATCCTCTTTTTCCCCTCACTGATTCTTTGGCTAATTTATCAGCTTCCCTATTCTGCTCCCTGGGAATATGGAAAAAATCTATCCGTTCAAAAAATCCCCTCAGATGTTGCACCTGTGAATAGAAAACAAAAAGTTTAGGATTACGAACCCGGTAGATTCCCTGGAGCTGCTTTACCAAAAGTTCACTGTCCAAAAAACATTTTATTCTCTTCGCTCCTAGAGCTAATGCTTCCTCTAAGCCAAAAATCAAAGCCGCATATTCAGCAACATTATTAGTGGCGGTTCCGATAGATTGGCTTATTTGCTTAACTACTATCCCCTTTTTGTCATAAAGAAGCGCACCAATCCCGGCCTTTCCGGGATTACCCAGGCTAGCTCCGTCGCTATAAAGAGTAACTTCATTAAAAGTCATTTACTCGGATGAAATCAAGGTTACTTTTCTCTTGCTGAAGCTGACTTCTTGATTCCCCTCTCCATATTTTCTATCTCTTTACGGATTTTAGTGATTTGGGCACCCATTTCTTTTAATTCTGGATTACCGATTCTCTTCTCCAAATGAAGTCGATAAGCTAACTTACCCATTTCACAAAATTTCTCCTCCATCCTCTTCCTTTTCTGCCAGATCCGGGGCTTTATTTTAGCCATCTGGCCCAGCTCTTTTGTCTCACTGGTGAATTTCTCCAGTCCTTCCTGGGTAGTCTTTTTAATCCTCTCAGTCAGCTCATCGAGTTGTTTCCGCCAATCTTTTACTTCACTACCGGTCCTTCCCATTCCTTCCTGAACTGCTCCTTTTATACTTTCTGTGAGTTTATCTACTTTCCTACCCAACTCCTCCAAAGTTCCCATTTTTCTCACCTCCTCGTTGTATTACGAGGGTCCAGCAACTAAATTACCTTATTTTTGAAAAACCTTGGGTAATAATTTAGATTTCCTAAAGATAGCCGCTACCACTATATCTCGGCTAAAAAGGGGTTCTCTTGGAACACCCCACCTTCTATATACCCTACTTTTAGTAAAAATTACCTGTTTTACCCTTCACCAGTTAATCGTTTGAGGGAAGGTTACATTGGGGCGCGCCTGAGAGGAGTCGAACCCCCAACCTACGGATCCGAAGTCCGTTGCTCTATCCAATTGAGCTACAGGCGCAGGGAGCGGGAAACGGGACTCGAACCCGCGACCCTCAGCTTGGGAAGCTGATGCTCTACCAACTGAGCTATTCCCGCCTCAAAAAAACTCTACAAAAGCCTCTAAATAACCCTGAATGTCTGGATAGTCATCAGCTCATATTATATCAAATTTTCCGGGAATGACAACTACACAATTTTCCCAATATCTTCAAGGCAGAATTTGGGTTCCAATTCCTCGGTCAGTGAAAATCTCCAAAAGAAGGGAATGCTCTTTTAATCCACTGATAATATGTACCTTTGATACACCTTTTTTTAGGGCAGATTCACAGGCTCTCATTTTGGTTAACATACCTCCCTGAATTCTTCCTTCTTTTATCATTCCCCAAACTTGTTTCAAACTCAAAGTGGAAATGAGGCTTCCCGACAGAGCTGATTCCTCTAAAATTCCTTCTACATCGGTCAAAAAAATGAGTTTTTCTGCCTTGAGGGCGCCGGCCAGACCAGCGGCAACTATATCAGCATTTATATTAAGAGTTTCTCCTTCTTTGCTCATCCCTATGGGAGCAACCACAGAAATAAATCCTTCTCTTTCCAGAATCTCGATAATAGCGGAGTTTATCTTTTCTATCTCTCCCACCAGACCCAACTTTTTGTCCTTACTTCGAGAGGCCAGAATAAGTTCTCCATCTTTACCACCTATTCCCACGGCCCTACCGCCGAATTGATTGAGCAGAGAAACTATCTGCTTATTTATTTTCCCCATCAGAACCATTTCCGCAATTTCCATAGTTTCACTGTCAGTAACTCGATTCCCCTCAATAAACCGGGGCTTTATACCCAGTTTTTCCATAAATGTAGTTATGGCCTTTCCACCACCATGCACTATTACTGGCTTGATCCCTACATATTTCATCAGGGTAATGTCTCTGGCTACACTTCTTTTGAGCTTTTCATCAGCCATAGCCTGGCCACCATATTTCACTACCACTGTTTTCCCGGAAAACTCCCTGATGTAGGGAAGAGCCTCTGCTAATACTTGAGCACGTCTAAGAGCATTTTCCAATTTCCGCCTCCGGAAAGAAGATAGCTTAACTGTGGGTTTTGTCAACAGGAACTCCGCCAGGTTTGGAGGTATGGAGATTGACGGATGACTATAATCTGATAGAATTTGCCCCGATGAAGAGGTACGAATTTATTAATCATACTGCCGATTTAGGTCTAAAAATCCGCGGAAGCACCGCCCCTGAGTTGTTTGAAAATGCAGCTTGGGCTATGTTTGATATTCTGGTCGACTTAAGAGGAGTAAACTGCCGGGAACAGAGAGAGCTAATTGTGGAGAGCGAGGGATGGGATGAACTCTTGGCTGATTGGCTGCGAAAGCTTCTTTCTCAATTCAATGGTTATGGATATATATTTAAAACATTTAAAGTAGAGAAAATAGACAAATTCCGTTTACAAGCTACAGTTTGTGGGGAAAAACTCAATTTAAAAAAACACCGGCTGAAAACTGAGATAAAGGCAGTGACCTATCACGGATTGCAGGTAAAAAGAGATGTGAGAGGCTGGCAAGCCCAGGTTATTTTTGACATTTAAATCAAAGGGAAGAGGCCATGGAGATTTTCCGGAAGCTAAAGGTCTTGCCTGGCCGGTAATCCAAGGTTTTGCTATGAATGAATTTGTTTTCAAAAAGATTGATGATTACCGCTGGGAGATCCCCCCCGTGGAGGGAATGCGGGTTCCCGGTAGGTTCTATGCTGACTTCAAGATGCTTCAGGTGGTCAAAAAAGATAACACCCCCTTACAAGTAAAGAATGTAGCTCACCTACCGGGGATTTTAAAGTATTCTCTGGCTATGCCTGACATGCACTGGGGTTACGGCTTTCCCATTGGTGGGGTGGCCGCCACTGATCCTGCTCAAGGCGGGGTAATCTCCCCCGGAGGGATTGGCTACGATATCAACTGTGGAGTGAGGCTTGTCCGCACCAACCTGGAGCTGTCCCAGATAAAAAGTAAGCTCCCTTCTCTTCTGTCAACTCTTTTCTCCCGAATACCCTGTGGAGTAGGATGCACCTCTAATTTACATCTTTCCCAGTCTGATTTAAGAAAAGTCTTCGTCCAGGGAGCTAGGTGGGCGGTAAGACAAGGCTTTGGAAGTCAAGAAGATCTGGAGCGGACCGAGGAATACGGTGCTATGGAAGGAGCGGATCCTGACCGGGTCAGTCCTATGGCCTACAAGAGAGGGAAAAACCAGGTGGGAACACTGGGCTCGGGAAACCACTTTTTAGAAATTGATCTAATTGATGAAATTTATGATGACCTGGTAGCCACGGTTTTTGGACTAAGGAAAGGAGCGATTGCCGTCATCATCCACAGTGGCTCCCGGGGCCTGGGTTATCAAATTTGCGATGATTACTTAGCTGTAATGCGCCGGGCAGTACTTAAGTATAATATCTCTCTGCCTGACCGTCAGTTAGCCTGTGCTCCTCTTGGCTCTCCGGAAGGACAGGACTATTTTAGCGCCATGGCTTGTGCGGCTAATTATGCCTGGGCTAACCGACAGGTAATGATGCACTGGACCCACCAGGTTTTCCAGAGAGTACTTAATCTCTCACCCAGAGAGTTAGGAATGGAATTGGTCTATGACGTTTGTCACAATATTGGTAAATTTGAGAAACATTTAATTAAGGGAGAAAAAAAGTTAATTTTTGTCCACCGCAAAGGAGCCACCCGAGCTTTCCCGGCTAATCACCCTCAAGTGCCGGAAATTTATCGAAAAGTCGGCCAGCCAGTGTTGGTTCCGGGAGACATGGGGACCAATTCTTACGTAATGGTAGGCTCTGAGTTAGCTCTGAAAGAATCCTGGGGAAGCACCTGCCACGGGGCCGGTAGAGTAATGAGTCGATCTAAGGCTATAAAGGTTGCCCGGGGTAGATCAATTGAAAAAGAAATGGAGAAGAAAGGGATATTACTTATGGCCCGAGGCAGAGGAACTATAGCCGAGGAAATGCCCGAGGCTTACAAGGATATAGATCAAGTGGTGGAAATCGTAGAAAAAGCAGGACTTTCCCGAAAAGTAGCTCGTCTTAGACCATTGGGTGTAATCAAAGGATAAGCAAGTAGTTCCGTCTTCAAAAAGGGCTTTGGGTATCCCATAACTGGCTGCGTTAGATTTGTTTTCTGTTTAGTTTATACTCAATAGAATCCAGCAGTGCCTCCCAACTGGCTTCAATTATATTAGGAGAAACACCCACCGTTCCCCAGTGGCTTTCCTCATCGCAAGAATCTATAAGAACTCTGGTTTTAGCTCTGGTGCCGGCACCCATATCCAGTATTCGGACCTTGTAATCAGCTAAATACATCGCCTTTAGCTCAGGATAATTCTGTTCTAAAGCCTTTCGGAGGGCCTTATCCAGAGCATTAACCGGGCCGTTTCCCTCAGCCACGGTATGAATTATTTTCCCCTTCAACTTTAACTTGACCGTGGCCTCAGAGATAAGTTCTCCGTTTTCTCTCCTTTCCACGGTTACCCGGAAGCTCTCCAGGTCAAATAATTTCTTATATTCCCCGGTAATTTTCTTGGCCAGAAGCTCGAAAGAACCATCCGCACTTTCGAATTCGTATCCCTGATTCTCCATCTTTTTTATTTGTTTAATCAGCTTCTGGCTCAGTGAAACCATTTCTTTCGGATCAAGCTTCCTTCCCTTGAGACGGTAGAGAACGCTACCCCTCCCAGATAGCTCACTTATGAGAATGTCTCTTTTGTTACCCACTAAAGCAGGATTTATATGTTCATAGGCTTTCCGGTCCCGGGAAACCCCACTGGCATGGATACCTCCCTTATGAGCGAAGGCATATTTACCGACATAGGGTTGATGCCCATTGGGAGGAAGATTAGCCAGTTCATTGACAAAACGGGAAATACAGGTTAGAGACTTAAGCTTCTCTACCGATAGACAGGGAATATGCATTTTGAAAACAAGATTCGGTAAAACTGAACATAAATCAGCGTTACCACATCTTTCTCCGTAACCATTTATGGTTCCCTGAATGTGCTCGACTCCCAGTCTCACAGCAATTATAGAATTAGCCACCGCCATACCACTATCATTATGGGTATGGATTCCCAGGGGAGTTTTTATCTTGCTCTTGACTGATTCAATGATTTCTTCAATCTCGTGAGGGAGTGAACCACCGTTACTGTCGCAGAGAACAAGACAATCTGCTCCCGCCAGGGAAGCTACCTGAAGAATCTTTAAGGCATACGCCGGGTTTTCTTTGAATCCGTCAAAAAAATGCTCAGCGTCAAAAATAACTTCCCGACCCCTTTTTTTCACATAAGACACCGATTCCTCTATCATCCTCAAGTTTTCGTCCTCATCGGTTCTCAAGACTTTTTTCACATGAAAAGCCCAACTCTTACCAAAAATGGTTACTACTTCTGTTTCGGCCTCAAGTAATTTTAGTAAATTGGAATCTTCTTCGGTCCGGGTGTTTTTCCTGCGGGTACTACCAAAAGCAACAATTTTAGCTTTCTTGAGAGAATGTTTCTTAATTTCACCAAAAAATTGAATATCCTTTGGATTGGAACCAGGCCATCCACCTTCAATGTAATCTATTCCTAACTCATCCAGTTGGAGAGCTACCTCGATCTTGTCACCCAGAGAAAAAGAAAGATTGGCTGCTTGGGTACCATCTCGTAAGGTGGTATCGTAAATTTTTACTTTCATAAAAATCCTTTTTTGGCATCATAAAGTTATTAACTTAGTTTTGATCTCTTCCTTGATATATTCTTCCAATCCCCCTTGGTCAATCAACTGCTGAACAAACTCAGGATAAGGTAAAACAGCGTAACTATGCTTCTGAGATAGATTTTCAATCCTCCCCGTTTTTAGATCAATTTGTATAGTTTCTGCTTCATTAACTTCCTGCCAGACTTGGGGACATTCAAAAATAGGAATACCCATATTAAGGCAATTTCGAAAGAATATACGAGCAAACGAAACCGCAATAATACAAGCTACTCCTGCACCCTTCAGAGCTAAAGGAGCGTGTTCCCGGGAGGAACCACAACCAAAATTATTTCCCACCACTAAGATCTTGGCCTCTTTAACTTTAACCACAAATTTCTCATCCAGATCCTCCAGGCAGTGTTTGGCCAATTCCTCTTGGCTGGTTGTCACCAGATAACGAGCCGGAATAATTTCATCAGTATTAATGTTGTGGCCGTATTTTAACACTTTTCCCTCAATCTGCACCTTATTTTCCTCCCTTTGAGTAGATCGCTTTCTTTCTCAGAAAGAGTTTTATTCTCTTCTTAACTTCCCCGGGAGTGGGCACACCCCCTCCCAGTCTCCCATAAAACCCGAGGGGGATCCTCCCTTTGACGGCTAATTGAACATCTTCCAACATCTGCCCTTCACTCATCTCCAAAACAAAAATACCTCTTACTCTTTGAGACAGATGCTCCAGAGTCTGGTAAGGGAAAGGCCACAAAGTGATCGGACGAAAGAGACCAGAACTTATCCCTTCCTCCCTAAGTTCCGAAACAACTTGTTGGCAAACTCTGGCCATACTTCCGTAGGCTATTAGAAGAATGCTCATATTTTCTGTCTCTAAGATTTGATATCTCACTTCTTTCCGCATTCTTCTATATTTTCTCTGGAGTTTCTGATTGTGTTTTTCCAGAAGTCCTTCTGCAAGAAAGAGAGATCTGATTAAATTCCTCTTTCTACCTCTGGCTCCGCCTACAGCCCAACTTTTTTCCCCTTTTCCTTCCCTTATAAGTGGTTTTATTTCTACTCCTTCCATCATTTGGCCAAGGATGGCATCAGCCAGAACCATCACTGGATTTCGATACTTATCGGCCAAATCAAACGCCGGAACCATAAAGTCAAACATTTCCTGTCCTGAATAAGGCGCTAAGACTATAAGATGATAATCCCCGTGACCACCTCCTCGAGTAGCCTGAAAATAGTCAGACTGGGCTGGAGCAATATTCCCCAGCCCTGGTCCACCCCGCATCACATTCACAATTACGGCGGGTAATTCTGCTCCAGCCAAGTAAGAGATACCTTCCTGTTTCAGACTAATTCCCGGGCCGGAGGAAGAAGTCATGGTCCTGGCCCCAGCAGCAGCAGCTCCATAAACCATATTAATGGCCGCTACCTCACTTTCCGCTTGAAGAAAAAAGCCACCTACCTCTCTTAATTTCCGGGCCATATAGGCAGGAATTTCTGATTGAGGTGTGATCGGATAACCAAAGTAAAAACGACACCCCGCTCTAATGGCTCCCTTAGCTAAGGCTTCATTTCCCGAAAGTAAAATTTTCTTCACTTCCATTTTATTGAGATAGTTTAAGAACTTTTCTTCCTGTATTTTTGTAATAGTTTAGTTTTCAAAAAGGTAGCCGCGAGTTTTTGACTTGCACCAATAAACGCAGGCTAAAGCCTGCGGCTACCGGATCATAATAGAGGAAATAAAGCCTGCGGCTACTCAGACGAACCAGACGAACCAGAGGAACCAGACGAACCAGATCAACGAGATAAACGGACTCAACGGACTCAACGAGACAAACCAGTGTTACCGACCAGCCAAACGAAGAATATCCTGATAGGTTACCAGAATAACTAAGACCATTAAAATTATAAAACCAAGATAGTGAATTAACTCTTGTTTAGCCATATTAATTGGCCTACCCCAAACTCCCTCAATTATTAAAAACAAAAGTCTGCCACCATCCAGAGCCGGTATAGGCAGTAGATTAAAAAGACCTAAGTTGATACTGAGCAAGGCGGCCAAAGCCAGAAAATTAACTACTCCCATTCTGGCGCTCTGCCCAACGATCTGAATAATGCCAACCGGTCCGGAGAACTCAGCCGGGACCGTCCCTTTAATCATTCCCCCCACGGCTGAAATAATCACCCCGGTAATGAAAACAGTTCTTTTTGCTCCCCGACCCAGTGCTTCCAGAAGATTATAGCGGACATAAACCGTTGGCTGAGTAATACCGATAATCTTTCTTTTTAGCTCCGGATCAAATATCGGCTTCACCTTAACAATGAAGATTTGGGTTTCTCGCTCTATCGATAAGGCAAGAGTTTCATCGCCATCTTCTGTTATTAGAGGAGACAGCTCATTCCAATTGTGGACAGGGCGGCCATTAATTTGAACTATCCGATCGCCAGGTAAAATCCCCGCCTCCTCAGCCGGAGAATTGACTACTACTTGTCCCACTATGGTCTCATTGATATTGACAGTATAAAATCCAATCATAAAAACCGCCGCTAACAGGATTATACTAATCAAATAATTCATCAGGGAACCGGCACAGATTACTAGAATACGTTGGCCCAGTGATTTGTTCTGAAAACCATTTTTAGTGTTTTCTTCTCCCGGCTGCATTCCGGCGATTTTCACATAACCTCCTAAAGGAAAAGCCGAAACAACATACTCGGTTTCCCCTCTTTTTATTCCCCAGAGGCGAGGACCAAAACCAAAGGAAAACTTATCCACCCGGATACCAAATTTTTTGGCCATTAAGAGATGCCCCAATTCATGAGGCAGAATAAGGATAATAAACACGATTACCACAAAAATTAAAGTAAACATTTAGTCTCTCCCTGTTTTCTTAACCCAGCAAAATTCTTAACAACTCACTTGCAAGTGGGGACGACTTTAGTCGCCCTCGGCCAAGGTAGTCGCAACCTTTAGGTTGCACTTGTTTTTCGCCGGCTAAAACCTGCGGCTACTCAAACGGAACCATTAATTCTTAGTAATAATTTAGATTTCCTATCAGCCGTTAAGCCGGATTTTCATTTGTTAAGCGGCTATGAACAATTGGTAATAGTAGTAAAAAAAAGGAGCCACAAATATCATACTGTCAAAACGATCCAGTAATCCCCCGTGTCCGGGAAGAAACTTACCAAAATCCTTGATTCCCAACCCTCTTTTGAGCATAGATTCAAAGAAATCTCCCAACTGCCCCATTACCCCACCCAGACCACCTAAAACCAGGATATGATACCAGGGTAAAGGAAGCCAGCAATATGAAATCAGAGCCCCGGTTAGACTTAAACTTATCGCCCCTATGAACCCCTCTACTGTCTTATGAGCACTTAGAATAGAAAAAAAGCGGTGGCGGCCCCACATTTTTCCCACGAAATAGGCTCCACTGTCTCCCATCCAGGTAATGAAAAAAGTGGTGAGAACCAGCCATTTTCCCATTCCGGGAATTGCCCTGAGAAGAATCAGATAGCTAAGTAAGAAGCTTACATAAAGGATTCCTGTTAGAGAAAAGGAAATATCCCTCATAACTCCGGAAATCCGGAGGAGAAAGAACTGATGTAAAAAAACAAGAAAAATTATCACGATCAAAACCAGGGGAATAACTCTTTCCCCAGTAAAGAAAAACAAAAGGGGAATCAAAATACCCAGGCTAATATCATAAAGCGAAACAGATTTATCTTCCTTGTCGGCCACGGCCCGAAAAAGTTCATATAGAGCCCAGGCAATTATGGAACAAGTTAAGGCCAGGAAAACTAACTGATGACTACACAGAATTACCAGAACAAAAATAGGAATAAAGATAATAGCTACCAGGCACCTTTTTAGAACGACCTTATTCTTGGTTAATCCCTCCAAATCTCCTCTCCCGATTAGCATAGTCCCGGATAGCTCTAAGAAAATTTTCTTTTCCAAAGTCAGGCCAAAAGGTGGTAGTTATCCACAACTCGGTATAAGCAATATACCAGAGCAAAAAATTGCTCACCCGAAAATCACCTCCCGTGCGGATAAGTAAATCAGGATAGGGTAAATCGGCCATATACAAATAATTCTTAAACAGGGCTATATCTATTTTCTCCGGACTAAGCTCTCCCTGCTTAACTTGATTAAATAGACTACGCACAGCATCAACTATTTCCTCCTGACCTCCGTAGTCTATGGCCAGATTAAGAATAAATTCTCTATTCGGCTGGGTGTGAGTCATTACCTCTTCAATTTTCTTCACCAAAGACAAAGGAAGACGATCTCTTCTCCCAATCACCCGAAGCTGAGTCTTTTTCTTCATTAGATCTTTCTCTTCCCGCACCAGATAATCTTTGAACTGTTTCATTAGAAAATTAATCTCTCTGCGGGGCCGATTCCAGTTTTGCCGGGAGAAAGCATAAAGAGTTAGAATCCTTATCCCTAACTCCGAACAAATATCCGTAATCTCCCTGATTTTCTTCATGCCGATTCGATGACCCTCAATTCGGGCCAGTCCCTTCTTCTTGGCCCACCTACCATTACCGTCCATGATAATGGCTACGTGCTCAGGAAGTTTCTGCTCCGGCTTAATTAACATCTTTTCCCAAAAAGGAATATCGGATTTTCACCTCTTCACCAGACTAAAAATAAATACCGCCTCGGCGGCGATTTCTCCCTCCACAGTACTGATAGCCTCCACTTTACCAGTTTTTTTCCTCAAATTCAACATTTTTACTCGGGTAATTAATTGATCTCCGGGAACCACCGGCTTTCTGAATCGAGCCTTATCAATTCCGGCAAAATAGGCTAACTTACCCTGGTTCTCGCTCTTCCTAAGAAGATAAACCCCGGCTACTTGAGCCATGGCTTCCACAATTAAAGCAGCGGGAACCACCGGATGCCCGGGGAAATGACCCTCAAAAAAGGGCTCGTTTACGGTGAAATTTTTTAGTCCCGTTATTTCCTGTTTGCCCAAGCTTAGAATCTTATCTACCAGGAGAAAAGGGTAGCGGTGAGGAAGTATTTTTTGGATGGCCTTTATATCCAGAGAAATATTCTCCTCATTTTCCCTTCTGATCAACTCCTCCATCTTTTGGGCCAGTTTCACATGGTAAAGGTGTCCCGTTTTAACGGCTACTATGTGAGCTTTAATGGGTTTTCCTATTAAATACAGATCTCCAATTAAGTCCAGTATCTTGTGACGAACAGGCTCGTTGGGAAATCTAAAACCTTCTTTATTGATCACTCCCTTAGAATCGATTACTACAGCATTTTTTAGAGAACCGCCCTGGATCAGACCTTTCTCCTTGAGCATCTCAATTTCCTCCATAAATCCGAAAGTTCTTGAGGGAGCAATTTCCTCAACAAAGGTCCGTTCATTGATCACAAATTCAGCAAATTGGGAATTTAGAAAACTATGAGAAAAATCCACTGTGTAGGTTATTCTAAATTCATTAGCCGGCACAACTATCAATCTTTTATCACCTTGTCCTATCCAAAAGGGCTCTTTGACCTTAAAAAAAGAACGTGGTTCGTCTTGCTCCACGGTACCCGTTCTTTGGATAAGTTCCACAAAAGGAAGGGCACTACCGTCCCCGGCGGGAAATTCTTCACCATTCATCTTAATAATAATATTGTCCACTCCCAGACCGGAAAGAGCAGCTAAAATGTGCTCCACAGTGGTAATCTTAACCTCACCTTCTCCAATACTTGTCCCTCTCAGATTACTAACTACCTTAGAGGCTTTCGCTTTAATCCAGGGAGAATTTGGCAAATCCGTTCTAACAAAAATTACTCCTTTGCCTGCACCGGCCGGCTCCAAAGTAACGGTAACTTCCTCTCCGGTATGCAGACTCATCCCCTTGTAGCTAACTGCTTGCCTAATAGTCCTTTGGAACTCCATCTTTTACCCCTCTTTGGCTCATCTTTTCCAGTTTCTCAATTCTTTGCAGAATATGGGGGAGACGATTTATAATGGCTTTTATTTTTTTCTGTTTTGCATGAGGACGAGCCGGAAACCCGGAAACAAACTGATTTGCCGCAATATTCTTGGTCACCCCGGATTTGGCTGCTACCACCACATTCTCCTCTACCCTAACATGGTCAGTAACTCCGGCCTGACCCGCCAGTATAACACCTTTACCGATAGTCGAACTACCTGAGATACCTACCAAGGCTACTATGGCAACATTTTCCCCCACCGTAACGTTATGAGCCACGTGAACCAGATTATCAATTTTTGAGCCCCGTCCTATGCGAGTTTCACCCAGAGTGGCTCGATCAATAGCAACATTAGCCCCAATTTCCACATCATCTTCAATAACCACTCGGCCGAGCTGAGGTATCTTGTAATACGAGCCATCTTTCTGGCGAGCGAAACCAAAGCCATCCGAGCCAATAACCGTCCCCGGATGAATAATTACTCTCCGGCCAATGATGGTATTGTCCATAATAGTGACCCGGGAAGAAACCCGGGTATCTTTACCGACCTCAACTTTTCTTCCCAGATAAACAAAAGCTGACAGACAAATATTATCATCCAACTTGACATCATCCTCGACAACTACGTAGGGCCCGATACTTATATTTTTGCCAATTTTTAATCTTTTCCCCAAGACAACTGTAGAATGGATACCTTTGAAATACTCTCCTTGAGGAGCAAAAAGTTCCAGAATCTGAGCAAAAGCCAGACGAGGATCTCCTACCCGAATAATGGGCTTGGGGAAATCTTTTACCTCCAGAGAAACAATAACTGCGGAAGCCTGAGACTGCTGAGCCTGACGAAGAAACTTCTCTGAGGTAGCCAGAGCAATCTCTCCTTCCCTGGCCTCCTCAGGCTTGGCTACCCCCTGAATCAGTAACTGTTTATCTCCCACTACCTCTCCTTCCACCAGTTGAGCTAATTCTAACAAGGTTTTCCTCATTACCCCGCCCTGTTTTGTTGATAAGCCTGATTTAACTCCCTCAGAACAGTATCGGTAAGGTCAAACTCTGCCTCAGGAGTAGCATATAAGAGAGACATACTGTCAAAAACGAGCCGATAACCATCTCTTTCAGCAATCTCTTTTATTTTACCCATTATGTCAGTCAAGATCATCTGGGAATACTCTTCTTGTTTTTTCCGAAAATCCTGGCTAATTGGCCCTTTTAGATTGTTCACATAAGCTTCTTTCCGGGAAATCTCGGCCTCTCTTTCTTTCTTAGCTGACTCGGTAAGCAGAAGTTCCTGAGCTTTCAGTTCCTCCTTCAAGGCCATTAGCTCTTTTCCTAAAGCTTGTAGTTCTCGTTCTCGGGTATCGAATTCAGTTCTTAATTGGGTCTCTAAGTCTGCTTTTTTCAGATACTCATCAAAAACTTTCTGAACACTTACATACCCGATCTTCACTACCAGTTCTGCCCTAACCGGTAAAGAGCCAACAACCGTAAAGAGACCAAGTAATAAGAAAAAACTAACTACCCCGGTGGTCAATCTCCTTAATCTCATAACTTATTCTCCCTTAAATGATTTCTGAAACACCTAATTTATGAAGAATTTCCTCCTCTTTTCTCTGCATCTGCTTCCTTTTTTCCTTATCATTGTCCCGGTACCCGGCCAGATGCAACAGTCCATGAATGACCAGAAGAGCCAGTTCCTCATTTAGCTTATGCTCCAGGTCTTCAGCCTGTCTGGCCGCATCTTCTACTGAAATAACTACCTCCCCCACCATATCTTTAGTGGAAATAAACTCTCCTCCCAGAGGAAAAGCTAAAACATCCGTAGCCCTATCTCTTCCCAGAAACTCCTTATTTAACCGCCTAATTTCCTCAGAATCCACCAGGACTATTCCGGCTTGTTTTCTGCCCACGAACTCCAATTTTAAAGTAAGAGAGGCCGCTTTTCGCAACAAAGTAAAATCAACCTTCCTTTTTTGTCGATTACTAATGGATAACAACTTTCCGCCTGGCCTTAGTTTTTAATCCAAAAGGTCTTTGTTTGAGCATCCCCTCGGGGTACCGACCCCGACTATGGATAATACCCGTGAGAACCCGAGTAAAAGCATCTCTTAGCTTATTTAATTCCTTCATGGTTAAATCACACTCATCCAGTTGGCCATCTTTTATCTTATTGTCAATTATTCTCTCCACCTGATTAACGGTGGCTTGGTGAGACTTGCTGGGTGAAAAACGAAATCCCGCCTCCACGGAATCAGCCAGCATAACGATAGCTGACTCTTTGCTGGAGGGTTTAGGCCCGGGGTAACAGAAGCTTTCCTCATTCACCTTTTCCTTCACTCCCCTGGATTGCCACAGAGCCTTACGGTAAAAATAAGCCATCAGTCCCGCTCCGTGGTGCTGGGCAATGATATCCATCACCGCTTTGGGCAGGCGATAAATCCCGGCCAGTTCCAGACCATCGGCCACATGAGAAATGATTATCCGGGAACTTAGGTGAGGAGTAACACTCTGGTGGTAGTCACTTCCTCCACTTGGGCTGTTTTCATAAAAAAAATGGGGACGGCTAAGTTTTCCCACATCGTGATAGTAAGCTCCCACCTGGGTAAGAAGTGAATTTGCCCCAATACTCTCAGCGGCTACCACAGCCAGAGTACTTACGGTAGTGGTGTGATGAAAAGTCCCCGGTGCTTCCAGAGCCAGCCTTTTAAGAAGAGGATGATTTAGATCGGTAAGCTCTAACAGTCTAATATTGGTAGTAACACCAAAATAGGTCTCCAAATAAGGTAACAATATAGTAGCCAGAACTCCGGAGAATAGACCCCCAGCCACTCCCCAGAAAACCTCTCTACTTAGTTCCATAAAAGGAGCGCCTTTCCCCAGTTCAACACCCAATATGAAAAGACCGCTAAAGAGCCCTACATAAAGTCCGCTCTTAGTTAGATCAGTCCGCTGACAGGTAGAAGGGCCAAAAAAACCACCCACCATGCTGACTAAAACTAATACCGGGAGAATCCTCAAATTACCGGAAGCAAAAACAAAAAGAACACTTAAGAGAGTAGCCGAAAAAATGGCCAAAAAAGTACTGAAAAGAAGAGAGACCAAAATGGCCAAAAAAGCAATAGGAATGAAGTAATTGGAAACAGAATCAAGCAAAATGGTAGTTTTCCCCATAAAAGCAGTGGAGATAAAGATAATGAAAAATAGAAAGAGAGATTTATGAGTAAGAAATTGTGAGGAAAAACGACCGAGATAGCTCAGGAGGAGTAAAGTTACCAGACCTATTAAAAAAATCATAGTCAACTGATTATTTTTTTCTACTGTGGGATAGGGGAGAAAAACAAATATTATCAGGAGGGCTCCCATCAACCCCCCTCCCCAAATCCAGCCAGTCAGGCTACTTTTAGAAAATAGTCCTTTTAGCCGGAATGAACTCCTTTTCACTCGGCCCTCACCTGCTCTGCTTGCCATAATTAATCTTTCATTCACGACTTTCGTAAGCCTCCACCATCTCCTGGACCAACCGGTGCCGCACTACATCTCTGCGTGTAAGGTAAATAGTCTGAATTCCTTTTATTTCAGTAAAAAGGGACTGAACTTGTACCAGGCCCGAAGACTTAGGTGGAGAAAGATCAATTTGAGTAATATCCCCGGCGATCACCACTTTGGAACCAAATCCCAGCCTAGT
>DAOVGF010000092.1 GCA_030672545.1 Candidatus Aerophobota bacterium
GGTGGTATATTTTCGGATTATTGACCCGACCAAGGCCATAGTGGAGGTAGAAGACTTCCGCTTTGCTACCCTTCAAATAGCCCAAACCACTCTAAGAGGAATAGTGGGAGAAGCCGAACTCGATGAACTTCTTTCTCAAAGGGAGAAGCTCAATGAAAGTCTCCAGACTATCATTGATCAGCAGACCGATCCCTGGGGAATTAAAGTAAGTGTAGTGGAAATTAAGGAAATCGAGATTCCCGATGAGATGAAGCGGGCTATGGCCAGGCAGGCTGAAGTGGAGCGAGAGAGAAGAGCCAAGGTTATCAATGCTCAGGGAGAGTTCCAGGCTGCCGAGAAGTTGTCCCAAGCCGCGGAAATCCTGGGTAAGTTTCCCCAGGCGATTCAACTTCGCTATCTGCAAACTCTTTCTGATATTGCCACCGAGCAGAACTCCACTATCGTTTTTCCCTTGCCCATAAACTTTATGGATGCCTTTGCCAAGCTATCCACTGCTTTCGGGGAGAAAAGGAGCTAAGTTTTTGTAACCGGTAAGCTTTACTAAAAAGTAAGGTTCAGGAAGCTTTGGGTATTCCAAGGGAGATCTTTTTTTAGTTTGGGTAGCCGCAGGCTTTAGCTCCTCGGTTATGATCCGGTAGCCGCAGGCTTTAGCCTGCGTTTATTTGCGCAAGTTAAAACTTGCGGCTACCATAACTCTTTGGGGAACCCAAAGGTGGCGACTACCTTTAGGAAATCTGAACTATTACAAGTTTTTACCTAACGTCAAAAGATGCAGGATAGAAAAAGGAGAGAGTTGATGAAAGAAAAGGGGATAGGAATTATCCTGGGGTTGGGGCTGATTTTGATTATTTCAGGTTGTCAGTTTCAACCACAACAGCTTCTTCCTCCGGCCGATTCCAAAATAGCCATTCCCGTTTTTGTCAATCATACCTATCAGCCGGGGCTGGAAGACGTGCTCAGTCAGGAAGTAATTGAGCAATTTCATCTGCGCACCCGTTTCGTCATTGTTTCTTTGGATAGAGCGGATCTGGTTCTCCGGGGGGTGATTACTCAATACTTAAAGGAACCTTTAGCTGAGGTGGCGGAAGGCGTTAAGGAGTATCGGGTCAGAATGGTAGTTCAGGCTAACTTAAGCGCATCCCAGGAGAGACAAGTATATTGGAAAGAAATAATTGAGGAAGCGGCAGTCTATTCAGCTCTTGAGGAAAAAGGAATCCAGACGGAGGATGAAGCTATTGAGAAAATTTGCGAGAAGATTAGCCAGAATCTGGTTAATTTGGCCTTGGAAGGGTGGCAGAGATGACCAAAGTCAAGTTTTCTCGACCCCGATCTATGAGTGCCAAACCCCTCCATTATTGTCCAGGGTGTGGTCATGGAATTGTCCACCGTCTTATTTGTGAAGTTATTGATGAGCTTGGACTTCAGGAAGATACCATTGGGATCTGTCCGGTGGGCTGTTCCGTGGTAGCTTATGACTATTTTGATTTTGATATGGTGGAAGTAGCTCATGGCCGGGCTCCTGCCGTAGCCACTGGAATTAGGCGAGTTCATCCGGATAAAATTGTTTTTACCTATCAAGGAGATGGAGATCTGGCCGCCATAGGAATTGCGGAGACTATTCACGCGGCCTCCAGAGGAGAGGCCATCAGTATTTTCTTTATTAATAATGCCATCTATGGAATGACGGGAGGGCAGATGGCTCCTACCACTCTTCTGGGCCAAAAAACCGCTACTTCGCCCTTTGGTCGAGACGTGCTTGAAGCGGGTTATCCTTTGAGAGTTTGCGAGCTTCTTTCTTCTCTGCCCGGGGCAGTGTATTTGGAGAGGATAGCCCTGAATAGCCCGGCGAACATCAGCAAAACCAGACGAGCAATTAAGAAGTCATTTCTTACTCAAATAGAGGAAAAGAAATTCTCCTTGGTGGAGATTCTTTCTCCCTGCCCTACTGCCTGGCGTCTTCCCCCCCTAAAAGCCCTCAAATGGCTGGAGGAAAATATGATTCCTTATTATCCCCTGGGAGTAATTAAGGTAGAAGAGTATGATTTACCTTCCCACTTCTTACTACCTCTTTTGATAATGCACGTTCTCTGAACTGCCAATCCGAGTCTGAATTTGTATCTAAGCCATCTGGATACCTTGTCCAGTAGCGATTATCATTGTCTGTATCGCTGGCCACCAGTGTCTTATCTACTTCCACATTTTTTGTATCTCTTAGTATAATCATTTCATCTTTATTATCCAACCATTGCTTCTCGTAAATATAAGTCCAATAACCTTGGGGAGGTATTACAGTACCTTGGGATATTATAACAGTTACTTTTTCCCCCTGTGTAGTCTCCAAAGTCCAGTTGCCTATGTCTACCTCAACTTCAGTTGGGTTGTAGAGCACAACCCACTCATTACCGGCATCTTTCCCCGCCGGGTTCAGATCGAATTCGTTTATCACTATGTTTCCAGCTAAGGCAGCGCCGGCCAATAAAATACAGGACATTAATAAAATAACTAAACCAGATAATAATCTCATCAATTTCCCCTCCCGTAAAGCCGAACATCTAAATTATCACTGTCTTCATTTTACTGGAAATTGAGGAATGGTCAAGTTGTTGTTCTTCAAAAAAGAGCCTTATTTAAATCTGTATATGAACTCCAAAAATAGTCAAATACCAATTGTAGAACAACAAATTGACAAGTGGGGAAAATAAGGTATAAAGTAAGCGGGAAAAAAAGTGAAACAAGGAGGGGGAAAATGGATATTCGTGAGGAAGTTCGGGAATCCGCTGAGCTGCGTTATGCGGCTATGGATACCTTAAGAGCAATCTCAGATTTCATAAAGAACAATAAGCCTTCTGTGTTGTTGGAAGGAGCTACTGTTGCCAAGGGAGCAGAAGTCATTGCTGATGAGGAGAAAAGGGCTATGTGGCGGGATTGGATTAATTTTACCAAGGATATGTTTGAAAAACAAAAAGAGCTTCCATGTCTGATGATTGATGACATCGCCAATATGTATGAGAAGCGGAGACCGGTAAGTGGCCAGCAAAAGGGAACATCTGAGAGCAAGTGAAGTTTTATTAGGATATTCTGATCCTCTGGTTCATGGTTTAATGGACCAAGAAGTAAGGATGCTAGGTTATAAATATAGATATATTAGACACAATATGGAATATATTCACAAGGTAGGAGAACTATTGGGAAAAGAAGCAGAATTACAAGCCTTTCTCCATTTACTTATGGATATGGGGTTGGTTACCCGATACGATTATAGAAAAAAACGAGAAAGAAAAATACAGAAAAGACCGCAATCCTGCGCCAAAGAGAAATAAGAGGAAGAAGGTGGAAAAAAGAAAGATACTGGCTTTATTTGGTCTGAGTCTCTTAATAACAGGAATTTTAAGTGTTAGCTTGCCTGTTTTGTCCCAGGAATTGGTGGCACCTCAGCCTC
>DAOVGF010000050.1 GCA_030672545.1 Candidatus Aerophobota bacterium
TCAATGTGGATACTCCGAGGAATAGAAATCGGTATTTTTGGGCAAAGTTTTTTGTCCTACAAAGGAGGACCATCACTTCTCTTGAGTTCACTGAGTGGGAAGGTGGGGTTGATCCCTAAGCTATTTTTTTGGTTCCTGGGATTAGCCATTATCTTTAGTATTATCTTGACCCGGACTAAATTTGGGAATTGGGTATTCGCCGTGGGTGGTAACAAAGAAACAGCCAGAGCCTTGGGGGTGAAAGCCGATAGAGTAAAAATAGCCTGTTTTATGATCACCTCAACTCTGGCAGCTTTTGCCGGAGTTAGCTACTTGGGAACCACTAAATGGTTTATGAGCCGGGTAGGAATGACTCAGTGTGGCTATGGATTAGAATTAGAAGCTATTTGCATAGCCATTATGGGAGGGGCCTCTTTTGCGGGTGGAATAGGAAGTATACCAGCAACATGTCTGGCTGCTTTGGCTTTTTCCTCCTTTAAAAACGGTTTTATTCTGGTGGGTATACCCAGTTACTGGCTGGATGCATTTGTGGCCATATTGTTAGTAACATTCGTCATATTACACACCGTTCGAAAGAAATAAGAATAGATGACTTTCAAAGAATCGTTTCGTGCCTTGACGGGTTTCGAGCGTGAAGAAACTCAAGTCATTCAAAATAAGAAAAGTACTATCTTTTAGTATGGGAATAAACAATGCTTCATGAATTATCGCCGCGAAGGAGAGTCATTCGAGCTCTCAGAAGACAAAAACCAGATCGGGTACCCAAGGATTTATGGTGGACCTACCAAATTGGTAAGCTCATTCAAGAGAGGACAGGTTCGTCCAATCCCCTGGAGTACTTTGGTTGTGAGATGAGAATGGTAAGGTGGCTTCCCACTAAGTACAAGCGGGACTTTTCTGATTACCTGGGAGAGCAATCGTCCTCCTGGATAAGCAAAAATCTTCTTATTGAAAAAAATGCTGTTCCCCAAAGTGCATTAATCCCTCTTGGCGGTGAGCAGGGAGGGGGTGAATGGGGGTCGGGTGGGGCACCTTCCTCTCCTTGGGTTGACCAGGAATGGGGAGTAGGGTATATTCCAACGATTTCTCAGAACCCGAAACATTCTCATTTTTTTGGGTTTGTGTATCCAATGCGTCACCTAAAAGTGAGAGAGGAGCTGAAGAAGTATCCTTTCAGTGATTATCGGGCTGGTTACCGTCATCAACACCTCGAGGGTCAGGTGAAAGAGATTCATAAACAGGAATTGTGTGCCCTGGCTATGATGCCGGTGACTATTTTTGAGGTGAGCTGGCAGCTCAGAGGGATGGAAAATCTTCTTCTTGATTTTTTGGAAAATAGACCTTTCGCCATGTATCTCTTGGACTTTATTACGGAGATGCGCAGATTTATGATTCGGCGTTTTGCCGAAGCAGGAGTGGATCACATTCATTTAGGTGATGATATGGGAACCCAAAGAGGCATGCTCATGAGTCCGGAAATGTGGAGAGAATGGTTCAAGGAAAGAATACAAAGTATTATTCTCGTGGCCAAAAAAATCAATCCCGAAGTGATAATTTCTTATCATAGTGATGGGAACATTGAAAAGATAATTCCAGAGTTAATCGAGATTGGGATCGAGGTACTCAATCCGGTTCAGCCGGAGGCTATGGACCCGATGAAGTTAAAACAGAAATATGGAAATAAACTTGCTTTCTGGGGAACCGTGGGTACTCAAAGTACCATGCCTTTTGGGACCCCGAAAGAAGTCAAAAAAGTGGTGAAACAAAGAATCGAAACCGTAGGAGATGGTGGAGGTCTGTTGATATCTCCTACCCACATGCTTGAACCAGAGGTTCCCTGGGAAAATATACGGGCTTTTTTTGAGGCGGTGGAAGAGTACGGTCATTACTAAAGGGTTATTCTATTACATCTTAATTAGAGTGGGGGGATAAAAGATGAGTTACCGGGTAAAATATTCAAAAGAAGAAGCTCCTAAGATAGGAGTAGTGTCTGTCGCTATCGGGGCTTTTAGCGCGGTGGGCAAACAAATGGTGGAAGATCAGTTTAAAGTTCTTTTTGCTCAGTTCAAGAAGGAAGGCATCGTCAGCGAGGATTCAATTTTTTACTCTCAAAGAATCTTTGGTCCCAATGAAGCTGCTAAGATGACCAGGAGGTTTGCTCAAGAAAGAGTAGATGCCATTATTGTTCTTAACAGTGCTTTTCCCAACGGGAATGCATTCTTAACTTTGGCCACCGATCCCTATTTATTCAGGATTCCTCTTATCCTTACCGCTCCCCTGGAAGCAGAGCTGAGGATTCCTGAATGGACTACTAATGCCTGGTGCGGAGTAATAATGAATAACTATGTAGCTAAAAGGTTGAATCGGTACGTTTATCCTTTAGCGGGGTGGCCTGAGGATATAGAGTATCAAGAACAACTCAAGATGTTGCTCCAGGTGTTCTTTACGGTCAAAGAGCTGAGGAAAGATCTTCTCGGACGTTTCGGTGACGCCCCGGGCGGATTTCACTCCGCTAGTGGCGATCAACTGGCCTATGCTCAAGTATTTGGCACTCGTATAGAAACCATAGACTGGACCGCGGTTATGGAGACCTATCGGACAAAATTGGCTAAGGGATATAAGGGAGAGGTCAGTTTTAATGAACAGGATGTCCGGGAGACGGCTGAGGAAATGGAGAAAGGCAGACCCGTCCTTGTTGAGAATGAGTTAATCCATAAGGCTGCTCGACTCTATCATACTTTTCGCTCGATGGTGGAGGCTAATGGTTTTACCTCGGCTGCCTTTAGATGTTGGCCCGAAATGGGTGAGCCTTATATCGGAATCGCTCCCTGTCTCAGCATAAGCTGGCTTCTTTCCCAGAGGGATGTTACCGCGGCAAGTTGTGAAGGGGATTGGCCCACGGCGGTAGCTCAGAGTATGGGGACTCTTCTTTCCGGAAAACCGGCCGCCTGTCTGGATCTAGTGAATTATACCGGACATTCTCCTCTAGTACAGTTAGGGCATTGCGGAGTAGGAATGGCTAATTTTATGGCACCCAATCAGTTAAGATTGGAAGGAAGGGTTTCCCCGGAAATAAAAGAAAAAATTATGAGTGGGAGAATAAGAGTTAATGAGGCCATTGTGGAAAAAAGCCCGGATAGGCAGGGAGGACAAAGGATTGGCCCGGCCTACATTGGTCAATTCCAGTATGGAACAAAGACCGGGATTAATCTTGTTCAAGATAAGAATGGAAAATTCAAGATGTTAGCCTTTACCGGTGAAAACAAGCCAGAAACAGCTAAAGGACTGCTTTACTGTGCGGCTGATATAGAGGTGAGAAATTATCAGCGGTTGAATAAGCTTATCTTGGAACATGGTTTTTCCCACCACCTGGCCATGGCTTTGGGAGATATTTCCCGAGAATTAGCTGTTCTGTGTGACTATTACGGCATTGAATACATAACTCCTGATTGAGGGCCAGGTCAAAAATTTATGAGTACGCCGAGGGAACTTTATATATCAAGAGAAGCTGCCATCTTTAGGTTGTGCACGAGATAAGGTAGTGGCAAGAAGACCAAGATATTTTTGACCATAATTGATTGATAAAAAGGATAAAAAAATGGAAACAGGAAAAACTTTAAGATTAAGGAGAATTTTCTCCCAGGGTAAAGCAGTGATAATTCCCATTGATCATGCTCTTTACTCAGGACCGGTGAAAGGTATAGAGAATTTGAAGGAATTAGTTAGTATAATCTCCCAGACCTCCACCGATGCTGTTTTGATTAGCCCAGGTATGCTGAGAAGGGTTAAGGAGGTCATCGGCAATTTGGCTACCATAGTAAGAATTGATGGTACCCATACTCAACTGGGATCTCATCTGGAGAAAATTGATCTCATCACTACCGTTGAACATGCCCTGAAGTTGGGAGCTGATATGGTGGTGATTAATGTATTTGTAGGTACCGAAAATGAGGATGAACTCTTAAGAAAACTGGGAAGAGTAGCTACCGCTTGTCTTGAATGGGGTCTTCCTCTTATGGCGGAGATGATTCCCTCTTATGTATTAAAATACCACTATGCTCAAGAAGAAAAGGATTACGATCAGGAAAGGGCAGCCGCCGAGATCAAACTGGTCAGCAGATTAGGAGCCGAACTGGGCGCCGATGTGATTAAAACTCACTATACCGGAAGTATAGATACTTTTAAAGAGGTAGTCTTTACTACCCCCATACCTGTTGTTATCGCTGGTGGTCCCAAAACCCGGGGAGATGAAGATTTCCTCCAACGAGTATATGAGGTGATCCAGGCCGGAGCCGGGGGAATATGTATGGGAAGGAATGTATGGGGAAGGAAGAATATCAAGGGTATGCTTCTGGCTCTTGGCCACATTGTTCATGATCAGGCAAAAGTGGAAGAAGTAATAAAGCTTATTTAATGGCCAACTATGAATCACCTTACAAAAATGCAACCTGAGGTAATTGGCTTAGGAGTTAGTGCGGTGGATTATCTGGCCTTATTTCCCCACTTTCCTGAGCAAGATGAGAAGACACGTATACCCAAGTTTAGTAAGCAGGGGGGTGGACCAGCGGCTACCGCCTTAGTTACTCTGGCTCGTTTTGGTATTACTGCGGGTTACGTGGGCAAGGTGGGTGGGGATGATTTTGGAAAGTTTATCCTCCAGGGGTTGAAAGAAGAGAGAGTAGATACCAGCCGGGTGATTATAGACAAAAAAGCTCCCTCTTTGTTTGCCTTTGTGATAGTAGAAAAGGAAAGGGGAACCAGAACTATTCTCTGGAGAGAGGGCAATCGCTCTCCCTTGAAAATCTCCGAGCTTGATCAAGATTATATTCTTGGCGGGAAGATTCTTCATCTTGACGGTAATGAGGCTGAGGCGGCCATTTGGGCGGCTAAAAAGGCCCGGGGGAAAGGAATTACGGTTGTCCTCGATGCGGATATCATTCTTCCAGGGATTGAGGAGTTAATAAAACTGGCCGATGTAGTTATTCCTTCCCGGTCGGTAGCCACTAAAGTGACCCATAAAAATGATCCTGAAGAAGCTGCCAAAGAAATTTTTTCCTGGGGTCCTAAAATAGTGGCCATCACTCTGGGAGAAAAAGGTTGTTTTTGTAAGTCAAAAGATGAGGCTTTCTTCCAACCCAGCCTAAAGATAGAGGTAGTAGATACCACCGGCGCCGGAGATGTTTTTCACGGAGCTTTTATTTACGGGCTTTTGCAGGGGTGGGATATAAGAAAAATAGCCGGATTCTCTAACGTGGTAGCGGCTTTGAACTGTACTAAATTGGGAGGAAGAGCCGGTATTCCTACTTTGTCCCAGGCCCTGAATTTATTGCGAAAATTATGATAAGGTGTTTAGTCATTAGATTGAGAGGAGAAAAACGAAAAACATAAATCCTACTATTAGGAGTAAAAGAGACCCATTAAGACCAGGTCTTACATTTCTAATGTATTTAAGAACTTTTTTGCCCTTTAAACTATTGATTAAGAGGTAAAGCATAAAACCCAAACCCAGGGTAATTAGACTGTTGGCCAACGTCGGCAGGGAATAAACCGATAGGTTTACTTTTATACTTTCTCCCAGGGCGAGTTTAGAAATTATTCCTGCTCCCGTGCTGGGAAATAAACCGGTAAGTAAACAAAGAGCGGAGAGGATAAAAAGAGGAATTAACATTTCTTTGGGTGGTCTTTTCCCATTCTTTATCTTAGTTTCCGAGGGCTTTTCATCTTGTTTTTCTAGGTTTTTTGGCTCTTTTTTGAAAGAGCCTTCTTTAATTATTCTCCCTCTAAAAATTAGAGATAGTTTGGTAAGAGAAGCTACCGTACCCACGCTGGTCAGAAAAATAAGAAAATAAATAAAAAAATGTTCCTCCTTGAGGGAAATAGAAATTAAGTTTTTGCTCACGTATCCGTTGAAGGGAGGAATTCCAGAGATAGAAAGAGCACCTACGAGAAAGCCCAGACCCACCAGGGGCATTTTTTTCCCCAGACCTCTTAGTTCATCAATATTCCTTTTTCCGGTACTGTATATTACCGCTCCTATGGAGAAAAACAAAAGACTCTTGAATAAGGAATGACTGAGCAAATGGTAGAACGAGGCCGTAAGGGAAAGAGACGTAGCTGCACCAAAACTGACTACGATAAACCCCATCTGTGAGATTGAGTGATAAGCCAGAAGTTTTTTGCTATCATTTTGAGCTATCGCCCAGATAACTGCCAAGAGAGCCGTAAAAGCTCCGATCCAGAGTAACAAATGCTGCAGATTAGTGCTCTGAAAGAGTCTTAATATGCGCCATATAGCTAGAAAAGATACTTTGATCATCACTCCTGATAAGATTGCTGAAACCGAATGAGGGGCATAGGCGTGAGCGCCGGGAAGCCAGGTATGCAGGGGGATGAATGCTGCCTTGACTCCTATCCCTACGGTTAAAGAAACCAGGGAAAGGGTAAATATAGGGGAACCTCTGTCAATATGGGTACCCCAGCGGGCTATCTCTCTTAAAGAGAGAATACCTGTTTGTTGATACAAAAGAGCGATACCCAAAAGAAAGAACCCCATTCCCAAAGAACTGATAAGAAGATAGTTAAAGCTGGCCATTATAGACTTTTCCCCTCCCCGGCAAGCAATCAAAATATAGGAAGCTATGGACAGTATTTCAAAGAAGACAAACATATTGAACAAATCGCCAGTAAGTATAACTCCCTCCATGCCTCCCAGGAGGATTAAAAAGAAAAAGTAAAATTTATACTGATGTTTTTCTTCTCCTCCGGCAAAGATTAGAGCAAGCAGAGCAATAAGCATTCCTATTAGCGAGGTGATCCAGGCCAGTCCATCCATATAAAGACTAATTCCCACCGGTTCTTTCCAGCCCCCCAGGGGATAATCAATGACCTGTCCGGCAAAAATAAGGGGAAAGAGAAATCCCAGGACAATGAGAGAGGTAGACACTGCTCCCAGGCTAACTAATTTGGCTAAGGGGAGATAAGGGAAATATTTATTCAGAAGGCTTAATAAAGAAGCTAAGAAAGGAATGAGAACAAGAAGAATAACTAAATTATTCATTCTTTAATCGAGTCCTCTATGCGAGAAATACTCAAAGTTCCGTGCCGATGATAAATTCTCAAAATTAAAGATAAGGCCAGAGCGGTGAGGCAAATTCCAATAACTATAGCCGTAAGCATTAATGCTTGAGGCAAAGGATCTACAGGAACCGCCCTTATGTTTTCCTCCATAATGGGAGCAGTTGATCCGCTGCGGGAACCCAAATAAATAAAGAGAATAACTATGGCGCTGTTAAAAAGGTTTAAACCTATAACTTTTTTGATGAGATTATCCTTTCCAACCATTCCCCATGCTCCCAGAACAAAGAGAATAATTATCAGGTAGATACTCATAGACCTTTCCTTTTCTTTACCTTAAAAGGTAAAAAGAAATAAGAGTTATCCCCGCTCCTACTTTAAGACCTATAATAATATTGAGAAAAAATATGAATCCTGCACTGGGTACCTCTCCTGCTTTACCTAAAGGTAAGAAATTTTCCAGGAAATATCCTCCAGTTATTAAACCACCACTTCCCATAAGAATAAGGAGGAAAAACATCCAGATTTCGGCAACTACTAATTTTTCCTGAGGGAAGACTTTTCCAGTAGAGGCAATACCTCTACTAAGGTAAAGTAAGATTATTCCCGAGGCTAATACTACTCCTCCCTGGAAGCCTCCTCCCGGAGAAAGATGTCCATAGGAGATTAAATAAAGACCAAACAAAAGAATATAGGGAGCAAGTTTTCTGGAAACTAGGCTGACTATTTCTGATTCTTTCATCTTTTTGTCTCAAAAAGCATAATAATTCCGGAAACAGCTAAAAGTAAAACAATGGTTTCGCCCAGAGTGTCAAACGCTCTATAGTTTAAGTATATGGAAGATACGAGGTTTATAGCTCCTGTCTCTGTCACCGCCTGCTCAACAAAATAGTTCTTCAGACTGGAGGGAGGAATTAAGTTGGCATCAATTCCTTTAACCAGGAGTAATCCAAGAGCTAGGAAAATAAGTATCTCTCCAATTAATTTCATTCCTCCCTCCTCCTGGTCTTACCTATGATTACTACAAAAAGAACGGTAGCTACTCCTGCTCCCACTGCTGCCTCAGCAATAGCCACATCAGGAGCATGCAGGTAGTAAAAGAGCAAGGAGGAGAGGAGAGAAAAAACTGCCAGACAGATCACGGCATTTAAAAGGTCCTTAAACTGCAAGGCTAAAATTCCCAGGAGAATAAGTAAGATAAGAATTAACTCAGTCATAACCGTGTCCGGGTAAAAGCTCAAAACATAGCCGAAACCCCATTTTAATTTCAATCTCTGCTTTCAGGTTTTTTTCTCCAGGGGGCAATTCCTTGCTCCCAGGCCCTTCTCCCGATAACGTGGGAGGCAACAGGGCTACTTATGAGAAAGAATATGGTGATGACCAGAATTCTCAGAGTCATAGGAGTAAGACCCTTTAGAAGCATCAAGGCTATAAATATGGAAAGTAAAGAGGTAACACCACATTTGGAAGAAGCCTGCAAGCGAGTGTAAACATCTGGAAATCTCAATACTCCTATATTTCCCAGGACCCCGAAAAATATACCCATACCCAGAAAAGCATATACCAGTAAGATCATTCTCCTAACTGTCTACCTCTAAGATATTTGGCAATAGCCAGTATTCCAATAAAACCCAGTATGGCATAAACTAAAGCTACATCTAAATAAATTGACCGGTCAAATTTCACCGCTATTACCACCAGGATTCCCGCCACCTGGGCCACCACAAGATTAAGCCCAATTAGTCTATCTTCGGGAGTAGGCCCAATAATTACCCTGACCATGCTCATAAGTGAGATACCCATCAGTACAAAAATGACCACATCTAAAACCGGAACACTTAAATCCATATTCTCCTTAACCAGGCCTCAAAATGACTTTTGATTAATCTACCCGCATAATGAGAATGGGTAGTTTTTGCATTTAACCAATGCACAATTAGATGGTCTTCATCTAAATTTAGAGTCAGGGTTCCCGGAGTAAGGGTGATTGAATTAGCCAGGACCACTCTGGCCAATTCCGATTTTAACCGGGTGCGAAAATGAACTATTCGAGGGTTCATATTGGCCGTTATTACCGCCAGACTCATTTTAAAACTAGCTAGATAAATCTTGAATACCAAAACACCAAGATAGACGAGTAAAAGATATATCCGGGGTAAGAGAGCTCGTCTGGCTGCCTCGCTCTCTTCTATAAAGATATTATAGGTGAGAAAAGCTATACAGAAGGAAAAGATAACTCCGAGGAAAATAGAAAATAAAGCCAGAGTACCGGTAAATAAAATCCAACCCACCATCAGATAGGCGGCAGTGAGAATTATTCTTATTATCTTCCACCTTAAAAAGACGTCCATAATTAACTTTCCTTTTCCTCCTGGTCCTGAAAAATTCTGATTATTTCCCTATTTTCTTGTGCCTCCAACAGAGCCTTTTTGAACTGGGGATTATGGAGAAAACGGGAGAGCCCACACAGCACTTTCAGATGAAGCCGGGCGTCTTGTTTGGGACCCACCAACAGAAAAATGAGGGAGGCAGGCTGCTCATCAAGGGAATCAAATTTTACTCCCTCTTTTTTTCTTCCAAAGGCCATTATTGTCTGGTGAATTTGGTCTGTCATTATGTGAGGCATGGCGATTCCTCCCCCTATCCCGGTAGTTCCCATTTTCTCTCTTTGGATGATTTCCTCTTGCACTCTTTGGGAATCTTTCATTTTGCCGGCTTGGAAAAGCAAATCTACCATCTCCCGTATAGTGTCTTTCTTCCGCTTTGCTTCAAGACCTAATTTAATACATTGTGGATCCAGGAACTGGGAAAGTTTGACCATTTTATTCTTCCTCCCTGATTAACCCTTTGACGTAATCTACTGGTATAGCGAAGAGAATTCCCGTCCCGGGTTCGGATAAACTTCCACATATTTTTTCTATGAGTCTCTCCACTATCTTAATTTTTTCCTCCTTTTCCACTACCGAAAAGATGGTCTTATTATAAGGTTTATTGCCTTTCATAAACTCTCTGAAATCAGCAAAAAGAGGAACATCATAGGTTAGAAATCTACCCATTCCTTCAGAATCCAGTATAGTTGCTCCGGTGATTCCGGCCTCTACAAATGCTTCCAACACGTCTTCCAGAAACTCCTCCTGGTTGAGTACAAAAACAAGTAGTTTCATTTAATCCCTCAACTAAAAACTTCTTTTTCTATTATACTCTTTTTTGCAGGAAATCTCAAACCAAGTAACGGGATTAGGTCTCTGGAGAGATTAGCGATTGGTCATTTTGTTCCAGGGCTAATCGGAACCCAGAAAGAATCTGCATTTTGACTATTCCTCCGATATCCGCAAGCACAGCGGGAAGTCCTTCTTATTCAAAGCGGCGGGCAGCCCTTGGCCAAGGGATCGCCCGGAGAGCCAGGATTCCTCGCCGGTATTCAGATTCACTACAGTATAGATTCTCCCCGGATCAACGACAAACCATTC
>DAOVGF010000011.1 GCA_030672545.1 Candidatus Aerophobota bacterium
ATAATGGCTTTGGTACGATCAGTGATTTTTTCTTCGATCTTGGCTGGGTCAATGTTGAAAGTCTGAGGATCAATGTCCACAAAAACGGGGATGGCGTTGTGGTGGAGTACGGCCGTGGCTGAAGCCAAAAAGGTAAAGGCCGGTACAATAATCTCGTCTCCCGGCTCGGTACCGATACCAGCAATACAAGCATGTAAAGATGCTGTGCCACTGTTTAAGGCTAAACAATATTTCATTCCTACATATTGGCTGTATTCCTTCTCGAAGGATATGACTTCCTCATTCTCTTTGCCCCAGAAATCTCGCCGGTCGATTACTCGCTGAAAAGCGGCCAGGTCCTCATCGGTCACAATGGGCCAATCCGGCAGTTTCAGATCATCTGGTATAGCCTTGGGACCACCATAAATAGCTAATTTTGACATTTTTTTACCTCCAGTTATTGGTTTATTAGAAGTGAACGATGTTTATTATAACATTACGGTAAAATTCTGTCAACCAACTTTTCCTGGAAAAGAATGGTAGCCGCAGGCTTTAGCCTGCGTTTATTGGCGCAAGTTAAAACTTGCGGCTACCAGGACAACCACAACTTAAAGGTGAAGTCGGTGATTCTTCAGATCAATCTTTCTCTGGCCGGCTCAGGATGCTTCTTAATTAAAGGATAGACTTAGCCAAAGGTATTCCCAGAAACCAAATAGGGCAAGTTTCCGGCAAAAGTTGAGTATCAAGTGATAATTGACTTTCCCGGGCATTACATTAGGATACTAAGGAATTGTTACCATGAACAAGCCCATATTTGGTCTTACTCTCTTTTTTATCGGGGGAATCATTCTGGGAAGATACCTTTTCCTTCCTCCGGTCCACCTTTATCTTGTTCTCCTTGCTCTTCTTGGTCTGGCTGTTTTCCTTTATCTTAGGGGCCTAAGAAAAATTCTTACCCCACTGCTGTTCTCTTTTATTTTCTTGCTGGGAGCACTTTATTTTATCGTCTCCTATTATCCCTCTGCTCATAACCTAGTCAACCTTGCTCCCTCGCAGCACCCCGTTGAGCTTACCGGAAGAATAGTCAATCAGCCTCGTCTCAGGTCAGGGAAAAATCCCCGGGTAACCTTTGTCCTGGAGGCAGAGAAAATATTCGATCAACAAGAGAGTCTTCCTGGTCTATCAAAAGGAGATGACGTTTTCTCTCAGATTTATCCCGTAAAGGGACGAGTATGGGTTACCAGTTTCTATCCTTATAAGTACTATGATTATGGAGACAGGGTAACTCTTAAGACCAAACTTAGGATTCCCTCGGGGGCTCAAGAGAAAGGTGAATTTGATTGGAGAAGATACCTTTCCTATCAGGGCATCTGGACGGAAGCTACTACCGGCAGAATAACGGTGCGAGAGAGAAAAAAGGGGAATTTTCTTCTCTCCCTGGCTTATGGAGAGAAGAATCGGATGATGGGGATAATCGATAATATTCTTCCTCTTCCTTCTTCAGCTATTCTTAAGGGTATTATCTTAGGAGATCAAGAATCCCTTCCCCCTGAGGTTCTCTCAGATTTTCGTCGAACAGGAACCGCCCATGTTTTAGTAGTGAGTGGGCTTCATGTAGGACTGGTCCTTTTGATCATTTTTCTTCTCTTCAAAACCGTAGGTTTGCCAACTAAGTGGGCCACGGCTCTTTCTCTTCCCCTTCTCTTCTATTACGCTCTACTCACCGGATTGAGAGCTCCAGTACTTCGGGCAACTTTGATGGCTTCAGTTGGTTTAGTGGCCTATCTTCTTAATCGGGAGACTCCTTTGTTGGTCATACTATCTCTGGCTGCTTTGTTTATCTTAATTCTCAGACCCACAAGTCTTTTCACGGTGAGTTTTCAACTTTCGTTTATTGCTGTGGCCGGAATTGTCTATCTTACTCCGCAACTGGAGAAAATGCTAAAGATGCTGCCTTTGTGGATAGGTCGCTCTCTGGCGGTTTCTTTGGCGGCTCAACTTTCCATTCTTCCTTTATTAGCCTATTATTTCCAGCAGCTTCCCTTGATTGGACTGGTGGCTAATTTAGCTATTGTTCCTACTATGACCATTATTCTGGCTCTGGGATTTCTGACCCTGGGATTGGCTCCAATAAGTCTTTCTGTAGCTCAAATTGTTGCCAATACCAACTGGCTTGTTCTTAGTGGTCTAAGTAAGTTGGTACATTTTCTTTCTTTCTCTTCCTTCCCAGTGGTTTCTTCTCTGGTTTGTCCTCAAGTGAGTTCTTTCTCTTTCTGGCTTCTTTTGGTGTACTATGCCGTCTTAATTATCTTCATCTATTTATTGAAAAGACTATCCCGGGCGATAAGTTCTTCTCAGTAAGCTTTATGAGATAGTTTTGCTGTCTGTCTTTTTTGACTCTCTTGGTTTTTTTGGTTATTAATGAAGTAGTGTTTCTAACTAAATAAAAAATTCACTATCTGAGAAAAGGAGAGAAATGAGATGAACTTCGAAAATTTGCAAAAAGCGGTTTGCCAGGAAATAAGCCAGACTCTGTCTAAGATTAAGGAGAAAGAAGTTAGCAGGTTTACCGAGGCTCTCCTCTCGTCTGAGAGAATTTTTGTTATGGGTGTAGGACGAGCTATGCTTATAATGCAGGCTTTCGCTAAGAGGCTCAAACACCTGGGTTTTAATTCCTGGGTAGTAGGGGAAACTGTGGTGCCGCCCATATCTGACCGGGATGTGCTGATAGTAGGCTCAGGTTCTGGAGAGACATCTACTTCGGTGGCTATTGCCCGACGAGCTCAGGAAATCGGTGCTAAGGTGGTATTGATTACGGCATCAGAGGAATCAACATTGAGGAAAATAGCTGATTTTTCAGTGAGAATCCCTGCTCCCACTAAGCTCAAGAGGCCTGACGAGCCTTCTTCCCAGCAACATATGGCTAACCTTTTCGAGCAAGCTCTTCTTATCTTCACAGACTGCGCCGGAGTGATTCTTCAACAAAAGCGGGGTCTCAGTGAAGATGAACTGTTGAGAGCTCACGCTAATTTGGAATAGCAGCGCTCGCATTATTCTCCCTGGTTCCTGGGATACTCTTTATATTCTGCCCTGTCCTCGGTGTTTTCCCCGTGGCGAAACGGGTTCTACTTTTATCTGGATAGCGCAGCTTAAAAGATTGCCGGCTCAGGGGCATTCATGATACATGAATGCCAGAGGGGTGCCAAACTCTGCCACTCACTGCCCCGCCCTAACTTTCGCTTCCTTAGGAAAACACGCTCAACGGGCAGAGAGAACCTCTAAGGGAAGATTATCAAAGTCGCCTCGCCAGAATATCCCTCGCTAAAGTATAAGCAAGGTAGGCGCAGGCTTCAGCCTGCGTTTATTTGCGCAAGTTAAAACTTGCGGCTACCATATATTCTGTCTCGCTCCGGTGATACTCGGTTTTTTGAGGAGAGCGAACAGCCAGTTTGACTTTTCCCACTAATTACATATGTTTTACTGAATAGAAAAGCTCTCAGGACTGGGAAGTGCAAAAGTTATCTGAGTCAATCAGAGATTGATCTTTTGGGTAGTTTTCCCGGAAATGGACTATGGGAGGGGGAGTTTGGGAGAAAAAATGATTAAAAGAATAATGGTATTAGTTATCTTTTGCCTTTGTTTTTCGCTGATTGCGCCTGTTTTAGAGGCAAAAATGCCTTCTATAAAACCGGAAAACTGGGTGGTTGTCAGCGGAAGGATTACCGATGATACTGCCAGAGAGGTTATTGAATTACTCTTAAATCTTGATGCCAAGGGTGAGGTTTCCTCCATCGGCTTGAGGGTGTATTCTTCCGGAGGTTCTCTTTCCGCGGTTTTGGCTATCTGCGACGTGATAAGAAACCTCCATCATCCGGTGGTGACAGTGGGGATTGGGGAGGTTCTGTCGGGAGCCGTTCTCATCTTAAGCTGCGGGAGTAAAAGGTATCTGGGGGCTCATACTATGGTAATGCTTCATCGGCCCGATATTATCTTAGGAGACTGGCGGTCTTCGGTAACCGAGCTCAGGGAGTTTAGTGAGGTTCTGAGTAGGCTAGAAGACCAGATGTATTCTATTTTGGTCGAAAATACCGGGAAATCCAGAGATGAGATCCGCCAGAATCTCCAAAAAGAGCTCTGGTTAACGGCTAAAGAGGCCATTGAGTATGGTCTGGCCGATGGGTTGCTGGAAGAAATAGAGGAGTCCAAGGAACTACCGGGAAAAAATGGAAAACCATTCTTTCCTATGGGAGAGTAAGGGAATCGGCAGCAGGCGGAGATAAAATGGGCTTAGCTTCACCCCAAGTTGTCAGTGAATACCTCAAAGCATCTTATTTCGCTCTTGATGGACTTTGGTTTATCCTAACGGAAAAAAAGTACTCTCAAAAGGAAGCTTTGGAGATAGATGAAGAGGTATGGAAAATTCTGCCTAAGATTCAGGCCCGTGAGGTTAAGGAGCTCTTGCATATTACTTCCGGAGGACTTAAGAATTTTCTCAGAGCTCTAAAAGTAAAGTTAGAAGCTGAAGGATATGAATATGAGGCAAAGATAAAAGATTGTTCTCATCTGGATCTGTTTATCTGGAAATGCCCCTGGTATGCCTTGATAAAAAAATCTCACCGAGAGCATATTCCCATCAGTGATATATGTGCTGCCGAGCTTGAGTCCTGGATGGGACAATTTGAAGAGGGAGGGAAGGTTACTTTTAAGAGCCTTCTTTGTGCGGGGAACTCGCGCTGTCATCTTATTTTTGCTCAACCGACTGGGGAAGCAAAGCAGGGAGAGGTGGATTCCCCGGAAACTAAAGATGATTGATAAAGCAAGAATCAAGCTGGCCTACGGTAAGAACAGTTTTACTCTAAAGATTCCTGCCTCAAGAGTCAAAGTTGTTCAGCCTGAGAGTTTTTCAGAGGACATCTTCGGTGAGATACTCCTGGAGAAGGCTTTTGATCATCCTCTTGAGAGCACTTTCTTGAAGGAGGCGGTCAGAGGCAAGAATGTCTGTGCTCTGGTGGAAGACTCTACCCGGGGTCAACCGCATCGAGAAGAAATTGAGGCCGGAGCCAAACGCTTAAGAGGGGCTCACTTTGTTCAATACATTATCACCACTGGTTCTCATACTCCTCAAGTAGAGGGAAACTTGAGAATCAGAGATTTCATCAAGGAAAGTGCCTCCCGGTACAGTCTTAATTATCAGGTGCTTATACATAACTGTGAGGGCCAGACAAAGAGTACAGGAACTACCTCCCGGGGAACCGAAGTCAAGGTGGATAAAGAAGTGCTTGAAGCTGACTTATTCTTTGTCACCGCCAATATGAAAACCCATTATTTTGCCGGTTATTGTAACGCGGTTAAAAACTTTCTCCCCGGGATTTGTGTTTTCCAAACCATTGAGGATAATCACCGTCTGGCTTTGGAAGAAGAGGCCACTTTTGGACGTCATCCCTGGCATCCTGATCCTCATCGGCGCTCCAATCCAGTAGCTGAGGATATGATCGAGGCGATGAGACTTATTACCCGGGGAAAACCAATTTATACCTTAGCTACCATAGGGGGAAAGGAGATTCATTGGGCAGCTTTCGGCAAAATAGAGCCGGTGACTCGAGCGGGAATGGTGATTATTGATAAAATTAGTAGTTTTCGGGTTAAGGCGGCAAAATATGTGGTAATTTCCCCCGGAGGCTTCCCCAACGATGAGACTCTTTATACAGCCCAAAGAGGACTGGACCTGATAAAAAATGCTATTTTGGACGGAGGCGAGGTGCTACTGGTAGCTGCCTGCAACGGAGGAGAACAAGGTCTTGCTCCCAGTGAAAAGGCCAAGAAATTCTTTTATGATTCCCTTGCTGCGGAGGTACCCAAGAAAGAGTTACCTTCTCAGATAAAAAGAGAGTATCGGCTCTTCAAACAGAAGGCCTACAAAATGGCTGAGATTATCTCTCGTACCGACAAAATCTGGCTCTATTCTGAGCTTGATGAAGAAATAGTTAAAAGAGCTCATCTTTACCCCACCCGAAATCCTCAAAAAGTGATTGACGAGTGGCTGAGCAGGGATGAAAGTGCTCCTATTGTGATTTTCAGGCAGGC
>DAOVGF010000006.1 GCA_030672545.1 Candidatus Aerophobota bacterium
TGGAGTGTATATCTCTCGAGTTTTCCTCTCCAAAAATTGGAATTAATTATTATTTACTAGACCGGCTATTAGATAATCTATTTAGGGACTGGCAGGAAATTAAGGTTAAAATAGTGGTGAAAGATCTGCAAATTAATGGCCAGGAAGCAAAAGTGAGCCTGGAAATTACTGCTTCAGCTAAAGAGCTAAGGTGGGGAGAAGAGGTAGGATTATATAATGAGCCGGGAATACTTTATCTGAAAAAAGACCTGGGTAAATGGAAGATTGTGGAAGCAGATACGGAGAGAGGAGAGGACTGGCAATCCTGGAGAGATCTACTTTAGAAGAAAAAGGATTTAAAGTGAATAGGGCTCTGCTTAAGGAAATTACCCGACAGGTGGCCCGGTTGTGCCAGGAAAGTAATTATGGGATTCGAGAAGATGTTCATAATTCCTTGTATCAGGCAGCCGGCGAGGAATCGGGATTATCCAAAAAAATACTTGATATTTTGCTGGAAAACATAGAGATCGCTCAAAGGGAGAGAATCCCTGTCTGCCAGGATACCGGAATTTGTGCAGTTTTTCTCCAGATAGGCCCGGGAGTAGAAATAGAGGGAGATAAACTTGGTGAGGCTGTTGAGGAGGGGGTGAGAGAGGGATATCGGGATGGCTATTTACGTAAGTCCCTAGTTTCAGATCCACTTTTCTCCCGAAAAAATACGGGTGATAATACTCCGGCCCTAATTTATTTTGATTTTGAGTTGCCTTTCCCTAATCGGATTAAGATCACTGTTTTTCCCCGGGGTTTTGGTGCGGAGAACATGGGTAAAATAGCTATGCTCAGTCCAGCCGAAGGAGAGGAGGGATTGAAAAAGTTTGTGGTGAGAACAGTAAGGGAAGCCGGGGCCAATCCCTGTCCTCCGGTGGTGGTAGGAGTAGGGATAGGAGGAACACTGGAAATGTCGGCTCGACTGGCTCAGAAAGCTCTTCTTAGGCCGATTAATCAATCCAACAGGGATTCCCGCTACGCTCAACTGGAAGGTGAGCTTTTAAAAAAGATAAATGAGTTAAGAATTGGTCCTCAGGGACTGGGAGGGAAGGTCACCTGTTTGGGAGTGAATGTGGAGTATTTCCCTACTCATATAGCTGGTCTTCCGGTATGTGTCAATATCAACTGTTATGCTTTGAGGCAAGCTTCTTCAGTGGTGGAAATTGATTAACGGTTTCAACGGAATGAACGGTTTTAACGGAATAAACGAGATAAACGAGATAAACGGAATCAACCATTGTATTCTGGGAGTAGATGAGGCCGGCCGGGGCCCGGTAATCGGTCCGATGGTAATTTGTGGAGCCCTGGTCAGGAAAGGTGACGTATCCATCTTAAAAGAAATGGGGGTGAAGGATTCCAAGTGTCTTACTCGAAGGCGACGGGAGGTATTGGCCAAAGAATTGGAATCCATTCTCCTGGACTACCATCTCATTTACATTTCGGCCCGGAAAATAGATAAGGAAAAACTTAATTATCTGGAGTTAATTAGTGCTGCCGAATTAATCAAGAAATTTTGTCCGGATGAGGCTATCATTGATGCTCCTACTCCCTGGTGTCAGTCTTACCGGAGGAGCTTGCGGTTGCTTCTAAAAAAGACAGATAAAGTTTACTTAAGAGTAGAAAATTTTGCGGATAAGAATTATTTTTCGGTGGCTGCTGCTTCAATACTGGCCAAGGTTGCCCGGGACCGGGAGATGACTCATCTCTCACAAAGATATGGTCCTCTGGGATCAGGTTATCCGGGAGACAAAAAAACGGTGAGGTTCCTGGAAAAATGTATTTTAGAGGGGCAGTTTCCTCCTATTGTCAGGAAAAGATGGAAAACTCTAACGAGGGTGAGCCAGGCTATGGCCCGGTAGCCGCAGGCTTTAGCCTGCGTTTATTTGCGCAACCTGAAGGTTGTGGCTACCTTTTTGTCATTGCGAGCGAAGCGTGGCAATCCCGGAGAGAGGGAGCGAGAAATGTTCCATCCAAGAGTACTCCTAGTCGGGTTGATAGTTTTGTTGCTGAGTCTGATTCTCTTGTCCGGTTGTGATAGACAGGAAAGACTTCTCTTGACCAGTGGTCAAGAGGAAAATCTTGTTTTGATGGAGGCGGAGGGAATTGTTTTAAGCAGGTGGAGTGATGAAGGAGAGAAAATTTGGGAGCTCAAGGCCGTATCGGGAGTGCAAACTTTGAGGGAGATAACTCTGAGTCAGGTCGGTATATTTCTTTATGAAGAGAACAGAGTTACTTCGGAAGGGGAGGCAGAGGAAGTGAGGGTTGATAATCAGTCCTCTGATTTACTACTAAGGGGTAACGTTCGGGTTGTTTCTTATGCGGAGGGAGACGAGCTTTTTACCTCAGAACTGCAGTGGAGTAACCGGGAGAGAAAACTGTGGACGGAAGAAGAGGTAATTCTAAAAAAAGGCCATCTGGTTACCCGAGGACGTGGATTGGTAGCCGATGCGGATCTGGATACCCTAGTGATTAAAGAAGACGTCACTACTTATTTTGAGAATACAGGAGGTAAAGAATGGGAAAATTATTCTATCCCACATTGATTATGGTGGTTTTCCTGGGATTGGCTGTTACCGGTGGGGCGGTCTGGGCTCAATCTCAGTTGATAGTAACTTCCGCCGAACAGAAGATTGATTATGGTGAGCGAATCATTACTTACACAGGGAATGTCCAGGCTAAGCGTGAGGGATTTACCCTCCGGGCAGAGGAAGTAGAAGTTTATCTTACTGAGGAAAATACGCTGGCTAAGATTCTGGCCCGGGGTGGAGTAAACTTTATTGATAAGTCGGGAAAAAGACAGGCCAGTTGCGATACCGCTATCTATACCTCGGTTGAGGAGACAGTGACTCTACAGGGGAATGTTCATTATCAGGATGAGCTGGGAAACGACCTTACCGCCCAGCAGATAATTGTCTGGCTGCTGGAAGAGAAACTGAAAGCCACCGGGAATCCCGTTTCAGCAACCTTAGTCTCTTGGGGAGAAGAAAAAAGTGACTCTACGGGTGGAGAATCTAAGTAAGATTTATAGAAGAGTTCCCGTGGTTAACGGGATTTCTCTTCAGATAGAACAGGGTCAGGTGGTGGGTCTTCTGGGGCCTAACGGGGCCGGGAAAACTACCACCTTTTATCTGATTTTGGGATTAATTTCTCCCAGTGGGGGGAAGATTTTTCTTGGTGAGGAAGAAATAACCCATCTTTCTACCTATAAAAGGGCCAGGAGAGGAATTGCTTATCTCCCTCAGGAACCCTCGGTCTTTCAAAAGTTGACCACGGAAGAAAATCTCCGGGCCATTCTGGAGACTCTCAATCTCTCCCTGGGTGAGCAGAAAGAAATTACTAAGAAACTTTTGGTTGAATTGAGTATTTCTCATATTAGTGGGCGAAAAGCCTATCTTCTTTCGGGAGGCGAACGCCGGAGAGTAGAAATAGCCAGAGCTCTTACCACTTCTCCCTCCTTCATTCTTTTGGATGAGCCTTTTGCCGGGATTGACCCCATAACTGTTTCCGATCTTCAGAATATTATTTTTGACCTGAAGAGAAAAGGAATAGGCATTCTCATTACTGACCACAATGTCCGGGAAACTCTTCAGATTACTGATTTTTCTTACATAATGCACCAGGGTAAGATTCTCATTGCCGGGGAACGTGAGGAACTGACCAGGAACGAGGAAGCTCGGAAAATCTTTTTGGGAGAAAACTTTAAACTTTAGGAGTAGAATGAGTTTTCGGCTTTACTTATTTATCGGAAGTCTAATTGTCTGTCTTAGTCTTATCCCTGCTGTTTTGAACGCCGCCGAGTTAATGGAAATAAAGGCAGAGTCTCTTAGATATGAGTTTAATCCCCCCGTGGTGGAAGCCGTAGGTCAGGTTAACCTTCGCTATGGTGAAATGGAGCTGCAGGGAGATTATTTGCGGGTAAACTTGCAGACTTACGAGGCCCTTGCCCAGGGTAGAGTACTGATGAAAAGGAATGGTCAGCTCCTGGAGGGAGAAAGAATTAAGTTCAATCTAAAAAAAGGACAGGGAAAGATTGAGGCAGTTAAAGGAAGTGCGGATTGTTTCTACTTTTCCGCCGCCAAAGGGGAGGTCTCTCAGGAGGAGATTAATCTAACCCAGG
>DAOVGF010000062.1 GCA_030672545.1 Candidatus Aerophobota bacterium
AACAGCAATGGCTATTAAAACCTTGATAATCTTAGCTCTCATTTATCTCACCTCCTGATTTCGTTGATTCAGTTCTTCTCTTTCTTCTCGTTCTTCTGGTTCATCTCGTTCTTCTGGTTCATCTCGTTTCTCTCGTTCTTCTGGTTCATCTGGTTAAACACCTAAAATCTCTCTTCAACCAAAGTGGAAGTTAGCTCCACCAGCCAATACCAAAGCAGCAATGGCTATTAAAACCTTGATAATCTTAGCTCTCATTTATCTCACCTCCTATCCGAAACAATTATAAACAATTATATCTGTATATATTCATACCACCTGCGGTAAAAAAGTCAATCACTTGATTAAAAATATCTTTTGTTAATTTTTACGTACCTTTCGGTAAGGTCGCAGCCCCAAAATTCCGTTTGATAATGCCCATCATTAAGGTCAACAGTTATGTTAATCTCGTCTTTTTTTAGTATTTTTCTTAATTTAGTCTCATCTGCCTCTGTACCTATTCCTTCCTTTACTACCAGTTCTCCGTCAAAATACACGTTAACTTTGGAAGGGTTTATCCTACCATGGACTGACCCTAGAGCAACCATTATTCTGCCCCAGTTAGGTGAAGCTCCCGCCAGAGCTGTTTTTACCAGGAGAGATTGTGCGATAGCTCTGGCTACTCGTCGGGCATCTTTCAGAAAACATGCTCCTTTCACTGTGATTCTGACCAGTTTATTAACTCCTTCTCCATCTTTAACTGTTATTTTAGCTAGAGTAGTGCAGACAAATTTTAGTGCCTCATTGAAATGAATAAAATTCTCATCCTTGACTCTGAGCTTTTTCTTTTTGCGCCAGGTTCTTATTTTGGCGTTCCCTGCTTTTCCATTAGCCAGGACAATAACAGTATCGTTAGTGCTCATGTCACCATCTATACTGATTTGGTTGAAGGATTCATTAACTGCTTCTCTAAGAGCTTCATCCAGTGCGTCAGGAGTTACACAAGCATCGGTGGTGATAAAACAAAGCATGGTAGCCAAGTTAGGAGAGATCATTCCTGCTCCCTTGATCATCCCCCCAATTTTGACCTTACCTCTACCTCGTCGAGGGATGTCCGTTTCTACGGCTACCTCTTTAACTATTTTGTCTGTAGTCATAATGGCTTCGGCAGCCTGATGACCTCCTTCCACAGAAAGCTTCCGGCAAATCTGCCTGATTCCCTTTTCCATTGCCTTTATAGGTAGAGGTTGTCCAATTATTCCGGTAGAAGCTGTTAGAACATACTTCTCTTCTATTCCGAGCTCTTCAGCGACCATTCGGGTCATTTTTCGTGCATCCTCAAAACCTCTGTTTCCAGTGCAGGCATTAGCATTTCCACTGTTAGCTATTATAGCTTGTCCTAGATGATTACGGATTTTTCTGATGGATAGTTGGACCGGAGCAGCCTTGACTTTGTTTGTGGTGAACATCCCACTAACTACCGCTGGAACCACAGAGTAAACAAGAGCCAGATCCGGCCTTTTTTCCTTAATTCCACAATGAAGACCGGCAGCTCTGAAACCCGAAGGTATACATACTCCACCTTTTATTTCTCTCAAGCCTTACCTCCTTAATTAATCAGAAAAAATACTCCAAATCCTACCAATACTAGACCCAGTATTTGGGAGAGTATCCGGTAATTACTTTCACTAAGATAGGATTTTCCTCTGGATATGCCGTAGGAAATAAAAGCATACCATCCAAAATCAGCACACCAGTGGCCAATCATAAAGAAAATTACTCCTATAAGACCAGTGAGGTAAATTTTTAAAACTACAGGAGTTCCAATAGAAACCCACCAGATAGGGAAACCAGGATTAAAAGCGGTAAAAAACACTCCTCCCACCAGGGCGTATTTTTTGATGCTTATTTTACTTTCTTGGGGTAAGCTGACATGGAAGGACTTTTTGAAAACTAACAGGCCCATAAGTATTAAGGCTGCTCCCCCTATCCAGGGTAGATAGCGGACGGCCAGAGGAGAATTCAGTAAAAGACCTCCACCGGAAAGAATCAAAAATATGACTATTATCTCTACGAAAAAATGACCCCAGATTACCATTATACCGGCTTTTACTCCCTGTTTTAGAGCCAGGGATATGGTATAAACAAGAAGCGGTCCTGGGATAAGGGCACCTGAGAGGCCAATAGCAAAACCCAATAACAAAAGGAAAAGATTGTTTAACACAGTCCCAGCTCCTCCGGGAATCCGCACATAAGGTTCATATTTTGAACTGCCTGTCCAGAAGCTCCCTTTCCCAGGTTGTCAATAACCGAGATAACGATCAACCATCCGGTTGTGTTATTAATAGTGAGACCGAGCCGGCACCGGTTGGAAAAGATGACTTCCTTTATTTGAGGAAAACTTCCCACCGGGAGTACCTCTACAAATGGATCTTGCTGGTAAAACTGGGTATATAAATCTTGTATTTCCTTGACGTTGAGAGAATTACGTAACCGAGCATAGCAGGTAGAAAGTATACCTCGGTTTAGAGGAATGAGATGGGGTACGAAGGTAATCTGTACCTTTCCCCCTGATAGTTTGCTTAGTTCCTCTTCCATTTCAGGAAGATGACGGTGTCCTTCTACCTGATAAGCATTCATGTTCTCGTTAACCTCTGGGAAGTGAGTAGTTAGAGTGAGTTTTCGTCCCGCTCCGGTGACTCCGGATTTTGCATCCACAATAATTGCTTCTTTTTCGATTAAGTTTTTCTGCAAAGCCGGGGCCAGAGCCAAAATGGCTGCGGTAGGATAACAACCTGGATTAGCTACCAGGCAAGATTTTTTTATTTTATCCCGGTTTAACTCAGGAAGTCCGTAGACTGCTTTTCGCAGCAGGTTGGGTTGCTGGTGAACCAGGCCGTACCACTTTTCATAGATTGTCGTATCCTGGAGGCGAAAATCGGCACTCAAATCTACTATCTTTCTGTTCTTTCCGTGAAGTTTACCCACTATCCCCATAGAAGTAGCATGGGGTAGGGCTGCAAATACAATAGATGAGGTAATTTCCTCGATGTTTAGTCCTTGACAAATAAGATTAGTTCTCAACCGGGGATGAATTTGTGAGATTGGTTTTCCGGCAAAGGTGCGAGAAATGACTTTTTCCAGCTTCACTCGGGGGTGTTGTAGAAGAATTCTCACCAGCTCCGCCCCGCTATATCCGGTAGCCCCTATTACCGTGACGCCTATTTTTGATTCAGGCTTGGACATTTCTGACTTCCTTTCATTTGGTAAGGAATGGTCCTGCTTGCTTTTTGGCCAATCTTAAAGCTGTAACACCATGGGTGTTGGCCACAGAAATACATATTAGCAGAAAAACTTTATCTATCAAGCCGGCGCTCGGCACATTCTCCTTTACTCCTGGGATAATCATCTATCAATAACTGCTCGGCCTTCTGGCTCGGGGAGAAAATAAAGAACTTGAGGGGGCAATACTTTCCCCCTCAACGCTTCGCTGCTTCCCCTTAAAGAAAAAAAGTAAACAACTCACCTCTTTCAGAGGCTCAGACAGAATTTCTCCTTATCCCTCACGGCGAAGGCCTCGTTAAGGGAGATTATCAATGTCGCCTCAGGAGAATGGGCCTCGCTAAAGTATATCCAGGGTAGTCGCAGGCTTCAGCCTGCGTTTATTTGCGCAGTTTGAAAGCTGCGGCTACCACATATTCTCTTTCTTCGGGCAGGGGAGGTTTTAGTCTCCCATTTTCTTGACAAGTTCTATTTTGTAGTTATAATAACCATATATTAAATGTGGTCATTATGGTCACAAAAGGGAAACTAATGCAGGTTATCAGTGTGGGTGTGCGTGAGGCAAAGACTACTCTTAGTAAATTGTTGAAAAGTGTTCAACAAGGAAGAGAAGTTATCATAACTGACCGAGGTCGGCCGGTGGGAAAGATTATCCCGGTACCTGAGAGGTCTCTTTCTCTGTCTGAGAGAATCAAGAATCTGGAAAAGTCAGGCTGGATTGAATCTCCTGGTACCAGGAAAGAAAGACATTTGCCCCCCGCCCTGCCGGTTCCAGATGAAATTGCCCAGAGATTCCTCCGAGAGGACAGGTATAGTGATAGATGAAGAAATAAGGGCCATCTATTGGGATGCCTCGGTAGTTTTATCGATTCTCTTTCAGGACGCTTACAGTGAAGAAGCTCAAAGATGGGCTCGTCAAAAAGGTGTTCACCTCATTTCTACGTTGGCCTATGCCGAAATATACGCGGTCATTCATAGAATTAGAAGAGAAAGGGTTTTGGCTGACGTATTGGTAAGGGCTGCTTGTGAAGCTCTAAAAGAAGGTCCCTGGCGCCATCTGAATATGTTGCCAACCTGGCAATCTATCCGTTCTCTCTCTTCCAGGTGCCTCCTAAAAGGTGTGGATCTCTGGCATCTGTCTACGGTTAAGACACTCCACAAGCAAATCCCAGAGTTAATGCTTTTGACTTTTGATAACAAACTGCGAGTAGCAGCCGAGATGGTGAAATTAAAGGTGATTCCCTAAAGTCCATCAATAAACTGAATGTTGAACGTATTTGAACCATATAGAAAAAGAGCGTACCAGTCAAAATTTTCCTGACTGGAGAAAGAGGTTGACAAGCGTTGAGCTTTACCTAAAATTATCTGAAGAAGATGCAAGTAGAAGATTCTTAAACAACTGTCAGAGAAGCTAAAATGGCATACCAAGTTTTCATAAGTCATAGTACTCGAGACCAAGGATTAGTAGTAGCCTTTGCGAACTTGCTGGCAAAATTTGGATTAGAGGTATTCGTAGCGGAGTGGTATCTTACACCAGGCGAGCCTCTCGATGCCAAGATATCCACGATGATAGAGAAAGCCGACTGTGTAGTTGCGTTGTTGACAAAGAATGGGATAAGATCAGATTGGGTCCAGCAGGAAATTGGCATTGCCCTAAAGACGGGCAAGCCCCTGATTCCTCTTGTAGAGAAGGGAACCTCTCGTCAGGATTTAGCTGCTTTGCAGGGACGAGAGTATATCGAATACGATCCCCTTCAGCCTCAGCAAGCTTTAGCTCAAACATCTACCTATGTTAAGTCGCTCAAATTAAGGAAAGAGGAGCGGGAAAAAACCTTACTTGTTGCCGGGGGTATTCTCGCTCTACTTCTTTTCCTTCTGTTTTCGGGAGGAGAAAAATGAAGGTGTGCTATCTTCCATTCCAGGACGAATCCATCCTCCAAATCCATCCCGTAGTGGGTCAATCAAAGAAGAAGTTTAATAACTTTGAACTGTGGTGGGATGAGGAAGGAAATATTTGTGCTATTGTCGTCAAGAAGTATAATGAGGAATTAAGGGAATTCGAGAAAAATCTCAGGGTTATCCAGTTAAACGGCATTTGGAAAGGAATTCACGTTACGGATAAAGACATCAATGAAGTGCGAGAGGTATTACTCAAAAGACTTGAGGAGAAATGGTGATGCCGTATGTTACTGATACCCATTCTCTGGTCTGGTACATGACGGGCGACTCGAAACTTTCTGCCGGAGCGAGAAGAACATTTGAAGACGCCGACGCTGGGCAGGATCATATTTTCATTCCTTGCATCGTCTTTTTTGAATTACTCTATCTTGTTGAGAAGAAAAAAGTTGCGATTAACTTTGATAGCTTTGTTGCCCGGGTATCTTCATCAAGGAATTATAGAGTGGAGCCATTATGCTTACCCATAATCAAGAAAAGCAGAATGATTCCAAGAGAGAAAATTAGGGACCCATGGGATAGATTGATCGCCGCCACCTCCCTGCATTTGAGTTTTCCTTTGATAACTCGGGACGAATCTCTTAAGAACATTGGATTAGAGATTATATGGTAATAGCTACTACTGGACTGCATTTTACGAGAGCGGAACTATCACGTGGGTGAGGATTTTCTCCACGATGAAGTTAGCCGAGAAGTATAATGTGAGAAAGCAAAACATCTATGATGCTCAAAATTGTTGCGATAATGATGGAAAATAAGGTGAAGGATTCTTACAAGAAACACCGATGATTTTTCCCTGTCCCGTAAAATAGAAGCGGAGAATCCTTTTCAAGAATCTTAACCCAAGGACCCTACGACACAAAGACTCAATGGACACAATAACACTATGGTTGTATTATTATAAAATCATACCAAGAGGATTTAATGGCTAAAGAGTTGGGGTATGTTCTGATTAATCCATACACTATTCGTAAGTCACGAACGGGAGGAGTAATTAATCGGCTTCTTTCTTGGGGGCGGTTAAGTCTGGTTGCGGCTCGGATGTTTGCTCCCAGCGTTAAATTGGTGGAAGAATATGCTGACAGCCTGGGATTTTCCCAGAAAGAAAATCACTTAGATAAGAAAATAACCAAAGCCATAAGGGATTATCTCTTCTCCAATTATTGTCCTCAAGAAGGGGATGGTTTTCCTTCCAGGGTTCTCCTACTATTGTTTGAAGGTGAGAACGCTGTTGGTGAACTGAAGCGGATTGTGGGTCATATTACCAAGATCTCACTCGGGGAGACAGTGCGAGGGACCTATGGAGATTATCTGGAGCATCGGGGAAGAATTCGTTATTTTGAGCCGGCTGTTCTTATCGGGACCAGTTATGAGGGAGTAAAGAGGGAACTGAAAGTTTGGGCCAAGTACTCCCCTCAAGATGGAGGTTTATTAAGAGATTTACTTTCCTATTCTCCCGGAGTTAATCCAGAATGTACCCTGGTTTTAATAAAGCCGGACAATTTTCAAGAACTTAGTTCACGAGCCGGAAATATAATTGACAAGTTTTCTCAGACCGGTCTTTTCATTATTGGAGCTCGGGTCATTCATATGGGGATTACGCAGGCAGAAAACTTTTATACCCCCATAAAGGACAGACTGACCGAAAAGATGAAAAAGGCCCTAAAGAAAAAGATTTACTCAGTTCTGAGAGAAAATCTCGATTTCGATTTCCCCCAGGGGATTGAGGAGACAATTGCCGAGAAACTCAAGGTTTACAAGGCCGAGCATGAATTTAACAAAATAGTAAAATTTATGACTGGCCGGGATCCAGTTACAGCCAGCGAGAGCGATAGAAGGAAAGCCGGCCCGGAGAAGTGCCTGGCCTTAGTCTATCAAGGAGAGGGTGCTATTGGAAAAATTCGTAGAGTCCTGGGGGAAACTAATCCTGATGAGGCAGCTCCCGGGACGGTGAGAAAGGATTTTGGTCACGATGTAATCAAGAATGGGGCTCATGCTTCTGACTCGGTGGTCTCAGCCGAGAGAGAAATGCGTATAATTGAAATTGAGGCAGATGACATCGGACCTGCGGTGGAGAAGTACTACTAAAGGGAAGAGGGGTCAGGTCTTATTGGGCCATCAAAAGTTGCCGGTAGCCGGAATTATGTCAAATGTTGAGACCTAATCTCTTGGTGGTAGTCCTGCAAGCTTTTAAGGCTAAATTTCCCGGCTTTAAGTGCTTTTATACCATCTACCGCGGCTCGAGCTCCCGGAATGGTTGTGATAATAGGAATCCGGTGAAGGGTAGCCTGCTGGCGAATCTTGTATTCGTCAAATTTGGGGCCTTTGCCAATAGGGGTATTAAAGATTAAATTTATTTCGCCGTTCCTTATATAGTCAGCTACATTAGGCCGACCTTCCTTTATTTTCTTAATTGTCTTTACCTTGATTCCATTTTTTCTTAAGACCGAAGTTGTACCTTGGGTAGCTACCAAATTGAATCCCAGTGCGGCAATTTCTCTGGCTAGGGAAACAATGATTGGTTTGTCTTTATTAGCTACGCTTATGAACACGGTTCCTTTTAGGGGAAGGGGTAGACCGGTTCCCATTTGAGCCTTGGCAAATGCGGTACCGAAGTTGTTAGAGATTCCCATTACTTCTCCGGTGGAACGCATTTCCGGGCCTAGAATGATATCTACTCCCGGAAAGCGAGTAAAGGGGAAGACTGCTTCTTTAACCGCGATATGGGAGATTTTCTTTTCCCGGGTATATCCAAGTTCCCTCAGGGTTCTGCCCACTATAACCTTGGTAGCTATCTTAGCCAGAGGGACACCAGTAGTTTTACCCACAAAGGGAACGGTACGAGAGGCTCGGGGATTAACCTCCAAAATATAAATCTGGTCATTCTTTATAGCAAACTGAATATTAATGAGTCCTATAACCTTTAGTTCCCGGGCCAGGACATAAGTCTGTTTTTTCAATCTTTGGATGGTTGTCCGGGATAGCGTGTAAGGGGGAAGACTGCAGGAGCTATCTCCGGAATGAACCCCGGCTTCCTCTATGTGCTCCATAATTCCCCCTACAAGGCATCTCTGGCCGTCAGCTACCGCGTCGATATCCACTTCAATAGCTTCCTCAATAAATTTATCGACCAGCACCGGGTGAACAGGCGATACCTCAACGGCAGTACTCATGTATTGTTCCAGAGACATCTCATCATAAACAATTTCCATAGCTCGACCACCAAGGACATAGGAGGGCCTGACCAGAACGGGATAGCCGATCGTTTTAGCAATTTTTCGGGCTTCTTTAAAAGATCTGGCGGTACCGTTGGGGGCCTGGAGAAGATTAAGGTGGGCAATCAAGCGAGAAAATCTCTCTCGGTCCTCCGCTCGGTCAATGCTGTCGGGAGAAGTTCCAATAATGGATACCCCCTCTTTCATCAGGTCGGTGGCTATGTTGAGAGGGGTCTGGCCTCCAAACTGAACGATAACTCCCCAGGGTTTTTCTTTCTCACAGATGTTGAGAACATCTTCCACCGTAAGAGGCTCAAAATATAATCTGTCAGAGATATCGTAGTCGGTACTTACCGTTTCCGGGTTACAATTTATCATTATGACCTGGTAACCTTCCTCTTTGAGAGCAAAAGCTGCCTGGACACAACAATAATCAAATTCAATCCCCTGGCCGATTCTATTGGGGCCTCCTCCCAGGATAACCACTTTTTTTCTGGGTATTTCCCCATTACCTTTATGGTTCATTGTAAACTACCTTTCCTCGAAATATTGTCCAATTGACTCTGGCTGGTAATTCCCAACCCATAAAAGGAGAATTTTTACTTAAAGAAGAGGAATTCTTATCTGTTACTCGCCATCGGCTCCCTGGATCAAATATGGTAATATTAGCTGTTCCTCCTTCTCTCAAATATCCTCTATCCAGTCCCAGAATTTGAGCCGGATTGATGGTTAACTTAGCCATAGCCTCAGTCAGGGTTAATATTTTTGTTTCGACCAACTCTCTTACTATGAGTCCAAGAGCTGTTTCTAAACCGATAATTCCAAAAGGAGCAGCCGGATAATCAAGCTCCTTTTCTTCAGGGGAATGCGGAGCGTGGTCAGTGGCGATGACCTCAATAACGTCTTCTTTTAACGCTTTTTTTATCTCATTGATATCCTCCTGAGTCCGCAGAGGAGGATTAATTTTGGTGTTGGTATCAAAATTTTGCACCACTTCGTCAGTTAAGGTGAAGTGATGAGGAGTAACTTCGGCGGTAACTCTTATTTGTTTTTCTTTAGCCTCTCTAATGAGTCTTATTGCGCCCTGGGTGGAAATATGCGCCAGGTGAAGTGGAGATCTGGTCATTCTGGCCAGTACGAGATCACGAAAGACGGCAATTTCCTCTGCCTCACGGGGTATTCCTTCCAGGCCCAAAATGGTGGAAAAATACCCTTCGTTCATTACTCCCCGGCGACTAAGACTTTTATCTTCAGGGTGAGAAATGACCGGGGCTCCCAGCATTTTTGTATATTCCAGAGCTCTACGCATAAGATTGCTGTCTGCTACCCAATCTCCATCGTCGGAAAAGGCAATGGCTCCAGCCCGGCGGAGCCTTCCCAATTCGGCCATATTCTTTCCCTCTCTTTTTCTGGTGATGGTGGCTACTGGTAAGACCTCAATCACTCCCTTAAGTTTGGCTTGCTCATAAATGAATTTTACTAGAGAAGGCTCATCGATGGGTGGATTGGTGTTGGGCATGCAGCAAACGGTAGTGAAGCCTCCGCGGACGGCGGCGCGAGTGCCACTGGCAATGGTTTCCTCATCCTCTCGTCCAGGTTCACGTAAGTGAGTATGCATATCAATAAATCCAGGACTGACTATTTTCCCCGTGGCCTCAATGAGCTGACTCCCTGAAAGATGTAAATTTTTGGAAATCTTGGTAATCTTTTCTTCCTGGATAAATATATCCAGGAAGTCGTCAATCCCACTGGCCGGATCGATTACTCGCCCTCCTTTTATTAAAAGAGACATCCACTTCTCCTTCTCCGGTCCATCTTAGACCGTCCTTGAGTCATTGGGTCGCTGAGTCTGTCTGGTCACCTGGTTGTCAGCATGAGAAATCTTGGAAATAAGTCATTTCTTTATCCCCGGCTCGTCTCCCGTGACTGGACAGTATTTCAGACCCAACGACGTTAGAGACGCCAAGACGTTGATTTTGGTTCATTTTCCACCTAAGAGGAGATATAAAATGGCCATTCTTATGGCAACTCCATTGGTGACCTGGTCAAGGATGATACTTCTTTGGCCATCAGCTAAAGCTGTCGGTAGTTCTATTCCCCGGTTTACCGGGCCGGGATGCATTATCAAGACATCATCTTTGGCCACCTTTATTTTTTCTTCAGTCAGGGAAAAGAATTCTCGATATTCAGCATTGGAGGGCACAAGAGATCCCTTATCGCGCTCCTTTTGAATTCTCAGCATCATAATAATGTCCACATTCTTAATGGCTTTCTCGAGTGAGAAAAAAACCTGGGTTCCTGTCTCCTCGATCCGGGGGGGAATTAGTGTGGGAGGAGCGCAGAGTCTGACTTCAGCTTGTAATTTGCTGAGTCCCCAGATATTGGAACGAGCTACCCGGGAGCGAGAGATGTCTCCCACAATAGCTATTCTTAACCCCTTAATTCTTCCTTTTCTTTCCCTGATAGTATACAAATCAAGGAGAGCCTGGGTTGGGTGTTCATGAGCGCCGTCACCGGCGTTAATCACCGGGATAGAGAGATTCTTAGCTATGATATGAGGCGTTCCCGGAGCAGAATGACGAATTACAAAGCAGTCTACTTTCATAGCTAGAATGTTCCTGGCTGTATCTAACAACGTTTCTCCCTTAAGAATACTACTGCTGGAGGTAGAGAAGTTCAGTACATCAGCGTTGAGACGCTTGGCTGCCAGCTCAAAAGACATACGAGTGCGGGTGCTGGGTTCAAAAAAAAGATTGACTATGGTTTTGCCCCGCAGAGTAGGGACTTTTTTGATGGGTCGCTCCAGGATTTCTCGGAAAGAAACAGCAGTGTCGAGGATAAAATTAATCTCCTCCGCCGATAACTCTTCTATCCCCAAAAGATCTTTTCGCTCATATTTCATTTATTTTTTTATCCAGAATCAACACTTCATCTTTTCCATCCAACTCCGTAACTCTTACTTCTACCATTTGACCGGAAGAAGTAGGAATGTTTTTCCCCACATAGTCTGCCCGAATAGGCAGCTCTCGGTGACCACGGTCCACCAGAACAGCCAACTGGATATTTCGGGGGCGGCCAATATCCAAAAGCGCATCAATAGCAGCTCTTACGGTTCTACCGGTATAGAGAACGTCGTCTACCAGGATCAGTCTCATATTGTCAATAGAGAAGGGAATTTCGGTACTTCTAACGATGGGTTGATAGGCAATTCTTTGCAGGTCATCACGGTAGAGAGTAATGTCCACCCTACCGGAAGGGATTCTTTTCCCAGCACTCTCCTCGATAATTCGACTTATTCGGGCAGCCAAATGGACTCCCCGACGCTGTATACCAACAATTGCCAGATTTTTGGGTTCTTTGTTTCGCTCCAGGATTTGGTGTGAGAGACGCAGCAGAGTTTGTCTTATCTCTTCTTGACTCATAAGTCTTATCATTTTACCATCCCATAAAAAATCCTCCCTTGTTCAAGTAAGAGGGGAGGAGTAAATTCAAGTAATTGACCAGGATTAGCTCACCTGAGAGTTTCCACTCATTTTTTCTTGCTTTCTTTGACAATCCCACTCTCCTTTTCGGCCTCACCGGACCGGCTTAAAGGATATTTTTGGCAACGTCATTATAGGTGAGAATTGAATTTTGTCAAA
>DAOVGF010000008.1 GCA_030672545.1 Candidatus Aerophobota bacterium
TAGATAAAGGTTAGGTGAAAGCTCGAGTAAACACTGCGTTCGGCCAAATCCGGCCTGTTTTTTCCTAAGTACTGTCCCACCAAAACCGAAACTGCTATTCCAAACCCCATCATGGGCATAAAAGCTATGTTGTTAATATTAAGGGCAATGTTGGTAGCTGCCAGATAGACAGTACCTAACCGTCCCATCAAGAGGAGAAAAGTAGTAAATCCGGCCATATCCAGAAAGAACTGGACCCCACTGGGAAAACCGAAACGTAACAGACGCCAGAAAAGGGAAGCATTGAACGCCCAGCCACTTAGACTATGATAACAGCGATCATAAGTGGAACGAGTCAGCAAAATCAGGTAAGCAAAGAAAGAGAAAACCACAGAAATAACCGTGGCTATGGCTGCTCCCTTAACACCCATCCCGGGCAGACCCCATTTACCAAATATCAGGGCATAATCCAAGATGAGGTTTACAACGGTTGCCAGAGTGTTTACCCACATAACGGGCCAAGGACGGCCCCGTCCGGTGAAAAAACCAGCCATAGTAGCAGAAGCAATAGCCGGTGTGGCTCCCAGGCAGAGTATCTGGAAGTAGGTGGTCTCGTATTGTTGAACCAGGGGTGCATGGCCGGCAAACCGAAAAATGGAACTTGCTAAAGGAATCAATAGCAGGTGAACTATTCCTCCGATTACAGCAATGTACATTCCCTGCCACAGGACCGGGCCAATTTTTTCATAATGGCCAACACCATAGTATTGAGCAACAAATGTGTTGACATAACCGGCAGTACCCAAAAATAAACTCATTATAGTAAAATTAAGCATACCTGCCGGCATAGCCGCCGCAATTGCCTCTGGTGAGTACCAGGTCAGGAACATACGATCAACGAAATGTTGTACAGACCAGGCCCCTGTGCTTAAAATGAGCGGAACAGCTATGAAAAGTACCTGGCGGTATCCACCCTCACAGCTCCAGCGTTGGTTAAAAAAATCAAATACTTTTCTCGTTATCATTCTTTGCTCCTAATAAACAAAACCCTAATGGAGAACACTGCCCGGCTGCCCGGCTCATCCGCTATTCTTTGAACAACAAGCCTGGATAGCCAGGAGGTAATAGGTAGCTTACTTTACTCACCAACTATCTGGACGATGAGTTCTCGCTGGTGGGATTTATTATCAAGTTCCAGGAAGATTATCTGCTGCCAGATTCCCAGAGTTAGAGACTACCGTCGGATTGTATCCCTCTGAGCCATTTTGTCAAACGGGGCTCGGCCCATTCTCCTTTGCTCCGGTGATACTCTATTGTACTAATGACTGGTCAGTCCCTCGCTTCGGGAAAAAAGAGGAGGATTCTCTTTTCGCTGTTGTGCAATCTAATTTTCCATTATATAATACTCGACATCCAGTTTTAATTGAGCTTGGTAACGGGGGGTGGGATTGAATAGAATGAATACCAAAACAGTAGGTATCTGCGCAGTACTGGGGGCCAGCTTAGCCTGGGCCATCGAGCCTATTTTGGCTAAATTATCCTACGCAAATTCAGATTTCCTTCAGACTTCGGCTATCAGGGCGTTGTTTGTGACCCTGACGGCATTAATCTATACTTTTATTACCAATAAAGGAAATTTGAGAATCAATAAAAAGCAATTTTCAACCTTGGTGTATATTGCGATAGTGGGAACATTATGTGCTGATTTATTGTACTTTTTTGCCCTGACCAGGGTTCCGGTGATTAATGCAGTTTTAATAGGACATATGCAGCCGATTTTTATCGTTCTGATCGGATTCTTTATTCTCAAAAAAGACAAGCTCACCAGATTTGATTATTTGGGAATATTCTTTATGATTATGGCTGGTCTATTTGTTACCACCAAAAACTTAACAAATCTGGGTAGAGTAAAATTAGGTACTGTTGATGATCTAATAGTATTATTAGCTACTATAGCCTGGGCAACGGCAGGCATTGCTGCCCGGAAGCACCTCACCAAGATAAACGCCGGGACAATAACTTTTTACCGGTTCCTCATAGCCTCCGTGGTGTTTTCGGTTTATTTGCTGAGCCGATTTTCATTGATTACCTGTAATATCTATCAAATCTTGGTAGGAGTTGTAGTTGGAGCAGGATATATACTTTATTATGAGGGTTTGAAGCGAATCAAGGCAGCTCAGGCTTCGGCCATCGAACTTTTCAGTCCCTTTTTTGCCGCCCTATTGGGCTTTTTTGTTTTAAAAGAATTATTTACCGTTATGCAAATAGTAGGTATTTTCCTACTCTTTGTGGGAGTTTATTTCTTGTCCCGTAAGGAAGAAATTTTTCTCTAAAATAGAAAATATGTAATGGCCACTCTGAACAGAGAACCTGCCAAGAACCAATGGTTGGGTTGTCTTTTTCAGACGGAAAGCCAAAAAATGAACTGGAGGAAGTACAATGAAACCAAGAGAACGAGTGCAAATCACCCTGAGTCACGAGGAACCAGATCGAGTTCCCCTTGATTTGGGAGGACCAGCCACTTCTTTGCTGGTTGATACTTATGAGAATCTGAAGAGATATTTAGAGGTAAAGACTCCCACTCGAATGCACTCTAAAACCTGGCAGACAGTTGAAGTTGGGAAAGCTATTTTGAGAATATTGGACATTGATACCCGGTATGTTTTTGAGAAGGGTCTAAAAGGCAAGGACGAAGATGAAGAGTCTCCTTATTTTGTTGACGAATGGGGAGTGACCAGAAGCAAGATCGGCTACTATTACGAGATTACTAAGTTTCCTTTAAGGGAAATCAAGTTGGAGGATCTGGATAACTACCCCTGGCCTGATCCTCTTAAACCGGAGAGAATGGAGGGATTGAGAAAAAAGGCGGAACAACTTCGGCAAGAGACTGACTACGCGGTAGTTGGACATTGTAGTGGGTCTATCTTCGAGCTCAGTTGGTATCTTCGGGGATATGACCAATTCATGATGGATCTGATAGCGGACAAAGAATTTGCTCAGGCTCTTCTGCGAAAACTGACCGATATTCAAAAGCTCAGAGCTACGGCTTTCCTCAAAGAAGTCGGAGAATATCTTGACGTGATAACTTATGGTGATGACCTGGGAATCCATGTCGGGCCGGCTATTTCTCCCCAATTGTACCGGGAGATGGTTAAACCGTATCATCAGGAATTACATGATCTTGTTCACTCGCTTACTAAGGCCAAGCTCTGGTATCATTCCTGTGGTGATGTTTATCCTTTAATCAGTGATTTAATAGATGTGGGAGTGGATATTCTTAATCCCATCCAGGTTTCCACTAAAAGAATGGGCAATACGGGTAAGTTGAAGAAAGAATTTGGCCATAATATGTCCTTTTGGGGGGCTATTGACACCCAAAAAGTTATGCCTTTTGGGTCGGTTGAGGAAGTCCGTCAGGAGGTTGAGAGGAGAATAAAGGACCTGGCCCCAGGAGGAGGGTATGTGGTTGCGGGCATCCATAATTTGTGTCCGGATGTATCTCCGGAGAACATTTGTGCTATGTTTCAGGCTGCCAGGGACTACGGAGAATACCCCATTTCCTGAAACATTCCTTTTCTCTGGTCGCTACTGATACCGTGAAGATTTGCTCTGGTATTCAACCGAAGTTATTAGTGATTCTCGTTTGTATTGGTAGGGCATAGCTGTTATCTCAGAAGTTTTAATCTTTTCAGGTCTTCCTCAACCCATTTAGCTTGTTTTTCAATCATAGCTTTGAGGATTTTGGACCGGAAGGTATCACCTGGATGGTGAAAAGAGACAGTTACTCTTCTTCCATCACGGTGAAGATACTGGGAGTGACTGCCTGATTTCCGTTCAAGAGCGAATTCATCTTTTCTTAAAGCGCTAATTAACTTTCTGGCTGTTAGAGAATGCAGTTTTGAATAATCGATTCCACTCATACAGTTACTGCTACTTTTGGTTCAGAGAAAATTTGGACTTCTTCCGGTGTTTCTGGGATTTTCTCTCCATGCTCAATCATACTCTCCACAGCCATCTGGACTACTTCTCTAATGTTTTTTAAAGCTTCCTCTTTTGTGTAGCCCCAGGTAGCTCCACCTTTATCTTCAAGTACTGGACAATAGGCAAACCACCTATCTTCATCCGGTTCAACTACTACTCTGAAAACATAAGTTTTCATTTCTCTTCCCCTACCTATCTTAGAGATGTTGTTCTCCATAAGTTTTTTTAGAAATTTTAGTTTTGACCTTTATTTCAGTGTAATAGTTTAGATTTTATAAAGGTAGCCGCAACCTTTAGGTTGCGCTTGTTTTTCGCAGGCTAAAGCCTGCGGCTACCACCCGATCTTCGCCAAAAAAGGTTTCCCTTCGAACACCCAAGGCTCCCTGAACCTTACTTTTTAGTAAAACTTACCTATTACGTTTTAGTTTAACTCTTCTAAGAGGATTTGTCAAAAAAGTGGATCAGAGTATAATAAAATTGTTGGATGGTAGAGGATAAACGCTTGAGCATCAAGGCCAAGGTTTTACGGAAAGGAGGTGAGGAACAACAGGAATTATGGCCTATTTTGCTATAGAAAGTCTTTGATGGGAAGTTTCAATAATTGTTTCCCCTCGGTAGAAGCTTTACCTGATCCAAGAAGAGGTCAACGAAAAGGAGGAAAAAATGCCTAAGCGCTTATTGGTGGTTATTATGACGATAGCCGTGGTCCTTGCTTCAGCCAGTGTTATGGCAGCAGGTGTTCGTACCTTTACTTTTTATCATGACAATCCGGAATGGCAAGATAACTGGACCAAGATAGGAGAAGTCTCGGCTCAGGAGATCGGAATCAAGATGGAACCTGTTCCTTACGATACGGAGGTCTACAAAACCAGAATTAAGACTGATTTACCCACTTCCCGAGCACCAGCGTTATTCAAGTGGTGGTTTGCCTACCGGGCCAAAGAGTTAGTGGATGCAGGTCTGGTTGAGGATCTTTCTGAAGTATGGGATGCCGCCGGAGATAATGTAGCTGCCGGACTGCGGCAAGCCCTCAGCTTTGGCGATTTTGCCTACGGAGCTGTGTTTCTCTCCGACTATTGGGTCTGGTATTATAGTGTACCCCTATTTGAGAAATATGGGCTGAAACCACCCCAGACCTGGGACGAGTTTATGGACCAGCTTGCATTTTTTAAGAGTCAGGGTATCAGTGGCATTGGAAACACCATAGGAAAATCCCGTTGGACTTCTTTTATTGTTTTCCAGGAGATTCTTTACCGGATAGATGCCGGATTCTATAATGATTTAATGGCCGGACGAGCCCACTGGACTGATAAAACTGTAGTGCGGGCAATGGAGATTTGGAAGGAAATGCTGGATAAAGGCTATTTCGCCCCCATGGATGCCCGTTATGTAGAAGACTTTCCCGGGATGTTCAAACGGGGTGAACTGGCCTACGCTCCTTTTGGTGACTGGTACAGTTCAATCCTTATGGGTGGCGGACTGAAGCCCGGTAAGGACTTCGATATCTGTATTTTGCCTGCTATCACCGAAAAAGGCCAAGGGGCCATTATAACCGAGGTATCTCCGCTTATAGTGGGGAAAAACTCCCCGGATAAGGATTTGGCCAAAGAGTGGATTGAATGGTGGTTTTCTTCCCCCAAAGCTGCTGAGGCACGCTGGGACCTGTTGCATCCCGTCCCCTGGGATAAGCTAACCCCCAAAGAGGTAGTAGGTAAGAGCAACCCGGAATTCGTCACCATTATGAAGTTGACCGAGAATTACCCCAATAAGTTGATTCGTTTCTGGGAGGCTACTCCAGTAGAGATAGTGGAACATGCAGTGGATCAATTCGAACAAATGCTAATTCGGCCCTCTACCTACAAACAAATCCTGGATTCCATGGAGAAAAAGGCGACCGAGGTGTGGCCCAAGTACGGGGTAAAGTATTAAGTTAAGTTCTTCCTGAGAACATCTTAAGCACTTCAGTCTGTCGGCGACAACCCGGCGGCTGAAGTGCCTATTAAAAGTGGAGGTAGGATGACGGGTGAAGCCGATACAGAGGGTTAGCCCTTATCTGTTTCTGATGCCGGCTTTTCTGGCGGTTCTTTTTTCTGAGCTGCTGCCAGCCTCCTACACCATTTACCTCGGTTTTATGAGTTGGAATTATATCTCCCCGCCGAGCTGGACGGGGATTTCCAACTATGTACGCTTATTTTTAGAACCACAACTTTTGAAATCCCTTGTAAATACGCTGTATTGGATAGCCGGGACTTTTGTTTTTGGTGTAGCCCTCGCTTTAATACTTGCCGTGGCGGTCAATGGAATCAAGACCGGAGCCTTTTTCAAAACCGTCTTCTATTTGCCGGTGACTCTTTCTCCGGCTATCGCGGGAGTATTCTGGTATGTGGTCTACTCCACCCAACCGGGAGCCGTGAATTCTCTTCTACGGATCTTCGGATTAAATCAGTATGTTAGAGCCTGGCTTATGGACGGGTCTATTAACACCTATCTTATGATCGGTAGCTGGATCTGGCAGTTCATGGGTTTAAATCTAATCCTTTTTTTAGTGGGATTGCAGAGCATTCCCAAGGAATTTATCGAAGCCGCGCAAGTAGATGGAGCCGGTCCAAATAGTACTTTCCTTCACATCACCCTACCCTTGCTTCGTCCCATTACTATGCTTGTTATAGCCAATACTATGATTAATACTGTGCGCATGTTTGACATTCCCTGGATTATGGTTCACGGTGGACCAGCCAGGGTTTCCGAGACTTTGGCTATAACTATGTATCGGGAGTCTTTTTTATTGTTCAATATGGGTTTTGGTTCGGCAATTGCCGTATTCATCTCAGCAATTACCTTACTTCTTTCCTGGAGGTATCTGAGAGTGCTGAGGCCGGAAATATCAGGTCTCAAAGGATGATGAGATGTCAGTAACAAAAGTTATTATAGGCTTGATTCTGGCGATGCTGGTAATTATTTGGCTTTTCCCCTTGGCGACGGTATTAGTAGTTGTTTTAAAAAGTTCTCACCAGTATGATACCATGTTTTTTTGGGCCATACCAGGATTAGGAGAAGGATTATCCAATGCGTTAAACAATATTTTCTCTTCTCTAACCAGAGCCAAGCTGGGAAAGAATTTGCTGAACAGCTTACTTTACGCAACCAGTGCCGGGATAGGCTCAGCTTTTTTAGCCTCTCTGGCAGGATATGCACTGGCTCATCTTAATATCCGGGGACGTCTGGGCTGGTTTTTTGCCATATTTGTGGGGAACTTTTTCCCCTTCCAGATGTTTCTCATACCCTTGTATTTATTTCTGACCTCCCTGGGGCTCTATGACACCCGGATAGGATTTATTATGATCTATACAGGAATCTGTGTCCCCTTTGCCCTTCTGGTATTTAGAAACTATGCTCTAACCCTGTCACCCGAGGTATTTGAAGCAGCAAAGATGGATGGATGTTCAGATCTTAGAATGTACTGGAACATATTTCTTCCTTTATCTAGTGCTGCCTTTGTTGTAGTGTTTATCTTTCAATTTACTTGGACCTGGAATGATCTTATTTTTGGACTGGTCCTGGGTGAGCGGGTAAGACCAATTATGACTGCCCTTTCTAAACTTCAGGGCTATCGCGGGGGAGTTTCTCAACCAGTCCTGTTGGCCGGAAGTATCATTGCTTCTCTGCCTACCGTGGTTATTCTTTTGACTTTGCAGCGATTTTTCGTCAAGGGCTTAATCTTGCACACGGCGGGAAGAGGATAAGAATCTGCGGAGAACAAACTTATGCTCATTATTGGAGAAAGAATCAATACCGTGAGAAACACCATCGCTCTCGCTTTAAAGAACAAAGGATGTGAAAGCTATTCAAAAAGAGGCTATTAATCAGGTCAAGGCTGGAGTGCACATTATGACCCTCCAGGAGAAAGACAAGGTTCCTCTGGTTTTGGAAGCAGCCGGTGTTGATTTAAGAGATAACATTGATCGTAATTTCCTGCCCGTCTTGGCAGTCAACTTAGATACCTTCCAACCTCGGTGGACAACCGCATCTTGGCCTTTTTTCTTCGGCAAACTGGAAGGTTGACATAACGAAGGGGAGTGGTAGCATTGGCAATAACTATACATAGTGTTTCTGGTTCTTTCTCGTGGACAGTAACTGAACGTGCCTAAATGCTCACCCCGGTCTATCCGCTTTCTAATAGTGGAAGGTGCCTGGATATCCGCCTATTCAAACAGGGACACAGTCCCCTGGTGATAACTGCTCAGGGTTTCCTGATGGGAGATAGAAAGAATCGAGATTAGAGTTGGGGAGTAACTTAAGGAGGAAGATTGATCGAGAGGAGGTGGTGAAAGAGTATAAGAAAGGGAACAAGCTTTAGGAAAACTACACAAAGGAGAGAAAAGTGAAAAAAGTATGGATTTCAATGGTGACAGCGGCTCTTATTTGCCTCGGACTCACTTCAATATCCTGGGGAGGGATAAGGCTTTCACTGGAGTACTGGAACCCTACGTTTACCGGGGTCAATGATGCTATTGCTGACGAAGATGTGAACGACGATGGTTCCATGAATGAGAATGCTCCCATAATGCTTTCCCTTGACGGTAAGAGCGTGGGTAGCTTTGTTCTCAATGGAGAGATGGACATTTCTCCTGAAGCTGCCCTGGGTATTTCCTGGTGGCAGGTCACCGGTAACAATAGTCTTGCCGCTTATTCCGATATTGGGTTCTGGACCTACCAGGACTGTCCCTGGCACGGGTACGGTGAATGGCAATACGGACCCATCGTGGGAGAAATAGAAGACACTTTATCCTACTTCGATCTGTACTACTCGAGGAGAATATTGGATAGACCGGATTTCCAGCTTTTTGGTCTGGCTGGATGGTCCTTCGGTAGTTTCAAGGAGAAAGAGGACTTCACCTACTACTACGATAATGAGACCACTATAGATGAGTACACTGACCCAGATGATTGGTACAACATCGTCCAGAAGGAAAACATTTCTGCCCACGGACCGATGCTGGGAATTAAGGGGCGGGCCAGGCTCATGGGAAAAAGAAGTCTATATCTCAGATGGCTGGCTACCTGCGCCCTTATTTCGGGAGGTGCCACAACTGAACGGAGTGAGTGGTGCAACTATTGCGAAGAGGTAGCCTTTGCTACCAAAAGGGATCTCGATCTTACCGTACCTGTGGTCAATGCGGTCCTGGGATTTGATTATAGGTTGACAGATGCTCTCAGTATATTGCTTGGTTATCGGGTATCCTACTGGAAGAACCTTCCTCCTCGTATTCGCTCAGTGGAATGGGATTATTACTCGGTAGTTGACCTAAAGCGCGATGACGTGGCTTTGCAGGGATTGAGCTTAGGAATTGGTTTCGAGTTTCGGTAGTACGGAGAATCTCATGCTGCACAACTGGTGATTAAGCGAGCAAAGCCCGTGTGTTTTTTGACTGACAACCACTGGGATTTGCTTAGATTGCCGCTTTTTTATTCTTCCTTCTTTTTGGGAAGGAACAAAGGGGGGGGTGAGACGTCACCTCCTCCCTAAAAGACCTGGTAAGGATTTTCTCTTCCAGGGGAAATTCTCAGGGCAAAGCCGCCTCATTCTCGAGGATTGCTGTTACATAATGCCTGAGTTCCGGTTGGGAATAAAGAGAACCTTGCATCCCTCACCAGAGAGAGCTATCCGGAAGGCCCGCTCATGTTCATTTAGGGAGAAGCGATGGGTAATCAGGGGGCTCGGGTCTATGGCGCCGGAGGTAAGCAACTTCTCAGTCTTCTCCCAGGTATCCCAGATTTCACGCCCGAAGAGACCGATAATCTGTGCTTCCTTGAAAATAATATCCATTGAGGGATTGAGCGCTAACGGCTCGTCTGTTTGCCCGAGAATGACAAATCGTCCACCCACGCGCAAATAGCTGAAGGCCTCTTTCATAGCCTGGGCATCGCCGGAAGCATCAATAATTACACCCACTCCACCACAATCTTTAGTTAAGAGTTTTATTTCCTGGAGGAACATCTTTTTTTTCACATTTATGAGGTGAGTAGCCCCCATTTTTTTTGCAATACTCAACCGTTTCTCGTTAACATCCAGGCCAATAATTGTTTCCGCTCCGAATATTTTGGAAAAAGCAATGGCAAACTGCCCTATAGGACCACAGCCGATTACCACTACACTTTCTCCTTTAACATCTCCCCGCTCAACTGCTCTAAAGGGAATCCCCATAGGTTCAAGTAGGCAACCGTAATCAAAAGGAATTTCTTGGGGTATCCGTCGAGCGGCGGCTTCGGGAATCAGGGCAAACTCAGCGAATCCACCATTTAACGTATGTCCAAAAAGTTCCATATTCTCGCAGGTATGAGGACGATGGTGACGGCACTGCCAGCAAACCCCGCAGGGGACATGGGTCTCCGCCGCTACTTTATCCCCCACCTTAATGCCCTGCACCTCTTTCCCCACCGCCGTGACTTCTCCGGCACACTCATGACCGGGAATAAAGGGCAATGACCTGATCACCTTCTTACACCAGGGTAGCCATTTATAGAATTTTAAGTCCGATCCGCATATTGCTGCCGCTCTCACTTTGATAAGAACGTCTTTTTTTCCCACTTTGGGAACGGGCAGCTCACATAGCTCAAAACCTTCTTTTTCTTGTGTTTTCATAATTGCTTTCATCATCAGCGCTCCTCCGGGTTATAGAGATTTATAAATTATCCAGGGGCGACTGAAGTCGCCCCTACCCAAGGTAGCCGCAAGTTTTGACTTGCGCAAAGGGGTTATGGTAGTCGCAACTTTTAAGCTGCGCAAATAAACGCAGGCTAAAACCTGCGGCTACCACTCTATTCCATGAGATTGCCACGTCGCTGTGTTCCTCGCAATGACAGAGGGAATGAGATTGCCACGCCTGCTTCTGGCAGACTCGCAATGACAGAGGGAATGAGATTGCGAAGCCTACTTAAAGTCAAAGCCTCTCATTTTCTCGAGGCCAGGGTCTGTTTCCGCTTCTCAAGTAACCTGTCAACGGCGGCAATATTTTCCTTGGATAGAGACCAGTCCCCAGCCAGGACGGTCTCCTCGATTTGCGAAGGCCGTCGTGTTCCCACGATAGCCGCCGTAACCTCTGGACGTCGCAAAACCCAAGCTATGGCCAATTGCGCCACTGTCTTCCCTTTTTTTCAGCGATAGCGCGCAAACCCTCGACTAACTCCAAATTGACACTGAACTCAGGTTCCTGAAAGTGTGCATCTCCCTGTCGGTGATCATTCTTAGGCAAATTCCGAACTCGTTCCCGAGTGAACTTTCCCGTAAGAACACCTTTTTGCATAGGGCTATATACGATCACTCCGATGTCGTTTGTAGCACAGTAATCAAGAATTTCTTCTTCTATACCGCGTTCAAGCATACTATAGGGAGGTTGAAGTGAGGCCACCGGATGAATCGGTTGGATACGCTTAAGCTGCCTTACGCTGAAATTGGATACCCCGCCGTAGCGAATCTTCCCTTCTTTTATCAGATCGGCAATAGCACCCCAACCTTTCTCAATATCTTGATTGGGATCAGGCCAGTGAATTTGATAAAGGTCAATAACCTCTATTTGTAGTCTTCTCAGACTTGCTTCCACTTCGCTGCGAATACTCTCCTTGGTCAGGCAACCCTTGATATTTCCCTGATCATCCCATACTCGACTGCATTTGGTAGCGATAATTGGTCTTTCCTTTACCTCTTTGATTGCTTTGCCCACAATTTCCTCGGAATGGCCAAGTCCGTAAATGGCTGCGGTGTCTATCCAGTTAATTCCCAGATCAAGGGCATGGTGAATACCCGCAATTGATTCCCTGTCATCCTGGGGACCCCAGCCATACTTCCAATCCCCCCCTCCAATTGCCCAGGTACCTAGTCCCACGGTAGTTAAATTGAGATCGCTGTAACCAAGTTTCTTACTTTTCATTGTTTCCTCCTCGGTCTTAAGAAGTACGAAGTACTTTACCTGCCTTTTCTATCCAGAATTTTATTTGTTTCAAGTCATTTTCCACGTTGGTAAGAACCTGAAAGGCATCCGCTCTCACGGTAAAACTCAAGCCTTCGCCTATTTTCTTGATTTCTTTTAGTTTCTTCTCCATTTGTTCAGGCGTTGCTTTTTCTACATCATTAATAGGGTTTAAAACTATTTCCATTATGTGGTCATTCCCTATGATTTCAGCAGATTTTCTGAAGTCTGTAATATGACTGAGATGAATCATTTTCAAGTCAGGTATCTTCTTGATGTGTGCGATAATTGGATCAATTCTGCCACAGCTATGCCAATAATCTATTCCTCCATGGAATTCACTCATTTTTTTCTCATAAGGCAAAACAAATTTCTCATAACCTTTCGGAGAAATCATGGGTGTGCTAACGTCATCGTTGCAAAGAAAAAGAGAATTAATTTTTGTTCCTAAAAACTTGGCTCTTTCTTGAGACCAGTGAATTTTAGCTCTAAAAATAAATTCCATTAACTGATGAACAAAGTCAGGATGGTCAATTGTATCTAGGGAGAAACTCTCTGCCCCTCGGAGATTTAAAGCAATGCCAAAAGGACCAAAGTTCCATTCAGGAAAAATAACATTAAAATCATCATCAAGAACTTTTTTTATTTCAGAGTACATCTTATGAGCTACCGGAGCCAGACCGCTTCGATGAAAATCAGGTAATTCTAATGAGCCTAAGTCCTCTTTTCTTTTTAAAATCGGCTTTTTACCTACCCATGGTTCATGTCCATTTTTAGCCGGTTCCTGCTTTAATCCCAAGAGAGTTTCCAGAAAACCGACACCCAACCATATAGTAATGTTTTTTGTTATGGGATTGTCATCGTTAAAGTGTTCAAAGGCAAAAATCTTTTTTGATAACTCAAATTCTAAATACAAGTAGGGATCATTATAAATTCTCTCTATACTTAAACCTAAAACAGGTGCCCACATCTCTCTATCCAGGTCAGCGATGAAGGGTGTTACCGAGATATTTTCTTCGGGGATATAACGAGTAAAAATATTGGGAAGTCCGGCGGTGGATCTCCACAATTTTAGTTTTCTTCTATTCTCCTGGCTATCTACTAAATCCCGTACCCGGTCACACAATCCCTTAATTTTAGCTATTATTTTCCTTTTTTCACCTTCGTTCATACTGCTCTCTCCTCAGTGCTTACAGCATTGTAATAGTTTAGCTTTTCTAAAACCACCCTCTTTTCCGTCATTGCGAGCCTGCCGAAGGCAGACCTGACAATCCCAAAAACAAGATCACCACGGTTGCCAAAGGCAACCTCGTGACGCTTCGCGGATTGCGGTAGCCTTGGGGCAGAAACCTTTATTTAATGGCACCAAAGGTAAGACCTCTCACTAAATATTTCTGAATGGCAATGGCAATGATAATAATAGGAGCTATAATAAGGGAGTTTGCTGCCGCCAATGGTCCCCACTGAATACCCCAGGGTGTCATGAAGGCTGAGACCCCCACGGAAAGGGTCTGGGTATGTCTCCCGGTGAGAATAAAGGCCATGAAGAATTCATTCCAGGAAAAAATCAAGCAAATTATGGTAGTGGCTACCAGACCTGGGGATACCAGGGGTAAAATGACCCGAAAAAATGCTTGTGGTCGTGAACATCCGTCAACCATAGCACTTTCTTCGATGGCCGGAGGGATATCTTCAAAAAATCCCCGCATGATCCAGACCGCCAGAGGAAGATTGAAAGTTATATAAATGACAATCATTAGTCGGTATGAATCGTACAGATGCAAGACGTTCGACAAGAGAAAAAAGGGAATAATGACCGCACTAGGAGGCATCATCCGAATACTGATGATCCAAAACGCTACATCCTCCTTGTGAGAGAAGGAGAGTCGGGCTAAGCTGTAAGCAGCGAAGATCCCGATACTAACGGAAATCAAGACACTACTGAAGCAAATTATCAGGCTGTTCTTAAGATTATTCAAGAGGTGGCCTCCGGACAAGGTCATAGTCAATTTCTTAGAGACAAATCCGGGGATTATTATCCGTTGATAGTTCACTAAGGTGGGTTTGAATGTCCAGGTAGGGGGGCTGGTGGCTACGTCTTCCTGGCTCTTGAAGGAGGTGGAAATATTGTAGTAAAGGGGAAACATAAAGACCAGAATAACAATAATTAGAACTACCCAGGTGATTATCTTTTTTGTTTTGGTAGTTTTCATTCCATCCCTCTTGCTTTACTGTTTACGTCTAAGGCTTCTTACTAACGCTGTTGACAGTAAAATAGTAATAATAAGAATTATAACCGCCATAGCTGAGGCTCTTCCCACATCAAAAGATACAAAAGCCAGTTGATAGGTATAAAAAGAGACTGTCTGAGTGGCAACTCCTGGTCCCCCGTTAGTCATTACTATAATAGTATCAGCCCATTGAAAAGCCTGGATTAGTCTCAGAAGTAGCACTACCAAAATTATTGGTTTAAGCAACGGAAGGCTAACATGCCGAAAGACTTGCCAACTGGTTGCTCCATCAACATAAGCCGCTTCCACCGGGTCTTTAGGTAAGGACTGAAATCCAGCCAAGAGAACCAGGATCACAAAAGGTGTCCACTCCCACACATCGATAAATATCACCGTGGGTAAGGCTGTACCAGCCTGGGCCAGCCATCCCTTCTGGGGAAGATTGACTAATCCTAACAGAGCGTTGATAATACCAAAGTCGGGCCACAGCATAATCCGCCAGGTTAAACCAATAACCACGGGAGCCATAACCATGGGAATAATGAAAAAAATTCTGACGAAAGCGTATTTTTGCATGAAATCCTGGCTGAGAAGATAAGCCACTCCCATGCCAATGACAAAGGATACTCCCACGGTAAACAAAGTAAACAGCACAGAAACCTTAAGGGCATTGAAAGTATAGGGATCGGTTAAGAGATCCAGATAGTGGCGTCCGCCGATGAATTGGACCAGGGCGGTGGCGGAGGCCATAGACCGATTAGTCAGACTGGTACTAATTAAGTAGTAGGTGGGATAAATTGATATGGTTGCCAGGACCACCACCGTGGGCAAAAGAAAACCAATCAATACGTGCTTGTCCTTCATCTACCTCTCTTTTTTTAGTGTTATATACCCGTTAAGCCAGACAAACGGGATTTCTTATGGTCATACCGGAGATGGAGCAGTAAACTCCGTCTCCGGTATGATTCAAATAAATGTCTGGGTGAGAGAATTCCTACTTATAAGCCCCTGCTCGCTCCATAATCCGGTAGACTTGCTTATTTACCGCCTTGAAAGCAGCACTAGCCGTGTTCTGACCAGCGATAACTTCGGATAATGCGGCTCCGATAGCATCACCCACGGCTGGCCATTCTTTAATACGTGGCCTAAAGTCTAAAGGAGCTTTTGCTAATGCATCCAATGTCTTTGCTGCCCAATAAGTCTTGGCCGTATCGGGGTGTTCATCTACCTGTGACTTCCGGGAAAGAGCTCCGGCAAACATAAATCCGTCACTTATCAGCTTTTCACTCATTTCATAACCGGTTAGCCAGGAAATGAATCTCCAGGTGGCCCAGGGTTCTCCAGCATGAGCGGACATTCCAAAGGACCAGGTATAGATGGTTGGAGCAAAGCTACCAGCAGGAGTCTTGATCTCGGTGGGCACGACGATGCCCCATTTTCCCTTGGTAGAGGAAGTATCCGCCTCGATCATACTGACAAAGGGAGTAGCATCGTAGAACTGGGCAGTTTTTCCCTCAGTGGCATAGGTAGCCACCACCGACCAATCAAAACCGGCTACTCCTGAGGGACCGTATGCCTTCAGAATATCAGCATAAGCCTTAACCGAGGCTATAGCTTCCGGGCTGTCCAGAACCGGCTTCATATCATCATCAAAATATTTGCCGCCGTAAGCCCACAGCCAACTGGTCCAGGTGTAAACGTTTAATCCACCACCCCTTATTCCTCTCATGATGATTCCATAAAGATCAGGTTTGTTGGTGAGTTTCTCCGCGGCATCCCAGATGTCGTCCAAAGAACGAGGCTCGAACAGACCGGCTTGGGCAAAAAGGTCCTTTCGATAAAAGTGAAAGCTACTTTCCGCATAGAAAGGAAGCCCATACAGATTGCCACCATAACTATTCACTTCCAGGGCTCTGGGTATGTAGTCGTTTATCTTTATTCTGTTCAGATAGAATGGATCCTCGTTATCTACGAATTGACTGAGAGGCATAAGCATGTTACCCTCAGCGTAAGGAGTGACATACATCAGGCCAAACATTAGAGCATCGTAGATACCCGTTCCAAAAGCCAAGTCAGCGGTAGTTTTTTCCCGTAACGTTTTCTCCGGCAACATCTCAATGTTAACTTTGATGCCCGTTTCCTTCTCAAATTCCCCTACGTGCGAGAGAGCCTCGGGAATTCCAGGAACCGAGATCATAGCTAAATAGATAGTCTTCCCTTTGAGAGATGCGGCACTGGGGCAGGCGGCCAAGGCAAAAGTCGAAAGGGAGACGACCAATAACATTACTCCCAATCCAACAAGTAACCGTTTCCTAAAAGTCTTTCTACTCATAATTTTTAACCCCCTTATTTATTTTGACTATCAGGGAATTTATTTGCCCATAAAGGTACTTTCCCGTTTTCACCTCCTTTCGATTTTTTATTTCCAGTTTTTACCTTTTCAGAAAAGATCTTACTTACCTATTCTACCAAAAGAATACACAAAGATTACTGAATAGTCAAATGAATTTTTACGGAAGAGGTCTCAGAGATAACGTGGCTGGGCTGTATCACTGGCCATAAATTCCTGAAGTTCCTTACGAGAAGGTAAAGATGCCTGAGCTCCCAGTTTTGTCACTGAAAGAGCCGCCGCATGATTTGCGTATTTGATGGCCTCTTCCAAATCTTTTTTCTGGACCAGAGCAACTCCCAGGGCGGCTACAAAAGCGTCTCCGGCTCCAGTAGTATCCAAAGGTTTAACCGGAATACCCGGGAAATGACGGGTTATCCCTTGCTTAGCCAGGAAAGCTCCTTGTTCTCCCAGAGTTAATATCACTGCCCCTACCCCTTGGGCCAAAAGTAGACGAGCGGCTCTGCCGGCTTCCTCAAGCGAAGTTATTTTTATGCCGGAGAGTTTCTCTGCTTCATCCCTATTGGGTACTAAAAGGTCCGTGTTGGCAAGAATCTCGGGGCTCAAAGGGGCCACCGGAGCCGGATTAAGAATAGTGTACCCGGCGGATTTTCTGGCTAATCGAAGGGCGCAATCCACAGCTTTTAAAGGAATCTCCAGTTGCAAAATAATCACATCTGCTTTCAGGATAATTTCTTTGGCTCTCTCTACATCTTCTTTAAGCAAATTTTGGTTTGCCCCACCGATGACCGTAATACAGTTACCGCCATCCTTGTCTACCAGAATTACTGCCATTCCCGAAGGATTTTCTGCGTCTTCGATCACGTATTTGGTGTCCACTTTTTCTTTCTTCAACTGAGTTAGTATTGTTTGGCGAAAAGGATCATTTCCAACTTTACCCACAAAATGTACGGGAACGCCCAGTCTGACTGCTCCTACAGCCTGGTTAGCTCCTTTTCCTCCTATATGCCAGTAGAAGCTTTGCCCAAGGATAGTCTCACCAACTTGAGGCATTCTCTGGACTCTGAGGAAAATGTCAATATTGACACTTCCCACTACAATTAGGTTTCTCACTTCAATTCCTTTCCAAACACTTCTTTACGGCCGCATATATTCTTGTTTTGTTGGGTATGGTGTAGTCCTCGGCTAAAGGAGAAAAAGGAATAGGAATATCCAGAGCTCCCACTCTTTGCACCGGTGCGTCCAGGTAATCAAAAGCTTCTTCATAAATTACCGCGGAAATCTCAGCCGTTACTCCGGCAGTAACCTGGTCCTCACTAACGACAACTGCCCGGCCGGTTTTTCTCACCGAGGAAATAATAGTTCTTTTATCCAGGGGAACTAAGCTCCTCAGATCAATTACCTCAGCCTGGATTCCTTCCCTGGCCAGATCCTCGGCTACATTCAGACATCGATATACCATAAGCCCGGTAGCAATTATAGTAACATCCTTACCTTCATTTTTTATATCCGCCTTTCCCAGAGGAACTATATATTCCTCTTCGGGCACACTAAATAGACTTCGTATCCTCTGAAATGTCTGGCCCGTCTCAAGATTTGTCTCCTTCTTTCCATACAGAAGTTTGTGCTCCAGGAAAACTACTGGATTATCATCCCTGATGGCTGATTTTAGGAGACCTTTAGCCTCATAAGGGGTACAGGGAAAAGCTATCTTGAGTCCAGGAGTATGCATAAACCAGGCTTCCAGACATTGGGCATGGTGAGCCCCATGGGTATTTGCTCCCAGGGCAGTTCTTATTACCAGAGGGACGTTTAGCTTCCCCCCCGAAAGAAACCGTATCTTGGCTGCTTGATTTACTATCTGATCCATGCAACAGACAATAAAATCCATATACATTATCTCCGCCACCGGACGAAGTCCCATAAGAGCTGCCCCAACTGCTGCTCCTATTATGGCTGTCTCAGATACCGGTGTTTCTTTTACTCTCTCGACACCAAATTCATCAATCAGTCCTTTGGTTACCTGAAAGGACCCTCCAAAAAAACCGATATTCTCTCCTAAGAGAAAAACATTTCTGTTTTCTCTCATTTCCTCACTCAGAGCTTGACCTAATGCCTTAGCTATAGTTAAAGTTTTCATTGGAGTACCTTAAGCAAAAACGTAATTCGCTATTTCCCGCGGATTAACTTGAGGACTTTTTCGGGCGAAAGTTAATGCCCGGTCGATAGTTAATCCAACTTCATTCTCAATTTCTCTCAATTTTGCCTCATCAGTTGTTTTTCTCTTGAGAAGATAGTCTCTTAGTCTGGGTAGGGGGTCTTTCTTCAGCCAGGAATTCAGTTCTTCCTGGGAACGATAAATGGCTGGGTCGGACCGGGAATGACCTTTGTATCGGTAGGTCTTACATTCGATAAACGTTGGTCCCAGGCTTGCTCGTGCCCGTTCAACGGCTTGCCTGGTCACGGTATATACCTTGATAACGTTGTTTCCATCAATTGTTAGGGCAGGAATTCCGTAACTTTTTATCCGTTCGGAAACATCCGGCAGACAAGATGTTTCATTGATGGGAGTTGACACGGCGTATTTGTTATTTTCACAAACAAATATAACCGGAAGTTTCCAGACCGAGGCTAAATTAATAGCTTCATGAACTGCCCCTTGGTTAACGGCTCCCTCCCCCAAAAAAGATACAACTACTCTTTTTTCTCCTTTATATCTTATACCCAAAGCCAGACCAACAGCCACAGGTACTCCCGAGCCGACAATACCGGTGGTCCCATAAATACCTTTTTCCGGGTAGTAAAGATGCATTGTTCCACCCACTCCACCCGAACAACCAGTTTTTTTCCCCATAATCTCGGCCAGCGCCTCATGGAGGGGTATCCCTTTAGCAATGCAGTGTCCGTGCCCGCGGTGGGTACTGGTGATGATGTCATCCTGGTTGAGATTCTCACAAACCCCTACCGCCACAGCCTCCTGTCCATCACATTGATGTATCGTTCCCGGTACCTCGCCGGACAGGAAAATAGTATATAGTTTCTCCTCAAAACGTCGAATTGTATACATAATCCGATACATCTCCTGGAGTTTCTCTTCAGGGATAGTCGCTTCGGTCATAGAAACACCTCACTCTTCAATGGCAATGACTCTTACAGGAGAAGAATCTAATCCTCTCACTTTCCAACACAAAGCTATTAGAAAAACCCTTTTTTTGGTCAACTTCTCCAGGTTGGTCAAATGCTCAATAACGGGTATGTTATTCTTGAACAAAAGCTCATGATTAGGTTGGCTATCTATTCCTCTTACCTCAAAACCAGAGGCATCGGTAGCCAAGCAGGATATCTTTTTCTCCACCAGCCACTGCGTAGCCTCGGGAGTAAGATAAGGTCGATGGTGAGCCAGGGGGGTACGATAATTTTTGTCCAGTCCAGTTTTCAGTATAACGATATCATCTTCCCGAACCTCTTTCCCTATAGCTTCTATTTCTTCTCGCTCAATAGCTTGGTTGGTCTTCTTATAAGAAAAGTCCAGAATGACTGCTTCACCCATCAGTCTGGACAGAGGAATTTCAGAGACATCTATTCCCTCCTTAAGATAGTGATAGGGAGCTTCAATATGAGTTCCCACGTGTGACCACATGGTTACCTCGCTCATTATATACCAGCTTCCCTCTGGTCGATGATACCCGGGCAAGAGTTCATCCACAAACTTGTTTTTCACTTCCAGTTTATACTCCTCCTGGCCCGGCAGAAGCGTGTGAGACAAATCAACGACTTTCTTGTTTTTTATCACCATCAATCTCCCTTTTTGCTATATTGATTATTTAGCCAGCATCAGCGTATTTTCTTTCAATTTCGGCATATTTGTCTACCCTAACAGTATGTCGTCCTCCCGCAAATTCTGTAGTCAACCAGGTTTTTACTATCTCCTTGGCTAACTCTGTCCCCACAATACGAGCTCCCATAGTCAAGATGTTAGCATTGTTGTGCTGGCGTGATTTTTGGGCGCAAAAAAGTTCGTTACACAGAGCCGCCCGAGCTCCCGGAACTTTGTTGGCCACAATGGACATACCTAGGCCCGTTCCGCAGATTAAGATGCCTCTATCGTATGTTCCCCGAACTACGGATTCACTTACCTTAGCCGCGAGATAAGGGTAATCATCGCCGGACTCTTGGGAAAACGCACCAAAATCTTTACCTTCCATCCCCAGTTCCGGCAAGTATTCCCTAATTATGTTTTTTAACTGAAAACCTGCCTGGTCACTTCCTAACGCTATCCGCATCATTTCTATCCTTTCATTCTCCTAAGGAGAATTTCTTTTTCTTGGCCATTGGCACCCTCCTTAAATCAACCCTTTATAGCGCCGGAAAACATTGCTTTGGCCATATATTTGCGCACCATAATAGAAAAGAAAATAACCGGAATCAAAACTATCATAGCCCCTGCGGCTACTTTACCCCACTCTATACCCTCGTAAGCCATAAAGTTTATTATAGCTATGGTGGCGGTCAGCGCCTCTCTCCGGGTAAGAACCAGGGCAAAGATAAATTCATTCCAGCACCACATGAAAATAATAAGCGCTGTAGCAATGAGCCCGGTGGTGGAAAGAGGCAAAACAACATAGAGAAAAGATTGCCAGGTAGAGGCACCGTCAATTTTCGCCGCTTCTTCGATAGAGGTGGGGAATTGGGCAAAGAAGCCGTTCATAGTCCAGACCACGATAGGAAGATTAAAAGTCAGGTAGGCTATAATCAGTCCCATCCGGGTATCTATCAGTCTTAAATACTGGAAGCTCACGAAGTAGGGTATTACATAAACCATAGCCGGAAGCATTCTGGTAGCGAGTGTCCAACTGATAATGTGGTTTTTGAATCGAAATTCACACTTTTTGAAGGCATAAGCAGCCGGAACTCCTATGATTAAGGAGAGCGCCACGGAGCCCAGACTAACAATCATACTGTTGGAAAAGTAACGGAAGAAATTTGATTGGATTATCACTTCATAATAGTGCTTAAAAGTGGGCCTAAATATAAAAAGAGGAGGATAGGTAAAGGCTTGAAGTTGGGTTTTCAGAGAGAGTAGTCCCAGCCAAATTACGGGAAATAAGGTAAAGATTAAAGTGGCCAATACAAAAATATATATTCCTATAAGGAAAAGGTTACCTCGGATAAATTTTAATCCATTCATCTTCTGTTTATCCTTGTTTGGCTACCGCACTGAGAAAATACCAATTGAGAGCAAATACGAGGGCAAAAAGTACGGTAATTAAACTAGCCGCATATCCAATCTTATAATAAACAAAACCAGACATATAGGCATAGAAATTGATAATCTCAGTGGCTGAAGCTGGTCCTCCTTTAGTCATCACGAAAACAAGAGGCAGAATTCCCAGGGCATCCATTATTCTAAAGAGTAGGACAATTATCATTACCGGTTTGATCAGTGGGAGGACAATAAATCTAACCATTTGTAGTTTATTAACTCCATCTATAGTCGCTGCCTCCATAGCTTCAGACGGTAAATTCTCCATAGCGGCCAAGAGAAGAAGCATTACAAAAGGGCTCCATTCCCATACTGCCGCCATAAGAACAGCAATTTGAGCAGTAAATGGACGATTTAACCAGTCGGGGCCCTGGATACTAATCATTTTGAGGTAGTAATTGATTCCTCCTAGATTGGGAGTAAAAAGCACTTTCCAGGTGAGTCCCACGATTACCGGTGGGATAACCATAGGAATAAGGAGAAGAGTACGGATTACTTGAGTACCTTTAAGCCGAGGACGTAAAGCTAAGGCCCATAGAAAACCCAGGATCATCTGGATAGTTACGGGAATAAATATGTAGTAGAAGGAAACCCACAGAGAATTCCAAAATCTGGAATCCGAGGCCATGGAGATGTAATTACATAATCCCACAAATTTTTGGGAACCTGGACGAATGAGATTCCAGGGGGTTAAACTCAGATAAAAATTCAGGAGAGCCGGAATAATAGTTAGTACTCCAAAAATTATCAAGAAAGGCAAAAGCCAAAAAAAATAAATTCTTTGTTCTCTCGCTTTGATTTTCATCTTATTTTCTTTAGTTGGTATTTTTCCTGTCAGGGAGGGTCCATTTCGGGACCCTCCCTGACTTTTATCCTACTTTTGATAGTATCCGGCTTCTTTCATGACGTCATATACTTTTTTGTTGACCTCGGTGAAAGCTTCCTCGGCTGTTTTGTTTCCTACTATCACCTGGTTTAAAGCCAGAGCTACACTATCACTGACTTCTGGCCACTCCGGTATTCGGGGCCGAAATTCCGGATAGCCAATCTCCAGGCTCTTCATGAATTTCTCCAAAAACCCGCCGGCAAAACCCCATTTTTTTACAAACGCAGGGTCGCTCCAGATAGATTTCCTGGTAACGGCAATATGTTTGTAGTCAAGAGAGGTTTTCAAAAGGACATCTCGGCTGGTAGCCCATTGCATAAACAACCACCCAGCTTTCTTATTGGGAGCATTATTGGGAATCATCCAACCGTGGCCGGTAAAAGAGGGGAATCGTCCGGCCGGACCTCGAGGAACCAGGGCAAAATATAGTTTCCCCATTACTTTTGATTGCTCGGGATCCAGTATTCTACCGGCCAGAGGTGCACCTTCAATACACATAGCCACTTTACCCTGTTGCATAGCTATTACCACATCGTCAAAAGTGGAGGAAGCTGCTCCGGGAATACTGAAATAGCGCAGTAATGTCCCGTAGACACGAGCCGCCATAATAGCCTGAGAAGAGTCAAGGACCGGGTGAAGATCACCTTCTTCAATGTCCTTAAAAAACTTTCCTCCTAATCCTCGCAGGAAAATGGGAAAGTGCCATTGATTCATATTTCTATTGGGTGCTCCTCGAAGAGCAACTCCGGGAACATCGGGAGTATTAACCTTGATGATATTACCGACAAACTCATCAATGGTATCCGCCGGCCCCGCTATACCATACTTATCAAAGATATCTTTGCGACAGTATTGAATTACGGTGGCCGAAAACCAGGGTAGACCATATAGAACTCCCTGATACCTCATCATGTCCAGCGGACCCTCAAGAATGTCATCCATGTCCAGAACGCTATCATCAGTGATACTTTTATCTTCAATGAAAGGTCCAATAGGAGTTACCCAGCCTGCTTTCACCTCAGAGGGTAAGCTTGATCCTCCCAACCAGGCTGCATCATAGGCTCCTATGGGAGAGGCTAATTCAAGACCCAGTTTTTGTAGAGCAACCTGCTCAGAATAAGCAATAGACTCGACCTTTATTCCTGTCTTTTTCTCGAATTCAGGGATGAAATACTTGATTCCGTCAAAATAGGTGTTGCGAAAAAAGAAGACACCTATCTTTTCTCCCTTAAATTGATTCCAAAGAGAATCACCGGCCAGGACTGTTGACCCAGCAATAGCCAAAATCACCCCTACTCCAACTACTAATCTTAGTATTCTTTTCGTATGAAACTGTACTTTCATTTGTTTCTCCTCCTTTCATAATCAAATAATCAGATTGATTGGGTGCTGAATTAAGACATCACCTCCTTGTTCTTTGATAATAGTTTAGATTTCATAAAGGTAGCCGCAACCTTTAGGTTGCGCTTGTTTTTCGCCGGCCAAGGCCTTCTCTACTTTCAAGGTAATAGTTTAGTTTCTCTAAAATTTCTCTCTTTTCTGTCATTGTGAGCCTGTCGAAGGCAGGCGTGGCAATCTCAAAAACAAGATCACCACGGTTGCCAAAGGCAACCTCGTGACGCTTCGCGGATTGCGGAGCCTGTTCCGAACAAAGTGAGGAATCTCGCTCCTCGCAATGACAAATGTTGTAGAGTTATTTAGAAAAGGAAATATCAATACCCTAACAGCGGGCTACACCCTGGTCGATCGGT
>DAOVGF010000001.1 GCA_030672545.1 Candidatus Aerophobota bacterium
GCTTTGGATTCTCTATTTGCCGGGAGGAACATTGAAGTCATTGTCCCGGATGAAAGTATCACTCCCCAGGGTCTGGTGCGTGATGATGCTGATGCCAAAAAAGTAGTAGACCTTTTCCAAGAGAAAGAAATAGATGGAATAATCATTGGAGCAGTAACTTTCGGTGATGAAATCTCAGCTATAACTGTAGCTGAGTGGTTGCAGCCACTTCCGGTCCTGCTTTTCAGCACCAAGGAAGGTCCCTTTACTGCAGATGGCCGTCGTCTCTCGGATGCTTTCTGCGGAACCCTGTCCATTGCCTCGGGTCTTTATCGGAGGAAAATTCCCTTTGCCTTGGCCGGTAATCTCTTTCCGGAAGAGGAAAGTTTTTCCCGCCAGGTAGAAGACTTCATCCGCACCTGCTCGGTAGTTAAAGGTTTCTTCGGAGCCCGGGTGGGTATGGTCGGTCCTCGTCCGGAGCGCTTTGAGACCTGTAGTGTTAATGAATATCCCTTGATTGAACAATTTGGCCAGAGAATAGTTCAGATTTCTTTGAGTGAGATTTTCCGGGAGGCTAATACTCTCAAGAATACCTCAAAGATCAATGAGTTAATCAAGGAAATGAAATCCACGGTTGATACCTCGGGAGTGAAGGAGCAAACTCTGGAAAAAGCAGCCCGCTTAGAGATTGTTCTCCGGAACTTTGCCCACCGCAAAGATCTTGATGCTCTAGCCATTCAGTGCTGGACAGCTATGCAAGAGATATATGGTATCTCCAGTTGTTTCACTATGGCCCGATTGACTGAGCAGGGACTGATGAGTGCTTGTGAAGTAGACATTCACGGAGCCCTGACTATGTTAATCCAGTATTTAGCCTCCCTAAAACAGACTCCTCCTCACTTTATCGACTGGACTATTCAGCACCAGTCCAAGAATAATGTATTTTTAGCCTGGCACTGCGGTAATGCTCCTCCGGTACTCAAAGCCAAGAACTCACCGGTTTGCCTCAGATGCCATAGTATTATGGGAGAGCTGTTGGGACGAGAGATCACCCAAGGAACCGCTGAGTTTCAACTGAAGCCGGGAGTGGTTACCCTTAACCGACTGGTGGAATATGACGGGTGTTTCAAATTACTCATTACCACCGGGAAGATAATTCCCAGTACTGACAAGTTGAGAGGTTCCTGGAGCTGGGTAGAAGTGAAAGATTTAGAACAGCTTTACCGCACTCTAATTGAAGAAGGATTTACTCACCATGCTTCCATGATTCACGGAGATTTCACTTCTTGTTTGACTCAGTTTTGTCAGTCTACCGGTATTGAGGCGGTAGTAGTTTAACGCTCCCAGCCTGGTTAGTTTTGGTAAAATCATATGATTTGAAAATAGAGAGGTGGATGAGTTAGTATTTCTTGGGGATGTAGCTCAGCGGGCAGAGCGCTTGCTTCGCATGCAAGAGGTCGGGGGTTCGATTCCCCCCATCTCCACCCGTAGAGCTTAATCTTGGTTTCCTTCCGGAAGTGCGGTCCATAACGAAGATTTAGTCTATAGTTAAGCTGGTACTGATTTTAGTGGGTTTTATTCAGAGAATGCGAGGAGAGGAAATGAACTATCAAGGCCTGGCGAGGAAGTGGAGACCTCAACTTTTTGAAGAAATTGTTGGGCAAAGTCATGTGGTAAAAACTCTAAAAAATGCCATCTCCCTTGATAGAATTGGACAGGCTTATCTTTTTGCCGGTCCTCGGGGAACCGGTAAAACAAGTACGGCAAGAATTTTGGCCAAAGCCCTAAATTGTGCCAAGGGAGAGACTTCTTCACCCTGTAATCAGTGTAGCAATTGCCTGGAGATAATTAGAGGAGAATCTCCAGATGTCTTGGAAATAGATGGTGCTTCTAACAGAGGTATAGATGAAATAAGGCAACTGAGAGAAAAAATTGAGTTCGCCCCTCTGAAAGCCAGACATAAGATTTACATAATTGATGAGATACATATGCTTACCCGAGAAGCTTTTAATGCTCTTCTCAAGACTTTGGAGGAGCCACCATCGCATGTTATCTTTATTTTTGCCACCACCGCTCCGGAAAAGATTCCCCAAACTATTTTATCTCGTTGCCAAAGATTTGATTTCCGAAAGATTCTTCTCTCCGACATCCTCAATCGCCTAAATCAAATCGTAAAAAAAGAGGATATTAAAGTAACCCGAGAGGCTCTGCATTTGATAGCCGAGGGAGCAGAGAATTCTATGCGAGATGCCGAGAAAATCCTCGATCAGTTAATCTCTTACACAGATGGGACTGTAAGTGAAGAGGATGTTACTGATATCCTGGGGATGGTAGAGAAAAAATATCTTTTTGAGTTTACCCGGAATTTAGCTAAAAGAGATGGTTTGGCTAATGTCAATTTGGCTAATTACTTAATGAGAAGAGGTAAAAGTCCGGAACATCTCATCAGAGGGTGGCAACGGCTATTTAGAGACTTAATTATGTTAAAAATGGGTATGGAGGTGGAACAACTGGAATCTCTCTTTTTTTCTTCTTCTGAACTATTGAAAGAGCAAACTTCCTGGTTTGGTCCGGCAGAGTTAATCTACTATTTAGAGGCTCTTTCTCGAGCTGAACAAGCAATTCGTTTTTCTTCTCAACCAGAGATACATTTGGAGCTTCTAATGATTCAACTCGTCTCCTCGGATCCATTATCTAATCGTTTGAAAGAAAAAGAACCCGAGCTATTGGAAATATATGAGGCCATTAAGAAGCTTGAGAGGAAACTAAGGGTTTCTGCTTCGGCTATTTCTTTCCCCGAAAAAACAGTTATCCCCAGAGAAAATATGGCCGAACTGTCTGAGAAAAAGGGGGCTTTAACAGAGGGGGATTTCTCTCAAAGGTGGGCTGGTTTTATCAGGCGGGTATCAGAAAGAAAAAAAACTGTAGGTACTATTTTAGCCCAGGCCAAGATATTAGAAATAAATGACTCAGGTTCTATTATTCTTGGTCTCGAACAGGAATTTCAGCGTAACATTCTGAAAAAGCCAGAAAATCAGAGTTTACTTCAGCAAGTTGTCAAAGAGTTTTTTGAGCCAGGTTTCTCTTTCGTTTATCACCTGCTAAGAAGGGAAAAAGATATTAAAAAGCCTGAGAAAGGTAGAAATCAACATATTCGTTTGCGGAAAATAGTGACTCAGACTATAGACCTGTTTGACGGTGAAATAGTAAAAGGCTGAGAGGGAGGTAAATCCACAATGCTGAACGGAGTTGTTAATCTGTTGAAAAATTTTGGGAAGATTCAGGGAGAAATGAAGAAAATTAAAGATGAGCTTGCCGGTAAGAAAGTAACTGGGGTTAGCGGGGCAGGAATGGTAGAGGTTACTATTAATGGTAAGTTTGAAATGATAGATATCAGAATAGAAAAGAAATTAATGAAAGGAGACGATCCGGAGATGCTCCAGGAACTAATTGTTGGCGCAGTTAATGACGCACTGGGTAAAGTTCAAATGATGATTAAAGATAGTTTCCAACAGTTAACCGGGGGACTTAATCTTCCAGACATTGATTTACCAGGAATCTTTGGCTAATATACTTAGAGGAAAAAAGAGCTCGCCGCGGGACTTGACAGTTCCGGAGTTTTAGATATAATTTAAGTTTAGAAAATAGTCAAAGCCCTCTTTTGAATTATGAGGGGCGGACAAATGAGGAGGACTTAATACAAAAATGAGTAAAGCTACAAGGAGGGAAGAGGATGAAAATTAAGCCTCTTGGTGAAAGAATCGTGGTTAGACCGATTAAACAAGAAGAGAAGACAGAAGGAGGGATCTATCTACCGGAAACAGCCAGCAAGGAAAAGCCCCAGCGGGGAGATGTGATTGCTGTGGGTGCTGATTTCAAGGGTGTTAAAAAAGGCGACAAGGTCATCTTTGCCAAATATGGCGGAGCCGAGATAAAAATTGATGATGAGGAATACCTTATCTTGGGAGAAGATGACGTATTAGCCATACTGGAAGAAGATTGAGAGGAGAAGAGATATGGCCAAACAACTTTTGTTTGGGTCCGAGGCCAGACAGGCTCTGGTAAAAGGCTTGGACCAATTAGCTGATGCGGTTACTATTACATTAGGTCCGAGGGGACAAAACGTAGCTTTAGCTAAGAGTTTCGGATCGCCCACTGTAACTGACGATGGAGTTACTGTGGCTAAAGAAATTGAATTGAAAGATCCTTGTGAGAATATGGGAGCACAACTGGTAAAAGAGGTAGCCGAAAAGACTAAAGATGTTGCCGGTGATGGGACTACTACGGCTACTCTGTTAACTCAGTTTATCGTTCATCGTGGGATGAGAAATGTTGTAGCTGGAGTCAATCCGACTCATCTCAGGAAAGGGATGGAAAAGGCAGTTGATACGGTGGTGCAAGAAATAAAGAGAATGAGTCAGATGGTCAAGGACAGGAAATCCATTCAACAGATTGCCTGTGTAGCGGCTTCCAATGATCCGGCTGTGGGTGAACTTCTTGCCGATGCCATGGAGAAAGTGGGAGAAAATGGGGTTATTACCATTGAGGAAGGAAAGACAGGCCAAACTTATTTAGAACTCGTGGAAGGAATGCAGTTTGACCGAGGGTATCTCTCTCCCTATTTCGTAACCAATGCTGAGAAGATGGAAGTAGTACTGGAGGATGCCTATATTCTTCTTCACGACAAAAAGATTAGTAATATGAAGGATTTACTTCCTCTTCTGGAAAAAGTGGCCAACACCGGTAGTTCTCTACTGATTATAGCCGAGGATGTAGAAGGTGAAGCCTTGGCTACCCTGGTAGTTAACAAGATTCGTGGTACCTTGAAGTGTGCAGCGGTCAAGGCTCCTGGATTTGGAGATCGTAGAAAATCTATGTTGGAGGATATAAGTATTCTTACCGGTGGCCAGGTAGTTGCTGAAGATCTGGGCTTGAAACTGGAGAATGTGGACATAAGTAAACTGGGTAGAACCAAAAGAGTGCGAATAACCAATGAGGAAACGACCATTATCGAGGGCCAGGGAGGCAAGAAGGCTATAGAGGCCAGGATTGCTCAAATCAAACTTCAGAAAGAGGAAACTGATTCCGATTATGACCGGGAGAAGTTGGAGGAAAGACTGGCTAAATTGGCCGGAGGAGTAGCTGTTATAAATGTTGGTGCGGCTACTGAAGCTGAGATGAAAACTAATAAGGCTCGAATAGAAGATGCTGTAGCCGCTACGAAGGCTGCAGTTGAGGAAGGAATTGTACCGGGTGGAGGAGTGGCCTTAATTAGATGTATCCCTGCTTTGGAGAAACTGAAATTTGATAATGTTGATGAGAAAATGGGAGTGGAGATCGTCAAAGATGCTCTGAAAGCGCCGTTACGAAAAATAGCTGAGAATGCTGGACTTGAGGGCGGAGTTGTGGTCGAGCGAGTCTTACAGAAAAAGGGTTCAGAAGGTTTTAATGCCGAGACCGGCCAATTTGAAGATTTGGTGGCCAGTGGAGTTATTGACCCGGCCAAGGTGGTAAGGTCTACCATCCAGAATGCAACCAGTATTGCTTCTCTTATCCTCACCACCGATGCCTTGGTGACGGATATTCCGGAGGAGAAAGAGAAGGCACCTCCTTATCCACCACCTCCCCAGTACTAAAGATAAAGATGGCGAAAGGGGCAGATCTGCTAATATCTGCCCCTTTCAGTTTATCCTTGCCAGATAATTATTATTGAAAATTCTAAATAGGATTTTTTTATCCTTCACTCCTCAAAGACTTCCCTAATAATCAAAAAAAATAGGTTGGGGGGCAGCCTCGACGAAGCACTTATACCTGAAGATTTTTCCTGAAATTGTAGTGGTATATTTGACAGCAGGAGAGTTTTTATTATATTAGGAGCAAAAAGGGGGTGAGGTCTAATGTCAGGACACTCCAAATGGAGTAGTATTAAACACAAAAAGGCTAAAAAAGATGCTCAAAGAGGTAATCTTTTCAGTAAGCTCTCCCGTAAATTAACCCTTGAAGCCAGAGGGGGTGGGGGAGATATAGAAAGCAATTCAGGACTCCGGATGGTAGTTGAGATGGCTCAGGAAGCGGGGATGCCCAAGGAAAATATTAAGAAAGCTATTGACCGGGGGACGGGGGAAATCCCCGGAGTCAATTATGAGGAGATTACTATTGAGGGATACGGACCGGGGGGTGTAGCTTTGCTTATTGAAACTGTGACCGATAACAAAAAGCGGGCGGTTGCTCAAATTCGGCATATCTTATCTATTCATGGGGGTCATGTAGGTGAGACAGGCTGCGTTAACTGGTTATTTGAAAGAAAAGGTTCTCTGATTCTAAATAAGAAAAAGATTGGTGAGGATCAGGGTATTGAGTTAGCTGTGGAGATGGGTGCCGAAGACATAAGAGAAGAAGGGGATATTCTGGAAATTCTTTTTCCAGCCCTTAAATTTAACGAGGTGAGAAAAAAAATCGAAAAGATAGGGATAAAGCCCGAACTGATTGAGTTGACCATGATTCCACAAACTATGATCTCTCTCGAAGAAAAAGAAGCTCTGCAAATGCTTAGATTGATGGATGCTCTGGATGAGTCTGAAGAAGTCCAAAAAGTTTATGGCAACTTTGATATTGCTGACGAGATTATGGCTGAGGCCTCTTAGATGGAAAGTTATCTCCGTCAGTGTTTGGCCAAAGTAAGAGCAGAATATGCGGAAATTCGTTGGGAAGAGATTCGCTCGGTCTATGTCCATTATGTTGGCAAGGAACTGGAGGCTATTAGAGAATTAAGGGAACAAGGAGGGGCTATTCGGGTTAAAGACAAAGGAGGATGGAGCTTTGTTTCCTTTAATAATCTGGATCGACTGCCTCATTGTTTGGAGCTGGCGGCGAAGCAGGCTTCTTTGATAAAGGGAAGAGCGATTAAACTTGCGCCCGTGCCCGTGGTCAATAAGATTTTTTCTCTCAGTCTCAAGAAAGATCCCCGTCAAATTTCTCTGGAAGAAAAATACCAACTTTGTACTAATTATAACCGAATTCTTCTTTCCTCGCCTCAGATCCAAACCTCTGATTTACGGTATGAGGATGTCTGTACTCTTAAGTATCTGGTGACTTCCGAGGGTACCTACATTAAACAAGAGAGAATGGATACTGTTCTGGGTATGACCGCAATTGCTAAAAAAGGCCATAACGTTCAATCGGCCCACGAAGGTATCGGGGGGATTGGAGGTTTCGAGCTGGCCGAGGATAAAGAGAAAGAAGCTGAAGAAACCAAACAGCGAGCTCTGGAATTATTAAAAGCCCAACCGGCCGAGAAAGGAAGATACACGGTAGTAGTGGATCCCAAATTGAGCGGTGTTTTTGCCCACGAGGCCTTCGGCCATCTTTCAGAGGCTGATTTTCTCCACGAAAATGAGCGAATGCTCAAAATCATGCGTCTGGGCCGGATATTTGGTAATTATCAGCTTAATATAGTGGATGATCCTACTATAAGAGGGGAAGGAGGATTTTATTTTTATGATGATGAAGGAGTTATGGCCAGAAAGACTTATTTGATAAAAAACGGAAAGCTGACCGGGAGACTTCATTCTCGAGAGACGGCTGCCCGGATGGGGGAAGCACCAACCGGTAATGCTCGCGCTATCAGCTATCAGTTTTCTCCCATTGTTCGGATGAGTAATACTTACATCGAGCCGGATCGAATGACCAAGGAGGAGATGATCGCTGGCGTAAAAAAGGGAATCTATGCCCAGGGATTTCGGGGAGGTCAAACCAATCTGGAGATGTTCACTTTTGCTCCCGAGCAGGGATATTTAATTGAAAATGGTAGACTGGTTCGGAAAATCAGAGATTTCAATCTCACCGGAAATATATTTGTTACTTTCTCAGAGATTGATGCAGTGGGCAACGATCTGGTTTTATTCACCGGACCCGGGGGTTGCGGAAAGGGAGGCCAATCTCCTTTACCGGTTTCCACTGGGGGGCCTCATATAAGAATCCGGAATTTGGTGGTTGGGGGTAAATAAAGTGGAAAATATTCTGGAGTTAGCTTTGAGGGAAGCTGAGCAAGCGGAAGTCTACCAGGAAGTGAGTCAGCTTACCACAGTCAGTTTTCAGGCTAATCGGCTTAAGTCCATAGACAACTGTTTTGAGGGGGGCTTAGGTCTTCGTATAATAAAGGATAACCGAATCGGCTTTTCCTGTACCACTAACCTGGAGGATATCAAATCCGTAGTTCAATCGGCAGTAGACTCGGCCCAGTTTGGACAGAAGGCCGATTTTCGACTGCCGGGTAAACAGAAATTTCCCCAGGTAAAGTGTGTTGATTCCCGTATTTCTTCCCTTCAGATAGAGGAAATGATAGAGCAAGGCGAGAGGGCCATTAAGTTAATTCTGAAGGAAGCTCCCTCCCTTCAATGCGAAGCGGAGCTGGAGAAGTCCCTCATGAAAGCTAATATAATTAATAACCAGGGACTGGAGTATTCCTATGATAAAACAGTCTATTCTTTTGCCCTTTATGCTTTTCTTGCCCAGGAAGGTAATTTTCTGGGGATAGAAGAGGAAGAAGGTAGTTGTCAATATCAGGATTACTGGCAATCTTTGGCTGAACGAATTATTGAAGCTTTCCATTGGTGTGACCAGCGAGCTAAGATTTCTTCTGGAAATTATCCGGTAATTTTTACACCCAAGGCTCTTCCCCTTCTTTACAGTTCAATAGGGAGAGGAATCAATGGGAAAATAGTTCAGAAAAAGGTTTCTCCTCTAGGCGACAAGATTAATCAATTGGTACTTTCTTCTCTGCTCAATATTCAAGACGACGCTACTATTTCCTATGCTTTAGCTTCCTCTCCCATGGATGGAGAGGGTGTTCCGTCCCGGTCCACTTGTATTATAGAGGAAGGGAAGTTAAAAAATTTTATTTTTGACCTGCAGACTGCTTCTCTTATGGGTACTGAGACTACCGCTAACGGAAAAAGAGGTTTCGATAGTTTACCCTCGCCCTCTGTTAGTAACATAATAATCAAAGAAGGCCGGGTCTCCTTTGCGGAAATGCTGGGGGAGATAAAGGAAGGATTAATTGTAGATCAGATAATAGGAAGCGGCCAGGGAAATGCTCTCATGGGTGATTTTTCGGTTAACTTAGATCTCGGTTATAAAGTGGAAAAGGGAAAAATTAAGGGGAGAATTAAGGATTTGATGATTACCGGAAATGCTTATGATTTGTTGAAAGATGTAAAGGCGGTAGGAAAAGAGAGCCGTTCGGTAGGCGCGGTGAGAACTCCCCACCTTTTTTTCCCTAAAATCAGCGTATCCGGATAAGATGGAAAAAGGTCTTATTCAAGTTTATACAGGTGAGGGCAAAGGTAAAACTACTGCAGCTATCGGTCAAGCTGTGCGAGCTGTTGGACAAGGGTATCGGGTTTTAGTTGTCCAATTTTTCAAGAAAGAAAAGGGTTCAGGTGAAATTATTTGTCTAAAAAAGCTGGGAGTTGACACTCTTCATCAGGGGGGAGAGAGTGATTTTATCTTTCCGGAGAAACTCAGCCCAAAGGAAAAGAAAGTCTTAGTCGAGAAATTTCAGAGCCTGATGGAGAGGGTAAAAAATAAAATAAGAGATAACTCTTATGATTTATTAGTTCTGGATGAAGTAAATTTAGCTGTCCATTGGGGATTTTTGTCAGAAGAAATGCTCATAAATTTTCTCAATACCCGTTCTCCTTCTCTGGAAGTAGTTCTGACCGGAAGAAAAGCATCCCCTCAGCTCATAGAGATAGCTGACCTGGTCAGTCAGATAAAAAAAGTTAAGCATCCCTTCGACCTTGGTGTAAGAGCCAGGCCGGGAATAGAGTTTTAGGAATCCCGCCCAAGTTAAATACCCCAAAAAGGTTCTATCACTTCCTCAAAGAGTTCGGTAGGAACCGTTTTTGATTTTCCCACCGCTTCTCTCAAGGAAACGGAGATGATGTCGGTTCCCCGAAGAGAGGCCATTTCTCCGAATCTTCCTTGTTTAACCAGCTCCATAGCCTTTAATCCAAAACGGGTAGCCAAATAACGGTCGAATGCGGAAGGTCTTCCTCCTCGCTGAATATGTCCCAGGATGGTTGATCTGGTTTCGATACCTGTTCTATACTCGATTTCTAAAGATAGAGGTTTGGCTATTCCTCTTTTAGCCAGAACGATGTTCCCGAAAGCGTCTCGTTCTTTGGATTGGTCTGTCCCCTTAAGATTGGGGTTCTTAAACTTACTCTCTTTGGCTATTCTGGCTCCCTCAGCTACCGCTACAATACTGTAGGTCTTACCCTTTTTCTTTCGTTCAGTCAGAGTCTGGCAAATCTCTTCCAGGCTGAAAGGAACTTCGGGAATCAGAATAATATGGGCTCCACCTCCTAAGCCTGCTTCCAGAGTTATCCATCCAGCATATCTTCCCATTATCTCTACCACAATAATACGGCGATGAGACTTAGCTGTGGTGTGTAGACGGTCGAGACATTGCACGGCCACATTTACAGCCGAGTCAAAACCAAAAGTGTAATCTGTAGCCCAAAGGTCATTGTCAATAGTCTTGGGAACTCCAATGGTTTTTAGGCCTTCCTGGTAAAGTTTGTTGGCCACTCCCAGAGTATCGTCTCCACCAATAGCTATCAGGGCATCTACTTTATTCTTGCTTAGAGTCTTCTTAATTTCTTCCACTCCATTTTTTCCATTGAAGGGATTAGTTCGAGAGCTATAAAGGATAGTGCCGCCTTCTCGATGAATGTCTTCTACCCTGTCAGTATTCAAGGACTCCCATTTATTTTCCAGGACACCCTTCCATCCTTCGAGAAAACCGATTACTTCATAACCTTCTTTTTCGGCCTGGACAACGACAGCTCTAATTACTGCGTTGAGACCGGGACAATCTCCTCCGCCGGTAAGTAAACCTATCCGCATAATCTACTACCTCCTTATTGTCTGAGTTATTTGAAAGAGGAATTCTAACAAAAAAACTCTAACTGTCAACAGTGCTTGGCACATTCTCCCTGGCTCCGGTGATACTCTCGTTTATCTCGTTCATTCCGTTGAAACCGTTCCTTGTGCCCGTAAACCGACGTGACATAGCCTTGACAGATTCTCCCCAGGGGGTATTATTAACAAAGAAGAATAGAGGCAAGAGACAAAAGAGGGAGGTGATGAATCTGTTAAAGTTTAGGTAGAATGAGCCTCTAA
>DAOVGF010000042.1 GCA_030672545.1 Candidatus Aerophobota bacterium
GACCGATCCCCTCAATAAATGTGAGTTTATTATACGCGACGACTTATCTATGTCAAGAAAATGGGAGGTTAAAACCTCCCCTACTCAAAACCCGAGATTGCTTCGCTTCGCTCGCAATGACAGGGAAGGAGTCACCACAGAGCCGGTTCCTCGCAATGACAGAGAGTATCACCGGAGCAAGGGAGAATGTGCCGAGCCCTCCTGGGCGATGAAATTCAATCCTTGTAAAGTGAGGTTCGGGTTTACTTCGTCAATTTGAGGACATTCTTTCCTAAGTAGGGATCCCCATCCTCCGGTAGCAATAACGGTGGGCTTTTCGCCCAGCTCTTCTTCGATCAACCTCAAGACTTCCTTGATCCCTCCCAGGCAGGAATAGAAAATACCGCCGATGAGGTTATCCCGGGTATTTCTTCCAATTATCCGGGAAGGTTTTTGAAACTCTACCGGGAACAGACACTCCGTTTTTTCCCAGAGAGTCTCCATAGAAACTCTTATTCCCGGAGCAATTACTCCTCCTAAAAATTCCCCTTTTTTTGAAATTACATCAAAGGTAGTAGCCGTCCCAAAATCGATCACCACCGCCGGCAAAGAATAAAGTTTCACTGCCCCCATTACATTGGCAATCCTGTCAGCTCCTACCTCCTGGGGTTCGTCGCAAATCAGAGGAACAGTGGTGTTCCGATAGTCAATCTCCAGGGGAGCTATCCCTAAATATTTTTTTACCGCTTTTCTTAAGGGAATTAGGGCTGACTGAGCTACCGAGCAAATGATCACTCTGCTTATCTTCGCTTCTTTATGGCCGGCTCTAATCCAGTCCAATAGTATAATTCCCCATTCGTCAGTCTCTCGGGGAGGTAAAGTAGCAAACTCACCCTTCCAGAGAAGTTTATCCTCACTGAATAAACCCGTTTTAACCACAGTATTACCAATATCAACAACCAGATTCAATTAGGGAATCCTTTTCTCCTATTTTTCTTAAATGGATCGACCTTTCTCCCAAGTCTATCTTTCTTTGAACGCCACTCTCCAAACGCAGAATAAGACATCCCTCCTCGTCCAGACCTTGCACCAGACCACTAATTCCGTCCTGATCAATCCCTACCTTCACTAATTTTCCCAAGAGATAAAGGAAAGGATGAATCATTTCTAATAAAGAAGAAAAATCAAACAAACAAAGCCGATACATCTGCTCTAATTCTTTGAGTAAATGAGCGAGAAAAAATGAAAGATATATCTTGCGACCGATTTCTTTACTGAGTGAAGTAGCTGTAAAACCAAGTGGGGAAGGAAAATCCACTATATTAACGTTAATTCCCAGCCCCAGGATAACAAACTTTAACTTCTTCCCGTCTAGGCTGGCCCGACACATAACCCCACCCACTTTTTTCCCCTCAATGAGAACATCATTGGGCCAAAGAATATTAGTAGAAAGAGAAGGAAATAACTTTTGGATAGAAAAAACCACCGCCCCGGCTGCAGCCATGTTAATACGGCCTAGACTGGAAATAGGAATATTCGGATAAAGAATCAAGGAAAACCAAAGGCCTCCCGGGGGTGAAAACCACCAGTTACCCCCTCGGCCCTGCCCGTTAGTTTGCTCTCCGGCAATTACTACGGTACCCTCTTTTTCTCCTTGGTGAGCCAAAAATCTGGCTGTTAAGTTGGTCGAATCAAGACAAGGATAATAATATATCCTCCGGCCAAATTTTCTCATCCTTAAATATCCTCTCCGGAACAAGGAAATGGGAGGCTAAAGCCTCCCCTACCTTAACTGGACGCACAACGACAACTTCGGTTACCCTTGGGTAAGCTAAAATTGCCTACTAAGAGATTAAGCTGACATCTCCTCAACAAATCTCTTATCCTTATTTAATCTTTTCACCAGATCAAGGGAAGTGGAAAATTGCTGAATCCGGCGAATTTTACTTATTAATTCCAAAGAAATAATCTCTCCCTGAATCTGCCGGTGGAATCCCAAAATATGAGCTTCCACTCCGAAAGAATTATCTTGGAAGGTGGGCCGATTCCCCACATTAACAATAGCTTTGAAGGTTTTTCCCTTATAGTTGATTTGCCCGGCGTATACAGCCGGAGCAGGCAATAGTTTTTGGGGATCTGCTCGAACATTGGCTGTGGGAAAACCCATTTTTTGCCCTCTACCCTGGCCCTTTATTACCTCACCAATGATAGTGGGATAATGACCCAGATAACTGCCTGCTTGATTAACCTTGCCTTCTTTAATTAAACGGCGAATGCCTGAGCTACTGATTTTTTCTCCGTTCACCCGTAAATGCGGTAATACAGTAAGAGCAAAAGAAAATCGCTTCTGGGCTTTTCTGAGCCACTCGATATTCCCCTCTCTGTTTCTCCCAAAAGCAAAATCTTCTCCCACGGCTATTTCAGCAATTTGGTAATTCTTGGTTAACTCATTCAAAAAACACTCCGGACTTAACGACTTGAATTGAGGAGTAAAAGAGAAAAGATTTACCATATCCAATCCCAGTTTTTCAAAAACTTCCCTTTTCTCTGGCCAGGTGGTTAAAAAAGGAAAGGAAGTTAGGGAGAAACAACTATCCGAGACAAAATTGAAAGTAAGAAGACAGCTTTTGCTCTGTATCTCTTTAGCTTTCTCTACCAGGTACTTGATTATCTGTTGATGTCCCAGATGAATACCATCGTAAAAACCAACGGTTAAAATAATCCTCTCACCTTGTCCCTGAAAATTCTTCCTTATTAACACTTAGACTAATACCCTGAGATATTTAAGACCGGCCTTATTTTTATCAAAATGGCTGCTGTTCTGCAAACTAACGGAGACAGCTAACAACCTTCCGTCTAAACTGCACAGTCGAACTTTATCCCCCTTCTCCAAATTAACGGGGATCTCTTTTAGGTGGGCTAAATAAAGAGGCTGGCCCCACTTTATTAATTTTTCTGCCTCTTGCCTCACCCGGAGCAGAGGCAAATGAGGTAGGGCTTCGGCTGAGGACAAAATGAACTTCTCAACTTCTCTCTCATTAACCTCATTCTTAATCTCCGATAAGGTCGAAGCCGATTCCAGACTAAACGGACCTATCCTGAGACGCGTGAGAGCAGACTGATAAGCCCCATAGCCTGATAATTCTCCAATTTCGCTACACAAACTACGAACATACGTTCCCCCGGAACAGCGAAGTTCAAATCCAGCTTCGGGATGTTGACCAGACTCGAAATTCAAGAGGTTTAACCAGAAAATCTCTACTTCTCGGGGGGGGCGCTCCACCTCAATCCCCTGACGAGCTAACTCATATAATCTTCTACCTTTAAAATGAACGGCGGAGAACATAGGAGGAATCTGGCTTATTTTTCCTACAAATTTCTGAAGAATTTCCTCTATTTCTTCCTTGGTCAAGTTAGAAGCATCTTTATTTTCCAGAAGTGAGCCTTCTTCGTCCAAACTATCAGTTGAAACTCCAAATACCATTTTCCCTCGATATGTCTTGTCCAATCTCTGCAGGAAGGGAGTCAGTATGGTAGCTTTACCCAGGAGAATTAGCAGGAGACCAGTGGCCTTGGGATCGAGAGTGCCCGTGTGACCAACCCGGGAGAAATGAAAAATTTCTCTTATTCGGGTAACCACATCGTGGGAAGTCATTCCCTTTTCCTTATCCACTAATAAAAGACCGGTTCTATCTCTCATCTTTTACAAAAACTCCATTTTAGAATTAATTAAAGAAAGGCCTCTTTCTTTTTTTATCAGTTCCAAGATCTTGTTGAGAACCTTTTGGGCGAATCTCATCTCGGTAGTGATTAGACTAATTCCCAGTTCTGTTCTTTGCCAAAGGTCCTGATGACCAATTTCTGAAACAGAAACATTGAAATTATTTCTGATTTTGAAAATAAGTCTTTTGAGGAATCGACGTTTTTCTTTCAGAGAGTTGCCGGAAAAAAAACGAAGGTCAAGCTCGAGAATTCCTATAATCATTTAAGGATTTAAAACATCCATCTAACTAAATTTTGGGTTGTGGAAAAAGATCAACCTTTCTATTGGGCAAGACTTGACCCTGCATCCGAGACCAAACTGGTAATTACTTAGACAGGGGAACAAAAAAATTCTTCAGAGAGGTTGTTGCTGATAAACCACAATTGTATCACCTACGACCACTTTATTAAAATTCTGGAGATTTATTCCACATTCAAATCCATTCTGGACTTCATTTACATCTCGACTAAATCTTCTTAGACTGGCTATGTTCCCCTCACCGACGACCTCACCCTCTCTGAGAATTCTAACTTTGGCTCCTCGAATAACTTTGCCTTCGGTAATCAAACAACCAACTACAACACCAACCCGGGGGACTTTGAAAAGCTGCTTTACCTGCGCTTTGCCCATAATTACTTCCTCAACCTCAGGAGTGAGCAATCCTTCTACCGCCTTTTCAATATCATCAATGAGATTATAAATAATCTGATATGATCTAATTTCTACATTTTCTCCCCTGGCCAATGCTGTTACCTCAGAACTGGTCTGCACGTTAAAACTGATTATCACTGCTCGAGAAGCTGAGGCCAGTAAAATATCGGATTTATTTACTTCCCCCACTCCTCCATGAATGACATATATTTTAGCCTTACCCTCACAGAAATTCTTCGCTGTATCCTGAAGAGCCCCAAGAGAACCCTGGGTATCGGCTTTGAGAATCACATTAAGAGATTTCTCTTTTTCTTTTCCCGTCTCATAAAAAGTATCAAGACTAACCGTCTCTCTTTTCCTCAGACTTCTGATTCTCTTCCCCACCGCGGCTTGCATAGCCATTTGCCGAGCTTTCTTTTCATTATTCACCCGTCTTAAGATCTGACCAGGGCTACCCACACCAGAAAGTCCTAAAACTCTGACCGGCGTAGACGGCCCAGCTTTCTTTAATCTTTTTCTCTCCCAGTTCATTAAAGACTTTACCCTTCCAAAAATATCTTCTCCTACCAGAGTATCGCTTATTCGGAGGGTGCCCTGTTGGATCAGAAGAGTAGAAGATGGACCAGTTTGTCTATCCAGAGTAGATTCAATTATCACTGCCTGGAACTCACCTTCTGGATTACCACCTATTTCCAGCATTTCGGCTTCGAGAATGATCATATCTAAGAGCTCATTAATTCCTTCTCCAGTTACAGCGGACACCGGAACACAGATTGTCTCTCCTCCCCAATCTTCACAGGTCAAGTCATAGTTAGCCAATTGAGTTTTCACTCGGTCAACCTTTGCCTCTTCCCGGTCAATTTTGTTTATGGCTACCACGATAGGAACTTTTGCTGCCCGGGCATGATTTATAGCCTCAACAGTTTGGGGCATTACCCCATCATCGGCGGCTACTACAAGAACTACAATGTCGGTAACCCGGGCTCCATGTGCTCGCATGGCGGTAAACACCTCATGGCCAGGAGTATCAATAAATACTATCCTCTTGTTTTGGAAGTAAACTTCTGAAGCACCAATACACTGAGTAATTCCCCCCACTTCTTTTTTCGCATTCTGAGTGTGACGAATCATGTCCAGTAAGGAAGTCTTACCATGATCAACATGTCCCAGAACAGCAACCACAGGGTCTCTGAGAACAAGTTTTTTTTCTTTGGGTAGGGGTGAGATGATTTTCTCTGCTACTAATCGTCTTATATTCTTAGCTTCCTGGTCTGTCAGGCTGCTAAGAGTAGTCTTGTTTGGAAGACCTGACTCAGCTATAACCTTCAGAAGTTGCCGACTCGAAAGATCAAGCTTTCTGGCCAATTGGTAAACCCGCATGTAATATCTCCTTCAGTCCTCTATTCACCCACTTCTTTAGCCTTATCCAGAATTAGATTAGCTGTTTTCTCGCCAATTCCAGCCACCCGGGACAGACCTTCTGTACCTCCCCGGATTATATCCTTGACCGTAATAAAACCAGCGTCGCTTAAAGCCTTAAAGGTTTTTTCCCCAATCCCGGGCAATTTTTTAAGGAAGACTACCTCTCTATCTATTTGGCCCAGGGAACGGATATCTATCTGCCACCCGGTAAGTTTAGCCGCTAACTTTACATTTTCTCCATTGGCCCCGATAGCCAGAGAAAGTTGGTCATCAGAAACTATCACTTTAGCTTCTTTCCGGGCTTCATCAATTTTTATCTGCTTAACTTCGGCTGGTTTGAGAGAATTTTTGATAAAGGTGGCTGTATCCTCGCTGTACCTTATTATGTCAATCCGTTCTCCCTCCAATTCTCTAAGAATAGCTTTTATCCTCGACCCTCTTAGCCCCACACAGGCTCCCACAGGATCCACTTTTTCATCTTTGGAGCTGACTACCACTTTGGCTCTTCTACTTGGATCTCTTTTGATTTGTCTAATTTCTACAATACCTTCAACAATCTCAGGAACTTCCAGCTCAAAAAGTCGGTACAGAAAAGCAGGATGGGTTTGAGAAAGAATAATGCGAGGGCCTTTAGGCTCCCTGGTTACCTGAAGAACATAAGTACGTAGTCGTTCTCCCTGGCGATACCTCCGGCCTAACAATTGCTCTCTCTTGGGAAGAATTCCCTCCACCTTTCCCAGATCTATTAGGATAAAACGATCCGTTCGGTAGCGAACAGTTCCACTGATAATCTCACCCTCCCGGTTTCTTAACTCCTGATAAAGTTGATCCTTCTCAACCTCCACAATTTGCTGCATCATTACATATTTTCCGGTACTGGCAGCGATCCTGGTAAACTCCAGAGGACTAATCTCAACTTCTACTTCATCACCCAATTTTACCTCTTGGCTGATTTTTTCTCCCTCAACCAGAGAAATTTCAGTCCCCTCACTTCTCACTTTTTTCACGATCTTTTTTTTAACTAACACTCTGAGCTTACCGTTATCCTCATCAAGTAGAACTTTCAGCTCCCGAGGCGGCTGATCGTATTTTTTATTATAAGCAGAAAGCATTGCTTCTCGAATACTTTCCAGTAAGGCCTCTTGTGAAAGACCCCGCTCCCTTTCTATATATTCCAATAAATAGAGAATTTCTTTATCAGGCATTCTTGAGTAACTCCATTAAAACCGGATAAATCTTATCTGAAGTAACTTTTTTTATCTGTCCCCTCCGGCGCTCTTTTATCTCAACCTTCCTCTCTGTAAGATAAGTGTTCCCCAGAATCACTTTGAGAGGAATGCCCATAAGATCAGCATCTTTAAATTTTACCCCCGCTCGGAGTTCTCGATCATCCCAGAGAACCTCCAGGCCCTGTTTTTGAAGATCCAGATAAATTCGCCGGGAAATCTCCAGAGTTTCCGGACCCATAGAGATAATGATGACCTGGAAGGGTGCCACCTCAACTGGCCAAATTATTCCTTCCTCATCATGATTTTGCTCAATGATGGCAGCGGGAAGCCGGCTTACCCCAATTCCATAACAACCCATGACAAATTCTCTTTTCCTGCCCTCCCGGCCGAGAAAAGTAGCCTGTAAGGGCTTACTATATTTAGTACCCAGTTGAAAGAGGTGACCAAGTTCCATACCCCTGGTCAGATTAAGAATATTGGCACACTGAGGACACTTGTCCCCTTTTTGGACCAAACGGATATTATCCACCAAAGAAGGATGAAAATCCCTTGCAGGATTCACATTAATAAGATGTTTGTCCTTTCGGTTGGACCCAGTGATGAAATTCTTTCCCTTCACAACTGCCTCATCCACAATCAAAGGGCAACTCTCCATCTTTACAGGTCCAGCAAACCCAATCTCAACCCCTGTTTTTACCTTGATTAACTCATCCCCGGCTAAAGTTAACTGTTGGGTATCCATCAGTTCTCTTAATTTCGTCTCGTTAATTTGGTGGTCTCCCCTAACTACTACAGCTATCAAGCCCCGATCAGTCTGATAAAGTAGAGTCTTTAACATCCGAGAGGGGGAAACACCGAGAAACTGACTAAGTTCCTCTATGGTTTTCACTCCAGGCGTAGAGATTTCCTTGAGTTCTTGAAGCTTTTCCTCATCACGCTGGTAAATCGGTAAATAGGAAGTCTTCTCCAGCTTGGCAGTATAACCACAATTTTTGCACTCGACAATACTATCTTCCCCGGAATCCGATGGAACTATAAATTCATGAGAAACCCGCCCTCCGATAGGACCACTCTCCGCCTCCACTAACTTGTAATTAAGCCGGCAGCGAGTAAAAATTTGTTCATAGGTTCTTTTCATTTGCTGGTAAATATCCTGGAGTCCTGAGAAGTCTTGACAAAAACTATAAGCATCTTTCATCAAAAATTCCCGAGCACGAACAATTCCTCCTCGAGGTCTGAGTTCATCTCTAAATTTAATCTGGATTTGATACAAAATTAGAGGGAGCTTCCGGTAAGAGTCTATTCCATCGCCAACCAAGCGGGTAATAAGCTCTTCGTGAGTGGGGGAAAGGACATATTCTCCTCCTTTCCTGTCCTGGAAACGGAGAAGTTCGTCACCGTAATCTGCCCACCGGCCACTTTTCTTCCACAGCTCAGCCGGTTGGACAAAGGGAAGAAGAAGCTGTTGAGCTCCTATCCGGTCCATCTCCTCTTTGATTATAGCAATAATTTTATCTAACACCCGGTAACCCAGGGGGAGATAAGAATAAATTCCGGCGGAAAATTTCTTTATCAACCCCGCTTTCAACATCATCTGATGACTAACGGATTCAGCCTCCCGGGGAACTTCCCTGCAGGTGCAGATAAAATAACGAGAAAGTCTCATTTACCTATCCTCCGCTGTAATATTATACTTTTAGTTAGGGATGTCAAGCCGGCGCTCGGGATACTCTGTCTTACTCCGGGGATACTCTATGGTAGTAATAACTGGTCGGTCCCCTCGCTTAAAGTGGGAGATCAGCCGGAGGTCGGGATATTCTCGTTCATCTCGTTGATTTAGTCCCTTGCGTGGCTGGTTACTTCGTTGGAGACATTGGAAATTCGGATTTGTTTCGGGAGTGGAAAATTAAAGAGAACCGTTCACTTTATTCAGTAGAATAGATTGAGTTGACCACTACCTTTTTCTTCTTCACCCTCGAATATACTCACTTTTCCATACACCCCGTCGTAACCACATTTAATCTTGACCCGGCCTTGACGGACTCTTTTTATTCCCTGGGCAACTCGGGGCAAAATAAGACGAGATAAATCCTCATAAGGAATTTCCAGAAGAATCTTGAACTCTCCGCCCAGTCGTTTAACCATTTCTATATATTTCTCTCTAACTCTTTGAGTTTCCACCCCCTGACCCAGAGCCTCAGCAATTATCTCTCTGAGGGGAACTATCCTCTTAAACGGAATTGAGGTAGGAGGGACAAATCCTTCCGGCCGATCGGCCAACTCTTCAATCCGATGCATTACACCAATAGTCAATCTCTGTCCACATTTCGGACAGCGGTAATTCTCAGCTTTTGTCTCTGAAGGAGACAGAGAAACCCCACAGCGACGGTGTCCGTCATAATGATACTTTCCTTCTTGGGGAAAGAATTCCACCGTAAAAAGAAACTTCTCCTTATCCTTACTTTTTAAAATGTCTCTAATCTCCTGATAATTTACCCGACTGGCAAAAACATTTGCTTCTCTACCCAGATTGGGAGGAGAATGAGCATCAGAGTTAGAGATAAGACAAAATCTATCTAGATTAGATAGTCGCCAATTCATGGCGGGGTCACTACTTAGTCCCGTCTCCAGGGCATAAATATGCCTGATGTAGCGACCAAAACAATCCTCAATGCTATCAAATCCAGATTTGTCCCCAAATAGTGAAAACCAGGGGGTCCAGATATGAGCGGGCACCACGAAAACCTTCTCATTGACCCCCATTACTAACTCTATCAGCTCTTGGCAACTCATTTTCAAGGTGGGACGCCCATCGGCAAAGAGATCCCCATATCTCTGGAGCCGGTTACTGATTTTCTCAGCCGTAGCAAAATCAGGAGCAAAAATAACATTATGAACTTTTCTCACCCGGTCATTTATTAAAAAAATATTGCTTACCTCGGCAGTCAAGACAAATAAAGTCTCATTATATTTCAGCAGTCCATCCCCCTCAACTTCTAACACACTGCGCAGATGATTTAGCCAAAGAGGATGAGTGAAATCACCCGTACCGATCAGGTGAATTCCCTTAAGACTGGCCATTTCACTTAGATGAGGGATATCCATATCTTTCGAAGTAGCCCGACTATACTTGGAATGGATATGAAAATCGGCTATAAAGAACATTCTTTCCTACCTTTCGTTTTAGACCTGGATAGTCCATAAAGGATGGAGTTCGGCTACTACTTCCCCCAGATTGAGCTCCACAATCCTGTCCAACACTTCTTTGCCCCGGTACTGATATGGCATACCACGTATATTAGAGAGAATAGTCCTGTTCCTCCCGGGAGCGGCAATTCGAAAATATCGTTTTCCTCCCAGCCGATAGGTTCTTTCCACTTTGGACATCTGAGGAAAGACATAGCCACCCCCGTGAGGAAGTACGTTAGCACAACTCAATCTCTGGTAAGTCCCCCATTCCCTGGCTTTCTCAGTAAACCCCAGAACTTCAATAGCTCTGTCCTTCAGATTCTTTTTGCCCCTCAAGAGATAGGCAGGAATATCGGCCCGCAGGGTCAGAGGATAAAGAGTGTCAGTATCTTTAATGTAATGACACCCGAGGATAACCTCGTTGCAATTCAACAGTCCCTGATGAGTCTCATTTGATATCAGATGAAAACTCCCGAATAGGTGATCGGCAACTACCTTACGCTTTTCCTTGGAAAATTCATCGGCGAAACGATAGAACTCCAGGTAATCCAGGGCCTTTTTACCCTCTAAAAGATAAAGGGAACCAAAGAGAGTATCCATCACCTCACTTTCCTGTCTTAGCCGGGAAGAATGATCCCAGTAAAGACCATAACCCCCGGTACTATCGCCTTTGAGCTCACCGGCAGAACCGTGAATAATGAACACCCAGGGAGAAAAAGAAATCTGCTCTTTTGGCCTTACAGAGAATACCTCAATGAAATGATTCCCCTGGGAAAAGTCCCACTCCAATTTCACGCCGCGGCGGTAGCTTGACTTTTTCTGAAAAGAATCAACTCGCTCCAGGAGCTCATTTTCCGTAGGTAGTCTTTCTAACCCGCCCACCAGCATACCACACGCATTTGGCTTGATCTCAAGGAAAACAACCTCCTGATCACCCTTCCCCCAACTAACCTTGCCTCCGTACCCAAAGCCACTGTCCCAGCGACCCCTATTTCTGGTAACCGTTGCATCCGGAGTAGCAATAAAGGTTGCCAGAGGGGAAAGGCCCATTTTGCGTTGCCAGCAGTGTATTTTGGCCAGACCAAATTTCATATTGGAAAGACACAAACGGGTACCGCTGTCAGGAAGCCCCATACAGAAAATATGCTCCTCAGCAACTTTCAGGAATTCCTCTTCTTTCTTCATTTAGAACCAACCATCAGAGAACTCTTAGGGACATTGAGTTCCCTGATCTCTTTAAGACGTTTCTTCATCTCTTCTCTTAGTTCATTTAGTAAAAAAAGGGTATTCTGATGAGCTTTTTTTCCCAATTCTTTACTGGCAGGAAAAATGAGAGAATCATAATCATTACTTCTTTTGGCGATAATGCCTTCCACAATCTGCTCCATAGAGCCTTTTTTCCCTATGATACCCCTGATAATTCCGATCCACCCAAACCTATCCAGAGTATCAGCATCGTAAACAATCTTTTCCTCGATACTCTTGGGGGGCATATGAGAGGTGGGAGTATGCCTAACAATAACCCCTTCTATTCTCTTGCCGGTGGCCTTATCAATCCAGCTTGCTTTCAGAAATTGCTCAGCCAGAGCTGCTCCCCGGACGCCGTGTAACACTCCGCTGTCGGTCCCTACTCTTCCCAAATCATGAAAGAGCGCACCACAGATAACAACAAAGGGGTCCACTGGCTCATCAATAATATTGGCTATTTCAATAGCATTCTTGGTAACCTGAAGTACATGAGAATAGTCATGACCCTCACAGGAGGCGTGTTTCTCTCGAACAAATGCTTCAATAAACCCGATCGTTTGTATTTCCTGGTCAGTCAAATCGCGGTAAAACATTTCTGTCCTCCTTATTTTCTCTCCCCTCCTAATCGTTCTATCAGTACAGGGAGAAAATGATGTAAATCCTCTACTATCCCATAAGTAGCAACATTAAAGATGGGAGCCTCGGGATCTTTATTAATGGCCACAATAACTTCCGATGCTCTCATCCCTACCTGGTGTTGAACGGCCCCCGAGATTCCACAAGCAATATAAAGCCGTGGTTGGACAGTTTTTCCTGTCTGTCCCACCTGATGATAGGAAGGAATCCAACCGGCATCTACCACGGCTCGTGAGGCTCCTACGGCTCCTCCCAACAAATCTGCCAACTGTCTAATAAGAGAAAAATTTTCCGCTTTACCCAGGCCTCTACCTCCGGAAACAATTATCTCAGCTTCTTGCAGATCAACTCCACCCGCATCTTCTTTAATTAAACCTGTTATCTCAATTAGTCTATCCGCCAAAGATAGGGAAGGGTTAATTCTGATTATTTCAGCTTGATTCCCTCCACCCGGGGGAAGTTTGGTCATCACCTTCGGTCTCACTGTGGCAATCTGAGGACGATGATGGGGACAGATTATTGTAGCCATTATGTTACCCCCAAAAGCAGGGCGAACCTGGATCAAGTTGCGACTATGACCATCATCTATCCTTAGCCCGGTGCAGTCAGCAGTCAGACCCGTCTGCAAACGAGTTGCTATTCGAGGGGCTAGATCCCGTCCCAAAGCTGTAGCGGCAATGAGAATAATCTCCGGATATTCCTTTCTCACTAAATCAACCAGTATCTGAGTATAAAAAGAGGTATTATACTGTTTTAAAAGAGGGGACTCAATTAGATAGATTCTGTCTATATAGTAATTCTCTAAAGAATTTAAATTTCTGTCCAGTTTTTCTCCGACCAAAACCAGAGTAAGTTTTTCTCTTAGGTCATCAGCCAAATTTCTTCCTGCTCCCAGAAGCTCGTAGGTCACCGGACTAACTTGTCCATCTTTTTGTTCAGCCAACACCCACACTCCCCGCCAGGCAGAGAGATCAATTTCTTTTTCCTTCTTTTCCATTCTAATAGCCTGATCAGGACATACCTGGACACAGAGACCGCAAAAGGTGCAATTTGAAGCTATACTGACTTTCTTGCCTTCCTTGTGAATTGCTGAAACCGGACAGACGGAAATGCATTTGCGGCAACCGGTACACTTTTCTTTCAAAATTTCGATTCGGCTCATTGTCTAACTCTTATATCAACTTTTCCTTTTTGAATTTCTCTATTAACTTATCCACTTTCTGGTAGATATCTCCCGATATGATCTTCCCTCGAGAAGGAACCTCGGGAGTAAAAATATCTATCACCTGAGTAGCAGAACCATCTAAGCCAATTTTACTTGCTTTTAAAGGAAGATCTTGGGAAGTCCATACCAACACTTCTTCCTTTTTAGCTCTAAGAAGACCTCTCAAAGAAGGATAACGAGGTTCGTTGATCTCCTTGGTCACTGTTATCAGAACAGGCAAGATAGTCTCGACAACTTCAAAAGAGTCCTCCAAGCCACGCTCAACTCTTACCCGTCCGTCATGTATTTCTATTTTCCGGGCATAAGTAATTTGAGATAGGTGTAACCATTCAGCTAAACCTGGTCCCACCTGGGCAGTGTCACCATCAATGGCCTGCTTGCCCAGCAAAATTAAATCAAAGCGTTTGATCTTTTTGATGGCCGCCGAAAGAGTGTAGGAAGTAGCCAGGGTATCTGAGCCGGCAAAGGCTAAATCAGAAAGCAAGATAGCCTGATCCGCTCCCATGGCCAGAGCCTTCTTTAGAGCATCTTCGGCCTGAGGTGGACCCATAGAGAGAACAGTAACTGTTCCTCCCATTTTTTCTTTTATCCTCAGAGCCTCCTCCAGGGCATTCTCATCGAAGGGATTAATAATACTTTTAATTCCCTTCCGGATAAGAGTATGTTTCTCTGAATCAATCCTGACCTTATGAATCTCTTCGGTATCTGGAACTTGCTTTATGCAAACAATCACATCCATTATTCTCTCCGAGCAGTAATTTATATGCCGAGTATCACCGGAGCAAGGGAAAATATCCTGAGCCTCCGTTTCGCCACGGGGAAAACACCGAGGACAGGGCAGGCTAACCATAAGATTGCCACGTCGCTACGCTCCTCGCAATGACACGGATTATCACCAGAGGAACGAGACAAACGGTTTCAACGGAATCAACGAGACAAACGGTTTCAACGAGATCAACGAGATCAACGAGACAAACGAGATTAGGCCTCGCCCTCCTTGAGAATTAACCGGGCAATAACCCCTCTTTGAATTTCGGAAGTTCCTTCAATAATCTCAAATAACTTAGCTTCTCTCATATACCTTTCTACTGGATAGTCTTTGGTATAACCGTAACCACCCAGTACTTGAACTGCTTTAATGGTGACACTCATAGCAACTTCCGAAGCATACAGCTTGCCCATAGAAGCCAATTTTTCGAAGGGCTTATTTTGATCTAATAGCCAGGCCGCCCGATAAAGAAGATAACGAGCTGCCTCAATCTGGGTAGCCATATCAGCCAGGATCTGCCGGATAGCCTGGAAGCTGGAGATCGGTTGACCAAATTGAACTCTCTCTTTGGCATATTCCTTTGCCTTCTCAAAAGCAGCCTGGGCTATCCCCAGAGCTCCTATTCCTACTCCAATTCTTCCCGCGGCAAAAGTTTGCATAGCTACCCGAAATCCTCTCTTTTCTTTGGCTAAAAGATTTTCTCGGGGGATAGGGCAGTTTTCAAAAATTAATTCCACATTGGGTAAAGCTTCCAGTCCCATCTTACGGAAATGCTGACCAAAAGTAAAACCGGGTGTGTTTTTCTCCACAATAAAAGCGGTAAGACCACGCGGACCTATTTTTTTTTCAATACTAGCAATGACCACATACACATCGGCTACTCCACCGTTGGTAATAAAGATCTTATTCCCGTTCATAATATAATTATCGCCCTCTCTTTTAACCGTGGTCTGCACATTCCCGGCATCCGAACCTGCTTCCGGCTCCGTTAAAGCAAAAGCACCCAAGGACTCTCCTTTGGCTAAAGGAGGAAGATATTTTCTTTTTTGCTCCTCAGTGCCAAAATTTAAAAGGGGATAAATACAAAGTAGATTTGCCCCGAAAATCAAACCAGTGGTAGCACAAGCAGTGGAGATTTTCTCGGCAATCAAAGCCCAGGTAAGATAACCCATCTCCAGACCCCCAAATTCCTGGGGAATAATCACCCCAAAGAGATCTAATTTGGCCAATTTCTCAATATTCTTCTGGGGAAATTCCCCTTTACTGGCAATTTCATCTGCCAGAGGGGCAAACTCTTTCTGAGAAAGCTCCTCTACCATTTCCAGAATCATCTTTTGTTCTTCGGAAAGAGAAAAATCCATTCATTTTACCTCCTGCTCTGGATTTCAAAACTCCTGTCGAGATTTTAATATGAAATAATAGCGTTTTTGGACTCTTCTGTCTCGCTCCGGGGGGGAATCACGATTTGGGAAAAGAAGGTGAGAGAGAAGAACCTAAAATCTTTATCTTTCGACTATAATAGTGACAGAGGGCTACTGCCATAGCATCGGCCACATCATCCGAAGTAGGAACCGAAGACAAATTAAGTAGCCGCTTAACCATATGTTGAATCTGCTTTTTATCTGCCCTTCCGTAACTACAAACAGCTTGCTTTATCTCCAGGGGAGTATAGTCGTAGACCGTTCCATCTTTTCCAGCCGTGGCCAACATAATTACTCCCCGGGCCTGGCCCACGGAAAGAGCTGTTTTGACATTTTGACTAAAGAAAACTTGTTCGATGGCAATTTCTCGCGGATGATACTTATTTATAATCCTTCTCACCGCCTGATAAATCTGCCGGAGACGTTCTACCATGCACTCTGAAGGTGAAGTACGAATGCAACCGGACTCTACTATTTCTAACTCAGGTTCACATTTGAGCAAAGCAAATCCAGTAGAAGCTGTTCCGGGATCAATTCCCAAAATGAAGTAATCAGAGAAATTGCTCAACTTGAAATTTTCCTCCCAGTATTTAGCCTGTTAAAACCACCTCCAGAAAGGACTACGAATCCAGGACCGCTTGAACCATATCCACCACTCGCCGAGTTGACCTGACATCATGAGTACGAATAATGCGTGCTCCAGCAAATACAGCCAAAGAAACAGCAGCCAGCCCTCCTTCCAAACGTTCCTGCGGTGGTAGATCTAACACCTTGCCAATAAAGGACTTCCGAGATACTCCCAGGAGAATAGGCTGATTCAAAGTCTTAAGCTCAGCCAAATTTTTGATAATTTGCAGATTATGTCGAACGGTTTTACCAAATCCAATACCCGGATCGATAATAATATTTTTTGAGCTTACTCCAGCAGTTAGAGCAATATCAATACCCTTCCTTAGGTAAGAAATAATCTCCTTGATTAAGTTCTTATATCGTGGGTTTCTCTGCATGATACGCGGAGTCCCTCTTATATGCATAATTATTACCGGGACATTAAAGGAAGCAACAACCCGGGCCATTTCCCTGTCGAATCTTAAACCACTTATGTCATTTATCATCTTGGCTCCGGCTTCGAGAGCCTCCCTGGCTACTTGGGCTTTATAGGTATCCACACAAAGAGGAACCTCAAAAAGCTTCCTTATCCTCCTAACCATAGGGATAACCCTCCTCAGTTCTTGCTGCAGAGGTACTAATTGCGAGTCAGGACGAGTTGACTCACCTCCGATATCAATGATATCAACTCCTTCCTGAACCATTTCCTCGACACGTCTGAGGACAGCCTCCGGCCTAAGATACTTACCCCCATCAAAAAAAGAATCAGGGGTCACATTTAGGATCCCCATCACTGCCACTCTCCTGTTTAGAGAGAGCTGTCTGTCTTTGAAATCAAGCGTAAATTGATTCACTCTGGGGCTCGAGAATTCTACTTTTCTGTTTCTTTCTCATTCAACTGACCAGACTTTACTTTCGGAGTAACCACTTTTTCCTCAGGCTTCTTCTCTTTTTCCTTCTCCTTGTTTACCTTTGCACCCAGGATGCTCTTTATTTCCTCCTTTCCCAGAACTTCCTTTTCTTCCAGAAGTTCGGCCAGCTTAATAAGTTTATCCTCATTTTCTCTCAAAACCTTCTTAGCCTGTTGATAACACTTCCCTATCATACGATGAATTTCCTTGTCCACCTCAAAGGCCAATTCTTCACTGTAGTTTCTCTCCTTAAGTAAATCTCTGCCCAGAAAGATCTCGTCATGACCGGTTGTCAGGACAACAGGACCCAGCTTTGCGCTCATCCCATACTCTAAAACCATTTTGCGAGCAAGATAGGTAGCCTTCTGTAGATCGTTTTGAGCCCCGGTACTCACCTCATTAAAAATCAACTCTTCGCTGGCTCGACCGGCTAAAAGAACAGCCAATTTCGCCAGAAGCTCTGATTTGGTAGCCAAATACCTATCTTCCAGAGGAATCTGAATAGTATATCCCAAAGCAGCCGATCCCCGAGGAATAATGGAAACTTTGTGAATGGGATCAGCCAGGGGAAGAAGATTGCCTACTAAAGTATGACCACTCTCGTGATAAGCTACAATTTTTTTCTCCTTCGGCCGCATAACTCTTGATTTCTTCTCCGGACCGGCAATTACTCGATCAATAGCTTCCTCCAATTCAGTCATCTCTATCCGGGTCTTATTACGACGAGCCGCCAGCAAAGAACCTTCATTGACCAGATTCGCCAGATCCGAGCCTACAAAACCCGGTGTCTGACGGGCCAGTATTTTGATATCAACCTCAGGAGCAATAGGCTTATTTCGCATGTGAAGAGCCAAAATCTCCTCTCTTTCTCGAATATCAGGGACATTAATAGTAATCCTACGATCAAATCTTCCCGGACGAAGAAGAGCAACATCCAGGACATCGGGACGGTTAGTTGCTCCCATTACGATTACCCCTTCCCGCGGACTAAACCCATCCAGTTCTACCAGTAATTGATTAAGAGTTTGCTCCTTTTCATCGTGACCACCGCCAATACCAGCAAAACGCTGTCTTCCCACCGCGTCCAGCTCATCAATAAAAATGATACAGGGAGCATTTTTCTTACCCTGTTCAAACAAATCCCGGACGCGGGAAGCACCCACTCCTACAAACATTTCTACAAAATCGGAACCACTTATGGAAAAGAAAGGAACTCTCGCCTCTCCAGCTATGGCCCTGGCCAGAAGCGTTTTGCCACACCCGGGGGGACCCACCATGATTACTCCCTTGGGAATTTTCGCTCCCATTTTCTCAAACTTCTGGGGATTTTTCAGAAATTCAATAATCTCCCCCAGTTCCTCTTTAGCCTCATCGGCTCCGGCCACATCTTTGAAGGTAATCTTGATTTTATCCCGGGGAAGCATTTTAGCCCTACTCTTACCAAAAGAAAGAGCACGATTTCCGGTAACTCGCATTTGACGAAAAATATAAAACCAAATTCCTATGAAGATTATAACGGGAAGAATACCTCCGAGAATACTGGCCCACCAGCCGGTAGTCTCCGGATAGGCCTCTATTTCAATCCCTTTTTGTCGTAAGATCTTGATAAACTCAGGATCATCGGGAATATAAGTCTGAACTTGAACTCCACCTTCCACCCTGGCCTTAACAACTCGCCCCTTAACCACCGCCTTGTCAATACTACCCCGGTCTACCAGATTCAGGAATTGAGTATAAGAAATCTGTTCTTCTTTAACCTGAGAACCAATCTTGACAAAATTAAATATAGAAATAGCCACCACGAAAATAATCAACAAGAGAAAGAGATTTCGCCCCAACTTATTCTTGGGCAACAATTTCTGGGGAGGTCGACCTTTATCTTGGTTTTTAGACTCATTCATTTGTTTCTCCAATGCTATTTTAATATAAATGTAAAAATGTGCAAGAGAAAATCATTTTTAGGAGGAGAGGTGGAAAAAGTAAATAAGACAAGCGTTAAGTTGTCTCCCTGATTCTTTGGATAATAGCCTGACTCATTTCTCGCGTACCTACGGCGGTGGGATCATCTGAAGAGGGTTTTAGATCATAAGTAACTTTTTCCCCCTCCTTTATTACTCCAGATAAGGCATTTTCTAGAATATCAGCGGCTTTTTTCTCTCCCAGATACCTCAGCATCATTACTCCGGAGAGAATCATGGCGGCCGGATTAGCTCTGTTCATTCCTTTGTATTTAGGAGCACTACCATGGGTAGGCTCAAAAACAGCCAGGTCATCACCTATGTTGGCTCCCGGAGCCATCCCTAACCCCCCTACCAAACCGGCACAAAGATCGGAGATTATATCTCCATAGAGGTTTGGTAGAACCAGGACGTCATACAGCCAGGGCTTCTGAACCAGTTGCATACACATATTATCCACCAGTCTTTCTTCAAATTCTATCTGTCCGGCATAACGGCAAGCTACTTCCCTGGCTACCTTGGAGAACAGACCATCACTGTATTTCATAATGTTAGCCTTATGGACAGCGGTCACTTTTCTTCGGCCATTTTTTAGAGCATAGCGAAAAGCAGCCTCCACAATCCTTTGGGAAGCTGCGGCAGAAATTGGCTTGAGGGAAATTGCTGAATCTTTAGATATTTTAATGTTTTTCAATCTCTCAATATAACGGATAACTTCGATTGTTTCCTTTTCTCCCTCCTTAAATTCAATGCCGGCATAGAGATCTTCCGTATTCTCTCGCACCACTACCAAATTGACATTCTTATAATTACTTCTAACACCTGGATAATACTTGCAGGGACGCAGACATATATACAAATCCAGCATTTTCCGCAGGGCCACGTTCACACTACGAAATCCACCTCCCACCGGAGTAGTAATAGGACCCTTCCAGGCTACTTTGTTTTTCTTTATTGAATTGATAACACAAGGAGGCAGTGGTGTTCCGTATTTATCCACAACCGAGCTACCTGCTTCTACCACTTCCCATTTCAATTTTACTCCGGTAGCTTCCAGACATTGACGGGCTACTTCAGTTATTTCGGGACCGATTCCGTCCCCAGGGATTAAAGTAACACAACGTATTTTATCTTCCATTTTTCATCTTCCACCTTAATTTCCTCACTCTGTAAATATTCAGTGAAGAATGTTCCATGTTGTTAACTACAAAGAGGAGAATGTCCCGAGCGGAAATTAAAAATCTCCTTCAAAAACTGTTCTACCAGCATAAATAGCCGAGGAACCGAGTTGCTCCTCTATTCTCAGGAGGCGGTTATACTTGGCAATTCTCTCACTACGACAACAGGAGCCAGTCTTAATCTGACCGGTAGAAGTCCCTACCACTAAATCGGCGATAGTAGTATCCTCAGTTTCCCCGGAGCGATGAGAGACTACAGCAGTGTAACCGGCACTCAAGGCTAACTGAATAGCCTGGATAGTCTCGGTAAGGGTCCCAATTTGATTCGGCTTGATCAAGATTGAATTAGCTACTCCCAAAGAAATTCCTTTTTTTAAACGTTCGGTGTTAGTGACGAAAATATCATCACCCACTATCTGAATTTTATCCCCCAAGCGAGAATTGAGCATTTTCCATCCCTCCCAATCATCTTCGGCTAGTCCATCCTCAATAGAGACGATAGGGAAAGAGAAAAGAAGTTCCTCGTAAAAATCTATCATCTCCCGGGAAGTCCTTTGAGAGTTTTCTTCGGCTTTAAGAACGTATTTCCCTTGACTATAGAAACTGCTGGCCGCCGGGTCCAGAGCGAGAACAATATCTTCACCGGCCTTATAACCAGCTTTTTCGATAGCTAACATAATTACCTCCAGAGCCTCTCGATTGGAAGAAAGATTAGGAGCAAAGCCTCCCTCATCTCCCACAGCAGTACTATACCCTTTTTTCTGAAGAACCTTTTTTAAGCTGTGAAAGGTCTCCACTGCTATTCTCAGTGCCTCAGAAAAACTGTCGGCTCCTACTGGCATTATCATAAATTCTTGCAGATCAACATTATTGTCGGCATGCTTACCCCCATTAAGAACGTTCATCATAGGAACGGGAATAATTCTTGCTCCTACTCCTCCCAGATATCGGTAAAGGGGCTGCCCAAAATAGGCTGATGCTGCCTTGGCTACCGCCAGAGAAACCCCTAAAATAGCATTGGCTCCAAGCTTTTGCTTGTTAGGAGTACCATCTAAATCAATCATTAACTGATCGATTTCCACCTGCCCAAAAACATCCTTATCTTTCACTGCCGGAGCTATTTTTTCGTTTACATTCTTAACCGCTTGGCTAACTCCTCGGCCCATCCATTTTGAACCACCATCTCTCAACTCCACCGCCTCGTGTTCTCCAGTAGAGGCCCCCGAAGGTACGGCAGCTAACCCCTTGGCTCCATTTTGCAAAGTTATTTCTGCTTCCAGAGTAGGATTGCCCCGCGAATCCAGAATCTGCCGACCTACTACCTTACTAATTTTACTACCCATCAAATACCTCCGTTTTTCATCCTATTAACTACCAAGACAAGGGGAGGCTAAAACCTCCCCTACCCAATGGGGGTGATTTCATCTACCCCGATGGAATACAGAATAAACTACAATGATATTTCCTTAGACAGGAGAGTTTTGTATTCTTTCAGTTTGATTTTGACCTCGGGAAATTGGAGAGCCAGGATTTGAGCCGCTAAAATAGCAGCATTTCTTGCTCCTGCCTTACCAATAGCCATGCAGGCTACCGGCACCCCACCAGGCATTTGAACTATCGAATATAGGGCATCTACACCTTTGAGAGATGAAGAGTCCAGGGGAACTCCGATAACTGGAATCTCTGTATGGGCGGCAATGAAACCCGGTAGATGAGCAGCTCCTCCAGCTCCGGCAATAACAACCTTTATTTTTCTCTTTTCCAGATGCCGGGAAAACTGGCGAGTAGCCTCCGGACTTCGATGAGCCGAAAGAATCTTAACTTCATATTTTAGATCAAATATATCTAACATTATAAGACACTCTTTCATTACCGGATAATCCGACTTACTCCCCATAACCACACTAACTTTGATGTCGGTCAAACTTTATCCTCCTTAAAAAGATAACTATCAGTAAATAACTTTATTGAGAGGATACTCCACAATTCCCTCACCCCCAGCCTGTTTGATTTGAGGAATAAGTTCTCGTGCTTGTAATTCATCCAGCACGGTTTCCACCGCCCACCAACCTTCCCGGCTCAGACTGGAAATGGTAGGACATCTCAAAGCAGGTAAAAGAGACAAAATCTTGGGCAGTTTTTCCTTAGCTACGTTTAACTTTAGACCCACTTTACCCAGGCCATTGATTGCCCCCTCCAAGAGAATACTGAATCGGATAATTTTTCCCCTTTTCCAGGAATCCTTCCAGGAGCGGGGATTAGCTATGAGCCAGGTGGTTGACTCCAGAACTACATCTACCACCCGCAGATTATGTGCCTGAAGTGATTTTCCTGTTTCGGTCAATTCAACAATGGCGTCCACCAAATAAGGAGGCTTCACTTCCGTAGCTCCCCAGGAAAACTCCACTTCTGCTTCGACCCCGGACTTCTCAAGATACTGTCTGGTGACCTTGACCAACTCCGTAGCAATTCTTTTTCCTCTCAGATCCTCAACTTTTCTTACTTTAGAATCAAAGGGAACCGCCAATACCCATTTTACTTTCCCCGAACCTCTTTTGGAATAAGATAGATCCTTGATTTTTTCCACCTGGGCTTCTCTTTCCAAAATCCAGTCATAACCAGCTAATCCCACATCTAAAAGACCTTTAGAGACATAAAGGGGAATTTCCTGGGTGCGAATCAATAACACTTCTATCTCCGGATCGTCTATCGAAAGGTAGTAAGAGCGCTCTTGACGATAAATTCGATACCCAGCTTTTTTGAGAAGTTCCAGACTCACTTTCTCCAGACTCCCTTTGGGTAAACCAAGTCTTAAAGTTGGCATTTTATCTTCCTTGGCCTAGGGTGAAAATCAGTTATATAAATATAAAAATTCCACAGAGAACGCCGGCTCCTCTCGCCTAAGGAACCTCCTCTTGGTATCCTCTGTGGTTCTTTTTGAGGGAAAAAAAGAGAACCATCCTCTTTTTCTCCCCTTTTTCTAGGGCAATTTAGCAATTTCCTCAGCTATCTTATGGATAACCCAATTGTTATCCGTCACCACCAGACTTTCTCCCCTTACCTCAATGAAACCCCGAGGAGAAAGATACTTCTCCAGAGAAGGAACTATCTCCTCCCCAGCAACATATTCCAGGTGAAAGATTTTGCTCTGAGGAATTTTATTGTGACTCTCCAGGGAGGACAAGGCTCTTTCAATGTGAGCCAATTGACAGGCTCCGTCCTCAATAATTAAACTATGAGTTTCCGGATCTATCTGGATAGAACCGTGGGAGGAGAGAAAAGGCTTAAGAGAAATGTCAGCTTCTGCC
>DAOVGF010000002.1 GCA_030672545.1 Candidatus Aerophobota bacterium
GCAGCCTGCATTAAAGGAGTAGTTCCAGTCTTGGGGGCTTGATTAGGATCAGCACCATGAGAAAGGAACATTTCAATAAGTTGATAATCTTCTTCGTTTTTACTGAATAAAGCCCGAGTGGTTATCTTTCCTAAAGCGGTAAAATTTATTTCCCCTGAACTACCTACTTTAGAATTAGGGTCTGCTCCAGCCTTCAGTAGGAGAGGAACTATTTCCCGATAATGGGCATAGTTTTGAAAAATTTGAGTTAAGGCATTATTACCGTATTTATCCTGAAAACTTATATCAGGGCCATAACTCAATAATAATTTTATCATCTCGGTGTTACTAAAGATACACGCTCTCATTAACATAGACTCTTTAGAAGTAATATTCGTATTTATATCCACTCCGGAATCAAGTAAGGCTTTTACCTTTTCAATTTTATTATGCATAATATCCCGGCCCAACTCTTTTCTCTCTTCTTTAGAGAGCCCTTCAACCTTTACTTCCACGGGAAACTGTTCTGATAATAACTTCACTCCTCCTAATTCTCCTACTGAAACCATAAGGGTTTGAATTTCTCCGGGATTAAATTCCCATTTCCTTACCTGCCCGTTTGTTAGTTTAAAATCCTCTTCCTTTAATACATCTTTATATTGTCCTTTATAAAATTTTATGGTTACAGGAGAACCTTCCGAACCCTGGCTGTCTCCGGTTAAGGTAACTACAAATTTACGGTTTTCCCGAGTAAATAATCCCTGCCCACTTTTCTCCATTACGAAATATTCTTTTCGCTCTATTTTATCAGTCCAAGGATATTCTTTCGTAACCAGGGCAATAACTAATCCTTCTTCTACCTCTATTAAAATCTCATTCAGCCCTCCCCCAAAAGATGGCTCGTCCTTTTTTCTTTGTCCTGTTAAACTAAAATGAATGATTTTATCTTCTACTGGTAAACCTTCTCTAAGAGGGGTTATTTTATAAGTAGATTTTTCTTTTATCTGGTTTTTAATTACTATCTGTACAGATTTCTCCGGGTCTACTTTAACCTTCAAAGCTCCTCCGGGTCCGATGTATCTTCCAGCAGGAGCAATAGTTTTCTCCATTTTGGTAAGCACTGGACGAGCAGCTTCTTTTTCCTCGGCTTTTTCAGCAGGAGATTTCTCTCTTTGATAATCGGCGGGAACTTCAAATAAGGAATCATCCTGGGGTGCTTCTACAATAGTGGTCATTTCAAGTAATCCGTCTCCCTGACTACCACTGTAATGGACTATCTGTCGAATAAATTGGTTTAGTTTTGGCGAATACCATGCTTCTACCGATGGTTCTTTTTGCTCTGGATAAGTATAGGTATATTTTTCACAAGAATAACCCAAAACAGTCTCAGTTCCTACTTGTTTTTTATTTTGATTTTCCCTTATTGCCTCCCAGGCACGGACATAATTAGAAAAAATTGCATCTGTGCCCTTTAGCTCCATATAGGCCTTTTCTTCAGGGTTTAAAGCCCAGGTAATGTCCAGATGGCGGTCAGCAATAACTAAAATACGGTAATCACCAGTCAATTTCTCTAACCGGTACAGATTATCCTGAGCATAATATTTAAACTCATACTCTTTATCCGGCTGCTGGATCTTCAAATCAGCACTAAACTCTGCCCCTAAAACATTCGAGCCAAAACAGAAACAAATACTTATTACCTCTATTACTAAGAGTATCTTACGAAATTTTTTTAACATCTTCTCCTCCTTTCTTCTCTCCCCATAATAGCCCATTTGCTATCTAACTCTTCTTCTGCCTTATTCTTAGCTTTTGACTTACAAAGACCTAATTTCACTATTAGCACGTTTTTCTTTTCTGTCAACCAAGTTCATGACCAGATGGAAAAAGAGAACCGTCCCCTTTTCCTGAGGAAGAAAATGTGTACTATTTCCCCAGAACCTCTGGATTGACAAAATAGGAAGGTATTTGGCCTTCCAAAACCGCTAGGCAGTTTTCGGCGGCCAGCAAAGCCATTTGATTTCTTGTTTCATGAGAGGCACTACCTATATGAGGCAGAAGAACAACGTTATCAAGTTCAGTCAGACCTAAGGTGAGTTTTGGCTCCTTCTCATAAACATCCAGACCGGCTCCGGCTATTCTTCTTTGCTTTAATACCCTAACCAAGGTTTTTTCATCAACTATCGGACCGCGGGAAGTATTGATAAGGTAAGAATTAGGTTTCATTAATTCAAACTCCTTTTCTCCTATCAGGTGATGGGTTTCCCCACTCAGAGGAATATGGACACTAACAAAGTCAGAGTTCTTGAGCAGTTGGGCCAAAGAAACTCGATGAGCTCCCACCTCTTTTTCTATCTCTTTATTCGCCCGAATATCGAAGTAAAGAATCTTCATCTCAAAACCTCTTGACCTCTTGGCTACCGCAGTACCGATTCTCCCCGCACCTACGATACCCAGAGTCTTTCGGTAGACATCGCCCCCCAAAAATAGAAGAGGATCCCATCCTTTGAATTCACCCTTTCGGGTGAATCTATCAGCTTCTATTATTCTCCTGGATACAGAAAGAATTAGACTCCAGGCTAAATCGGCCGTGGTATCGGTCAAAACCCCAGGAGTGTTGGTGATGGCTACTCCATTTTCCGTTGCCGCTTTAACATCAATATTCTCATAACCCACCGCATAGTTGGCAATGACCCTCAGGTTGGGATTGGAGATGATAATCTCTTCATCAATGGTATCAGTTAACAAACAGTAAAGGCCGTCTTTGTCCTTTAATCCTTCAATTATCTCCTTCTTGGTTAAGGCCCGATCCAAAAGATTGGTTTCCACCTCACATTTTTCCCCAAGTTTTTTCAAACCAAGCTCAGGAACTTTTCTGGTAACGAAGACCTTCCATCTATCCATATTATTTCCTCCTCCACTTCTAACTCAAAATCTCTTCATTCTCCGGAAATCTTACCACTTTAATCCAAGTAAGACAACTCAACTGTATTTGACAGAAACACCTCTTTAACATAAGATTCCCGTAGACAGGGAGGGATAAGTTGAAAAAGATAAGCTGGCCATTTTTCTTACCCAGGACCAAGAAAGGATTCTTCTGGTATATTCTCTTCGGTCTGATTTTCCTGCTCTATCATGATTTCTGGGCCTGGGAGAAATTTAAACCACTAATAGGGGGCTGGCTACCATTCTGGTTTCTTTATCTTATGGCTCTCATTGTGGCTTATTCTGTTGTCACCTTCTTCTTCACCAGAAAACACTGGCCCCAGCCACCACCTGACTTGATGAGACCATCCTCAAGTAAGAAACCTCAGACAAAGGAATAAGAATGGGGATTACCCAACAATCTCTGCTTATTTTGGTTCTATTCTTAGCTGGAGTAAGTCTTTTAGCATTTTATGGATACAAGATTGGGCAGCGTACGGTGGAGGATTATTTCGCCGCTTCCCGCACTCTGGGAACCTTCGTTAGTTTATTCACCTATTTTGCCACCCTTTGCAGCGCCTTTACTTTTCTGGGTTGTGCCGGCTGGGGATACAGTAAGGGA
>DAOVGF010000013.1 GCA_030672545.1 Candidatus Aerophobota bacterium
CCGTTGATGATAAAAATGGTTATCAGTAGTCCGAGAACGGCGTAAAACTCTACAAAAACAGCTAAAACCATAGCCTTCATGGAATCAGCCGGTCTTTTTATAGTAAGTCCCACTCCGGCAGCACATACTTTTCCCTGGTGAATAGCTGAAGCCATCCCCAGAATAGCGATAGGAAGAGAAGCCATCAGAAGACTTCCTCCCTGAGCCAAACTCAGTTCAATAGGGGAACCAGTTAATAACTGAATCTTCATTATGATAAGAAAAGAAGAAATCAATCCATAAATTCCCTGTGTCCCGGGTAGAGCAGTAAGAATCAAATATCGGCCAAAGTTTTCCGGGTCTTCACTCATTGCCCCGATACTGGCTTGTCCAGCATAGCCTATCCCGATACTGGAACCTATTCCAGCTAACCCTACCGCCAGCCCAGTTCCTAACAAGGCCAGAACCAAACCATAAGTCATTTTTTCCTCCTCAAAAGTCATACATTATGGTCTTATTACTATAATCCTGATTTTGCCCTTATTTTTATCCTTTTTAATTCCTTTATTTTATCTCTATAATTAGCCGCGGCCTCAAATTCGAGATTCTCTGCCGCTTTTTTCATCTTTTTCTGAAAAATCCCGATTAAAGGAGAAATTTCTGAAAGAGAAAGATATTCCAGATTCTCTTCAGCTACTTCAGCCATCCCCACCTTTTCGTATTTCTCGGCCGCGTAGGTCTCAATACCGGCCAGGATAGTTTTTTGTATAGTCTCAGGAGTTATGTGATGTTCCTTGTTATACTCTAACTGGATTTTCCTTCTCCTGGTCGTTTCCTTTAAAGCTCTCTTCATGGCCGTGGTTACTTCGTTGGCATAAAGGATAACCTGTCCATCCACGTTGCGAGCGGCTCTGCCCGCTGTCTGAATGAGAGAGGTCTCCGAGCGCAAAAAACCTTCCTTGTCAGCATCAAGAATGGCTACCAGGGAAACCTCGGGTAGATCCAGTCCCTCTCGCAAAAGGTTAATCCCTACCAGTACATCGAACTTACCTATTCTTAAATCCCTGAGTATTTTTGTTCTCTCCAACGTTTTTATTTCTGAATGCAGATAGCGAACTTTAACTCCCAACTCATCAAGGTATTCGCTGAGATCTTCGGCCATTCTTTTAGTCAAAGTGGTCACCAGAACCCTTTGTTTTTTCTCTATTCTCTTCTTGGTTTCCTCGAGTAAGTCATCTATGGGATTTTTAGCCGGTTTAACTTTGATTTCCGGATCCATTAATCCAGTGGGACGAATGAGCTGTTCCACTATCTGTTGACTCCTCTTAAGTTCGTAGGGAGAAGGGGTAGCCGAAGCATAGATGACCTGATTTATCAGATTTTCAAACTCAGAGAATCTTAGGGGTCGGTTATCATAAGCCGAAGGAAGACGAAAACCGTAGTTTACCAGATTTTCTTTGCGAGATCTATCGCCTCCATACATAGCGTGAAGTTGAGGAATGGTCTGATGAGATTCGTCAATAAAAAGAAGAAATTCTCTGGGAAAGTAGTCCAGTAAGCAGGCAGGCCTTTCTCCCGGAGCCCGACCATCAAAATAGCGAGAATAGTTTTCTATCCCACTGCAATAACCAATTTCCTTAATCATTTCCAGATCGTAGTTGGTTCTGGATTCTAACCTCTGGGCTTCCAGAAGCTTTCCCTGAGAATGAAGTTCCTTCAATCGGACTTTTAGTTCTTTTCTAATTTCCTTTAGAGCCTCATTAATTCTGTATTCCGGGGCTAAGTAGTGGGTGGCCGGATAAATAAGTAGACTATTCATTTTCTCTCGCACTCGGCCGGTCAGAGGATCAAAAAGAGTCAAATTCTCCAGGGTATCCCCCCAGAGTTCTATTCTTGTGGCCTCTTTTCCGTAAGCGGGGAAGACTTCTATTATATCACCTCTTACCCGGAACTTTCCCCGGCGAAAGTCAAAGTCATTACGTTCATATTGAATTTCCACCAATTTTCTTAAAATATCTTTTCTTTCAATTTTCTGGCCCACTTTCAAATGAAAAAGCATCTCTCGATAGTTTTTAGGAGAGCCCAGTCCGTAAATACAGGAAACCGAGGCTACGATGACGGTGTCGGGGCGTTCAAGCAGAGACCTGGTTGCCGAATGACGCATCATATCAATCTGGTCATTAATGGAAGCATCTTTGGCAATATAGATGTCTCTCTGGGGAACATAGGCCTCCGGCTGATAATAGTCATAATAAGAAACAAAATATTCTACCCGGTTGTAAGGAAATAGTGAAGCAAACTCACTGTAAAGTTGAGCGGCCAGAGTCTTATTATGAGAAATAATCAGAGTTGGTTTGCCTATATTTTTGATGACGTTAGCCATAGTAAAAGTTTTTCCCGAACCGGTAATTCCCACTAAAGTCTGGGTATGATAGCCCTTTTCAATTCCCTGAGATAATTTCTCAATAGCTTGAGGTTGATCTCCCTGGGGTTTTAAGTCGGTAATTAACTGAAAATTTGCTCTCTCCATAATGTTTGTCCTTATCCTGGAGACAGTAGTGTCAAAACTTTTCTGGTAATTTTCTCTTAAACCCTTTATTGTCAAGTATTTTGATGAAATCACTAGTTACTTGGCAAAAATTTGCCGATACTCTGGAACTACATCAGCGGAAAATAATTTAATACCTTCCATAGTCTTGGGATGCTCCAGCATCTGCTCTATCACCTTGAAGGGGATGGTACTAATATCAGTACCTGCTTGGGCTGCTTCTCTTACCTGTTGAGCATTTCTCAAACTGGCGGCGATTATTTCGGTTTTTATCCGATAAATCTGGTAAATTTGGGCAATTTGCTTTACCAGTTCCACTCCACTGGATATTCCCTGGTCATTGGCCATTTCCAGATCAAGAGTTATTTGTTCAGCCTGGTATAGAGTGGAAATTTGCTGATTAAGAGAGCTATCCAGGTGTTTATTTAGTTTGGCCTGAATAATCCTGGCTAACAGTTTAAAGTTAAAATACTCCTCTTTGTTAGAAGAAATGCCCAGTTTTTTTCTAATTAAATCATCTACTCTTCCGGCAAAGGGACTAGCGTAACTGGCTCCCGCTTTAGCGGCTAAAATAGCCTGTTCCGGCGCCATAATCAGAGTCACATTAACCGGGATACCCTGGCTACTTAGTTTGCTAATAGCTTTCAGCCCCTCATAGTGACTCTGAGTAGCCTCCGGCTGGTAAGTACAAATAGGAATCTTAATGGCTACATTGTCGGCCACCGGATTGAACTTTTCATAAAGAAGCAATCCTTCCTTAATCATTTCCTCGGTTTTTAGACTAATTACCTCCAGACTTACTGGTTTTCCTTTACCCACCGTTCGGCAAATTTCTTCTATGTATTCAACCATTTCTACTTTTTTGCCCTTTTCCTTAAGAGCATCCACAGCTTTTTTTATTAAAGAAGGGTTAGTGGTGACTCCATCCACAACTCCCCAGGAGCAGGCTTCCTCAATTTCATTTAGTTTGGCGGTGTCTACGAAAATTTTCATTTCTCTATCTCCTTAACCTATAGAAACCTATAAATTACCTCCGAGCGACTGAAGTCGTCCCTACCCAGGGAGAAATAGTCTAGATTTCATGAAGGTAGTCGCAACCTTTAGGTTGCGCTTGTTTTTCGCCGGCTAAAGCCTGCGGCTACCACTTGCATGAGATGGCCACGCTTGTTCCGAGCGAAGCAAGGAATCTCGCTCCTGACCATCTTGAGTTTTGACTAAGTTTTGGGTAGGGGAGGCTTTAGCCTCCCCTATTCTGGTTAATTTAATGCCTAGAGGTTATTTTTTAGCTAATATTATATCACTTTTTTCGCCCGGCGTCAAACAATATTGGTATACTCTTCACCCAATTGGAATGCTCTCATATTTACCGGAAAAGTTCCCCGGGGTACCTCATTTTCGATGGTCTTCTCCCAGCTTACTTTTTTAAAGCTCAGGAATCGGGAGAGCATTCCCAACAGGACCAAATTCATTGTTCTCACATTACCAGCTTTTTTGGCTAAATCTAGGGCCTTGACCCGAAGCAGATGACTGGTCTTATCTTGTAAAATTTCATAAATGTTTTCTGGATACTTCTCTTTTCCCAGACTTACCCCCATAGGAGATATTTCCAGGTCATTAACTATTAATATTCCATCTTGCTTTAGATAGTCAATGTATCTCAAGGCTTCCAGTTTTTCTAAAGTTAGGAGATAGTCGGCTTTACCTTTCTTAATGAGAGGAGAATAAATCTTTTCTCCAAATCTCACTTCTGAGATAACACTTCCCCCGCGCTGAGCCATCCCATGGACTTCTGATTTCTTCGCATCCCACCCTTCTTTTAGGGCAGTTTTGGCAATGATATCCGAGGTTAGGAGAACGCCCTGCCCTCCCACTCCAGCTACCACAATATTGGTTACTTTATCTTTCATTGAACTCCCCTTTCCATCTGCCTTAATTGTTCTTGGTATCTCCTTCTCATTTCATTAAAGATTTTTAGATAAGATTCACTTTTGTAATCGGGATAAGTCCATTCCCAGGGCTGGAATCCTTTATTCTGAACGAACCTCAAGGTTATCTCAGCGTAAATCCCCCGGCTCAGGTAGATGCGGTGAAAATAGTTCTTGGTAGTGACCAGAATGAGTTTTGAGCTGGAAAGATAACCAGGGTCAAGGTTTATCTTTCGTTTCCCTGAGTTTTCCTCCAGGAACTCTTTCTCTACCTGATTGGTCAGTACCTTGATTTCCGCAATTTGTCCCGGATCAATCAGTTGCTCAAAGGCGATAAATTTTCTCTTTAAGTTCCGGCCCATTTCTCTCTGATAATGAGTGGTGTAAAAGAAAGGCAGAACCGGGCTTTCAAAATCAATACGGCCAAATTTATAACTCATTATTTCCTCCACCTGGGCCAACAAAATCTCATTGGCCGTTATCATCCCCAAAAATAGCTTTACCGGTCGGGGTTTTTTTGCTTGTCCCATTGTTGGTAATAGTTTAGATTTCATAAAGGTAGCCGCAACCTTTAGGTTGCGCAAAAGAAGCTAGGGTAGCCGCAAGTTTTAACTTGCGCAAATAAACGCAGGCTAAAGCCTGCGGCTACCACTCTATCTTGACCAGAAAAGTTTCCCCTTCCGACCCCCAGAGGTCTCTAAGTGACAAAATGGTCTTTACCTTGATTATATCAGAGCAAGGGCCGCGCGGCAAGATTGCCCGGATTATTTCAGGAAAAGCAACCCAAAATTTTGGGGAAACTCCTGTTGGAGACGCAGGGTGTTACGTAACACAGGATTGACAGGCGAGATTTTTGTGTTAGAATGGAGTTAGGTATAACTTACTTCAGTTTCATATATGGACTAAGAGGATGCAAAAACTGATTCCAGCGGTAGACAGAACTCTGAGCATTCTGGAACTATTAGCTAATGAAGAGAAGGGGCTGTCTTTTTCTGAACTGGCCTCTTCTTTGAATATCCCCAAGCCTTCACTTTCCCGTCTGCTCTCCAATTTGAAGCAAAGAGGCTACCTTAGCCACAATCCCGTAGCCAGGAAATATGAACTAACCTTCAGGCTTTTGACCCTGGCCCATAAACTTCTGGGCAAGCTGGACCTGCGGGAGAAAGCCCGACCTTCTATGCAGAAACTGATGGAAAAATCGAAAGAAACCGTTGAGTTGGCCATTCTTGATGATAAAGAGATAGTCTATGTTGATAAGCTGGAAAGCTACGAGTCTGTAAGACTGGTAGCCCACGTGGGAAGCAGATACTCAACTTTACATCCCACCGCTATGGGTAAGGTTTTTCTGGCTTATATGTCAGAAAAAGACTTCCAATGTATTATGAGAGAAAGAGGGTTAAAGAGGTTTACCAAAAACACAATCACCGAGGTCGAGAGACTAACAGAAGAATTGAAGGAAATCCGGGCCAATCACTATGCTTTTGATGACCAAGAAGTGAGACTTGGGGTCCGGCGCTTTGCCGCCCCCATATTTGACCATTCAAACAGGATGGTAGGTGGGATTGGAATTGCCGGGCCCACATTTCGCATGAGAATGAGTCGAAAAGAAGAATTGGGCAGCGCAGTGAGACAGGCGGCCGAAGAGATCTCAAGGGAGCTTGGCTGGGAAAAATGAGAGGGCTTACTCAATAAAGTGGTGAGATCGACCGGAAGGATAAGCAAGAAGCTTCACAGTTTTGGACAAAACTCTGGAAGGAGGAAACATAGTGAACGCGGTACTCATAATTATTGATACTTTGAGACAGGATCATGTGGGGTGCTACGGAAATAAGTGGATTAGAACACCTTATCTGGATTCTTTGGCTAAGGAGTCGGTGCTATTTACCCGTGCTTACCCAGAATCACTTCCTACCCTCCAGGTTCGAAGGGTTCTGCAAACGGGCTGTCGCATCTTTCCCTTCACCAATCATGAAGGTCTCAAAGGCAACCTTTTCATCGGCGCCCCTGGTTGGGGACCTGTATCTGAAAAACGCGATACCATAGCTGAAATTTTGCAGGTTCATAACTATCGTACCGGATTTATAACTGACACTTACCACCAGTTTAAACCCTCAATGAACTTCCACCGTGGTTTTGATGAGTGGACCTGGATAAGGGGTCAGGAAAATGATTGTTATCGTTCAGGACCGCTTCCGTCGGAGAAAGAGGTGTTAAGCTATATTCCCCAAACTTTGAGAACAAAGACAACGGCAACCGGGAGGAAATTTACCGATTTTATTGGTAGATATTTAACTAATGTAGCCGATAGACATAGTGAGGAGGATTACTTCCCGGCTCGGGTTTTCCAGGAAGGAGTTAAGTGGCTGGAGAGAAATCAAGATGCGGAGAATTTCTTCCTTGTCCTTGATTCCTTTGATCCTCACGAACCCTGGGACCCGCCTACTTCCTACCGCAGATTCTATGACCCTAATGAGGGAGTGATTGATTTTCTGGCTTCTGGCTACGGCCGGGCCGATCAAGTTAGCCAACCTATATTAAGGCGGCTCAGAGCAAACTATGCGGGAGAGGTAACCTTAGTAGATAGATGGCTGGGCTATTTTCTTGAGAAGATGAAAATCCTGAATCTGATGGATAACACGTTGATTGCGGTAATATCTGACCACGGACATTGCATTGGCGAGCACAATATAGTCGGAAAACAAGGTCACCCCATGTCTCGAGAGATTTGTGACTTGGTCTTCATGATCCGTCATCCCCAGGGAGAGGGAGCAGGTACAACCTGCGAGAGTTTGGTGTACAATTTTGATCTACCACCTACCCTTCTGGCTAGATTAGGAATTGAACCGGAGAAGCTAATGGAGGGAAAAGATATTTGGCCACTGGCCTTGGGTAGGACAAATGAAGCATACCATCATATTACCTGTGGATGGGGGCCATTTGTTATGGTTCGCGATCGGCGTTACTGGTATAACGCTTATATCTGGGGAGAGCTTCCTCTTCTGTATGATTTGGAGAGTGACCCCAAACTAAAGAACAATATTGCGGGAGAACATCCTGAGATTTGTGAAAAGCTGAAACAATTAGCCATTGCTGACGCCGGTGGCCAAATTCCAGATTCCTTAAGAAAAGCGGCTACCACTCCGGGGTGTAGTCCACTTTTGGCCGAGTAAGAACAGGAGGATTATCCTTGACTTCCCAAGAAAGAATCTTGAATACTGTGAAGGGCAATAAGGTTGATAGAATTCCCATTTGTGCTCCCTGTCCCTGGGGAAGACACATTAATCCTTCGGGAATTCCCCTTGGCCCGCAAGTTGCTTATCTCTTAATGGATGGTATCTCTGTTCTTGATGAGTGGATGACTCAGGATGTGAACTATCTGGAAGTTATTAAGGCGGCTGAGAAAAAAGGTGATAAAATAGAAACCTACGGTTTTCCGGAGTTTGATAGAAGATTTCTACTTATTTCTCCAGAGTTTGTCAAAATAGCCAAAACCGAAAAAAAAGGTGACTCCCTTCTAATAAAATACCAGGTCCGAACCCCCAAAGGAAATCTGGAGTATATCTGTGAGAAACGCAGAAACATCTCCACGGTGTGGGATAGAAAACCTCTCCTTGACGACAAGGAAGATGTGGAAAAACTCCTTTCCGTTCCTTCCACTTTTCCAAAAGCGGATCTTGAGGATTTCTTCAAATATAAGCGAAGGATTGAGCAAAAAGGTGGGCTGATGTGTATTTTCGTGAGTACTCCTCTGGTGTGTGTATCTCAGCTTTTCCGCTTTGAGAAATTTCTAATGTGGTGTGCAGTCGAGAAAGCTACCATCAGACGGCTGATGGAAACTGTCTTTGAAAGGATATTCGAGCGACTTGAGTATTTTCTTCAAGGAGGAGTGGGGCCAGTATTCCGTTTTGGTGGTTCAGAACAAGCTACTCCTCCCATGATGTCCCCGGCACTCTATGATGAATTTGTGGTAAAATACGACCACAGGCTTTTTGACTTAGTACATCGCTACGATAGTTTGGTGGCGGTTCACTGTCACGGTAAGGTGAAGGATATTTTAGACAAACTGGTCAATATGGGAGTGGATTTTCTCGATCCTGTAGAGGCTGCGCCAGGTGGAGATATTGAAATGGGCCAGGCCAAGAAAAAAGTCCGGGGTAAGATAACTCTAATGGGTAACATTCAATTCGCCGATATGCAGCTCTGTACTCCCAGGGAAATTGACGGGAAAGTCCGGGCGGCGGTGTGCTCCGGTGGAAGGGAGAAATTTATCTTATCTACTACCGAAGGGCCGGTATCTCCTTTAACCGGTAGAATGAGGGATAATTACCTTCAGCTCATTGAGTCCGGACATAAATATGGAAGTTTCCAGTAATCTTAATTATCCAGCATGAACTAACAAACAGAGGCAAGTTTTGGGAAAAGGAGTTAGAAAGCGGAAGTATATCCTGGGTGACCGTTATTCAAAGTACGGGGTGTTAATGATTTTACCGGCCCTAATAGTCCTTTTCATTTTTCGTCTTTACCCCATCATTTCAGCTATTCAAACCAGTTTTTTTTCCTGGAATCTCATTGGCTCCAAGAATTTTGTCGGTATTTCAAATTTCTTGCGACTCTTCTCTGATCGGCATTTCTATCAAGCTTTCGGAGTGAGTTTGTATTATGCGGTATTAACCATACCGGCGGTGATTATCATTTCACTGGTCCTGGCGGTTCTTGTCGATAGGGTTGTCTTTTTGCGCGGCTTTTTCCGGGCCGCCTACTTTGCCCCCTTCATTCTTTGTTTGGCCGTCGTTTCCATTATTTGGAAAGCTATGTATCACCCGGGTATCGGCCTTTTAGGGATGAGTCTGCGTGCCTTGGGACGAGAACCTCTTCACATACTTACTTCCGACCGCCTGGTAGTTCCCGGATTGGCTTTAATAGGTATCTGGAGATATATTGGTTTTTACATGATTATCTTCTTAGCCGGGCTTCAGATTATTCCCAGTTCCACTCTTGAGGCCGCTCGTATGGACGGAGCCAGCAGCCGACAGATCTTTTTCAAGATAACTCTTCCCCTGCTGAAACCGACCTTATTTATGGTTCTTGTCTTAGCTACCATCCGTAATTTTCAGATATTTTCTATGATTTTTGTCATCACCAAAGGGGGTCCGGCTGATGCCTCCAGAACTATAGTCTACTACATCTGGGAGAAGGGATTTAATGAACTGGAAATGGGATATGCTCTTTCTATGACGGTGGTGCTCCTGGTCATTTTATTGGTCACCAGCCGAACCTATCAACTATTTCTTGAGCGAGACTGAGAAAAAGAAAGTGGGAGTTAGAGTTTATGGAAAAAAGATTTTCTCTAAGTGATAAAACTAAGAAAATATGCCTTAAAGGAGTAGTTTTTGCTGCCCTTCTGGTGGGAGCCATAGTAATTATTTTACCCCTTCTCTGGGCCTTTTCTTCTTCCTTCAAGACTTACGCGGAAATATACAGTTACCCAATGCACTGGATACCCCAAAATATAGCCTGGGAGAATTACCCCAATGCCCTGAAATCATTTCCCTTGCTGCGTTATCTTTTGAACAGCACCCTGGTTGCCTCCGGCGTGGTAGCCTTTAACCTCTTACTTTCCTCGCTGGCAGCTTACAGTCTCAGCAAATATCGCTACCTCGGTCGTAATGTTTTGTTCATAATTATTTTGGGGATAATGATCATTCCACGGCAGGTACTGGCCGTCCCCAGTTTCTTGGTGGTCAAACAGTTTGGTTTGATCAATCGTTACTTTGGATTAATGGTTCCCGTTTTGGCGGCTCCCATTGCCATCTTTATTCTGCGTCAAGCTATGCTGGCTATTCCCGACGAACTGATTGATGCGGCTCGGATTGACGGATCCGGGGAACTGCGGACTTTCTTTACCGTGATTCTTCCGTTGACTAAACCTGCCCTCATAGCTATGGCCATCGTTATGTATATTTTTACCTGGAACGAGCTGCTCTGGCCTCTCTTAGTATTGGGCGATCCCCAGAAATATACTATGCCTCTGGGGCTAAGTCTGCTTTTAGATATATACGTGGAAGATTTCCAACTTCTCTTCCCGGCAGTCATTATTGCCATTGCCCCCACTTTGATTGCTTATTTATTCTTGCAGCGCCATTTTATAAAAGGGCTGGTTCTATCCGGGATTAAGGGATAAGAACTAAGAAAACTTGAAAAAGGAGGTGAAAAAGTAGAGAGTTGCGTAAAAACCAAGATAGAATACGGGGAGGAGATTAATCATGAAGAAGATATTAGTAAGCAGTTTGGTATTAGGTATTTTCATTCTGTCCTTAGCCACAATAACCTGTGGGGCAAAAACTCATGTTACCTTCTGGGGTCATACCCACAAACCCAAAGTACAGGCCTATGGAGAGTTAATTGCCATGTTTGAAAAGGAGAATCCGAACATCTCGGTTACCAACGTCCCTAAACCGGGAGGACAATACGAGCAACTACTGAAGACAGCCATGGCTACCGGTAATACTCCCGACGTTTTCCGGGTGGGTAGCTGGAATATTGCCAGCTACATCAAACAGGGATTAGTGGCCCCTTACGTGATTAGCGCCTTCGACGCCCAAACCGTCCAGGAAATTCAGCAGCGATTCATACCTGGTGTGGTGAGCGACATTATGTTAGATGCTGAGGGGAATCTGTACGCCGTGCCGGAAGATCACTCCACCCTGATGCTGGTTTTGAACATGGATATGTTCAAAAAGATTGGGATGACCAAAGAAGCTCTTCCCAATGATTACCTGGATTGGATTGAGGTACTCCAAAAGTTAGTAGTTAAGGAAGGAGGAGTAACCAAGCACACTGGTTTTGAGTGGTGGTACAACCACCAGCTCTGGAATGCCCAGGAAATGAACGTAGTGCTGCGTAGCTACGGTACCTATCTTTTCGATCAAACGGGCCTAAACTCAGGTCTGGAGACTCCCCCGGCAGCAGCTGCCCTGGAATATGTGTACAATACAGCTAACGTCTGGAAAATTTGTAATCCTCACTATGCTGTAACTTCGGGTCTGGGGACCGGTCTGGAAACCGGCTACTGTGCCACTCATACTGCCGGAGCCTGGGTCAAGGGACTCATTGCCTCGGGCGGTGTAATCAAAGATTGGTGGCCCGCTCAGTGGCGCACTGGTCCTATTGACACGGTCTTCAACTGGGCCTGGTGTTACGGAATCAGTCCTGACAGCAAGTGTAAAGAAGCCGCCAGCAAATGGATTGCCTTCGTGGTTCGAGAGGACACTGGTAAATGGGAAGGAAACAAATATGGCCATATGCACGGTCTGGCCGGGATGGAAGAGTGGGAAGTGGTTCAAGAGAACCCTCAATTCCTGGAGTTCTTGAAATTAAAGGGTAAGGGAGAGTATCAGGATCCTACGGCAAATTTCTTGGCTCAGTCTAAGGTAATTATGAGTCTGCGCCAGAACCTGGTACAGAAAGGAATGAAGGTAGAAGAGGCGCGCCAAATCGCCATTAAAGAATTGCAAGAAATTAAAGAGCGGATTCTCAGTAAGTAATAACTGCGGAAGAAGAATCAGGGGATAGCTGGCGCTATCCCCTGATTCTCTACCGTTATTTCTGCCAAAGATGGAAGAGAGGTAGCCGCAAGTTTTAACTTGCGCAAATAAACGCAGGCTAAAGCCTGCGACTACCATTCTTTTCCTGCAAGAGTTGATTACCGAGAATGGAAGAGAGGTAGTAAAGTTATGGTTATTGACTTGCCGGCTAATTTTGCCAGGAAAAACGCTGAGCTGTACCAGAAAGTGGTGAGCCGACAGCTTTTCCAACAAGATAAAGTTCCTGTGTTTCTGGACCTAGACGCAACCTTTACTCAGTCTTTTGTGGGAGTTTCCCAGGAACAATACTACGATGATTTTGCCCTGATGTTGGATTCTCAGTGGCAAGTTCATCACCGATTTCACCATTTGGTAGGTCTCAACCCCGATTTTGCTCCAGCGGTCGTTCCGGCCAGTTTAGGATGCGAAGTTCTTTTTATGGACTCACCAGTGGGAGTCCCCCAGGTGAAACCTTTTGTAAGGGATATTAAGGATTTAAGTAAGATCAAAATACCCCAGCCGAAAAGGTGCGAGTTGATGGCTAAAACTATTAAGGGGATCTGTTATTTTAGGGAGAAGATAGGTGAGGAGTTGGATGGTTTATCGATACCCAGGAATCTTCGCACCCTGGGGCCTTTTGACGTGGCTGCTCTAATGCGGGGGGTTACTGATTTCTTCATGGATTTACACCAGAACAAGCCGTTGGTGAGGGGCTTACTGGAAATCACCACCGAAACGTGTATTAAATGGTTAGAGACCCTGGAGAAACTATTCGGACCTTTCCCGCAAGTGCGAGTGGGGGAGGATTATGCTGCTTTTGTAAGCCCGGAAATCTTCCAGGAATTTGTTCTTCCTTATACGGGGAAAATATTTTCCCACTTTAGAGACAAATCGTCTTGTTTCCATAGCGATGGGCTGTTTTCTTACGCTACCCTGGAATTGGTCAAAAGGTTGAATATAGATGAATTTCTTGGTTTTTCTCCAGAGCTCGATATAGCTAAGGTGAGAGAGATTTTAGGCTCTCAAATATGTCTTAACGGAAATGTTGACCCGATTGGAGTAATGACTTACGGTTCATTAGAGAAAGTAGAAACAGCAGCCCGGGACTGTATTCAAAAAGCAGGGAAAAATGGTTGTTTCGTTTTGGGCCCAGGTGGGGGTTTGTGTGCGGGGGTACGTCCGGAAAATATTGATAGTTTGGTTATCAGTTCGCTGAAGTATGGGAAACTCGTATAGGAAAGAGGTAGAGAATGGAGGGTTTTATTCTGATATCTTAGGTAGAAAGTAAGACTGCAAGAATTTACTGAAAACTGAGGCCAGGATTAGTGGGGGAATCGAAAGCAGGCAAATGGAAGCACAGATGAGTCCCCAGGGGATTTCCATACCCACCATGGCGAACGAGGCTGCCGCCACCGGCATAGTCATTTTCTGAGAGGTAAGAACGAAAGCCAGGAAAAACTCATTCCAAACCAGGATAAAAGAAAAGAGCAATCCCCCGATCAGGGTTGGACCAGCGATAGGCAAAGCAACTCTGTAGAACACTCGGAAGTAAGAACATCCCTCTACCATGGCCGCTTCTTCGCATTCAACAGGCACATTCTTAAAAGAGTCTATAGATAACCAAATAACTATCGGTAGAGAGATGAGCAAATAGGTAACAATCAGGGAAATATAGGTATCAAACAATCCCAAACCAAGCCAGATAGATATAAAAGGAATGACCACCGCTACCGGAGGCATCATTCGTAGAGAAAGAACCCAAAACTGCAGATCGTCCTTATGTTTGAAGGAAAAGCGGGCAAAGACGTAGGCGGCCGGGACTCCCAGAATAAATCCCAACAAGCTTGCTCCGGTAACAACAATTATGCTGTTGAGCAAACTTCCCCGAATGTCAGCTATCTTTAATACATCTATATAGTTGGTTAGAGTTGGGGTGAAAATGAATTTGGGAACGGGGGTGACGATGTCCCGAACAAACTTGAACGATCCAATAGCTGTCCAGTAAATGGGGAAAATAGCAATAAGGAAGATTATTGCTATCACAACGTATAAAAGAATCTTTTTCAGGCGAAAGACCATTTTTTGTACACCTTCCATATGGCGGTCATAAATGCTACCGTAGCTATGAGCATCAAAAGTGATATACAGGAAGCATAAGAAATCCTTCCCGATATACCAATACCGGCCTGGTATGCGTATAAATCTAATGTTTCGGTAGAGATACCCGGTCCTCCTTTGGTCAAAACATAGATGAGATCAAAGGATCTCAATGATTCCACCATTTTGACAAAAGTCAGGCTAACTATTTGGGGTACTACCATGGGGAGGGTTATATATCTGTGAAGTTGCCAGGGACCCACGCCGTCGATTAAGGCTGCTTCAGTAGGTTCTTCGGGCAAGGACTCTAACAGGTTTAAAATAAGTACAGCCAAAAGCAATCCCCATTGCCATATATCAATTATGGCAACAGAAAAAAGAGCTAAATGTCTATTACTCAGAAACTCCACTGGACCAATACCTACCCAGCCCAAAAAGTAGTTAAATACACCCAGGACAGGTGAATACATCAGTCTCCATACATAGGCCGCTGACACCCGGGGAAGAACGACGGGTAAAATGAGAGCTAAGGTGAGGACGGCCTTAAGTTTGTCTCCCATCTTTTTGTACAAAGCTAAAGCTAAAGCTATTCCCAATAACAGCGAACCAGAAACGGTTACTCCTTCCCAAATAAAGGAGATTTTTAAAGAATTCCAAAATCGGCGATCTCCAGCTAATTTGCTGAAGTTTTGCAGTCCAATAAATCTTGCCGTCGGGTACCTGAGAACCCGGTTATGGAGAGACAGATTAACCGCCTCGATAAGAGGAAAAATGGATACCATCAGTAATACCAAAACTGCGGGTAAGAGAAAAAGAAAGAAAACTTGCCGTCGGGTCATTATTACTATCTCCTAAATTAACCTAAGTAAGGAGGCTTTATTTCGTTAGGGGTGAAGTTATCCCCTGGGGTAGGGGAGGTTTTAACCTCCCACTTTTTGATAATTACGTAAAACAAGGCATCCTCATTACTCAATTCGGACGGAAGGAGGATGCCTTGTTTATCTACTATCGGAAAACCTCGTTTTTCTTCAAATTTAACTTTTTCTTTATCTTTCTCTGGCCAGAACTTCGGCAGCGTAATCTACTGCTTCATCCAGGGCAGCCTGGATGTCTGTTCGTGCTCCGGTGAATAATTCCTCCAATATAATTCCCAGCATGTCACCTATCTCCGGCCATTCCGGTCTTCGCATGATGGTAATGGTGGTTACCGCCGCTCTTTTCCCTAATGCTTTTATAAGAAACGGAGGGATGGCCTTGGCCATCTGAGGGCTACGAAGAGTACTCTCTCTGGCGTAGGAAGTAGTTACTCCATTCTCAACTCTTTGGATCTCCATCTGCTTGCTGGTTGCCCAGGCTATAAAGAGAGCCGCGGCTTGTCGGACTTCCTCTGTCTTGCACCCGGGGGCAGATATTCCCAGGCCATGAGAACATCCGGCAGAAACTAAGGGAGCGGGAGGAGCAGTGTAGCCTATTTTCCCCACCACGTTAGATTTTTCAGGATCCTCACACCAATCATAGAAGACATCCGCATCTATGAAGAAAGTTACCTTTCCTGCTCTAAAGGCTTCTATGCAGTCTCCCCATGAGAAAGTACCACAACCCGGAGGAGCATACTTAAGCATTTCCAGGTAGTACTCGGTTGCCTCAATAGCTGGGGGCGAATTAAATATGGGTTTGTTTCCCTCCAACCATTGGCCGCCAAAACCCTTGAAAAAAGGAGCCCATCTCCACACATTCATTCCTGATCCCCGCAGACAGCGGGTTACGGTTCCATAGAGAGTGGGAGGATTATTTGTTTTCTGGATAGAATCCATGAGTTCGTCGAGAGTTGTGGGAAGCAATAGGCCGGATTCTATCAGAATATCTTTTCTGTACATAAAGAAATCACCCGCACCCAATGTGGGAGCAAAATAAGGTATACCTTCGTAACTGGCAATTTCCACCCAGGCTTTCATAAAATCGTCGAAGTCGTACTCCGTCGGATAGTAGTCCAGTAGGGGAAGTACCCATCCTGCGGAAGCAAACTCAGCCACATTAGCCTCATCCAGGTAGTATACCTGGTAGGAGCCGGTTCGAGTGGAGGCATCCAGTCTTTCTTTCGATCTCCGCTCTAACTCGGATAGATACTTGATGCGGACATCTATTCCGGTTTCCTTCTCAAATTCGGGTAGATATTTATCTAATACGTTCCATTCCGGCCGGGGCTGGGAAATAACGTTAATCACCGTACCCTCATAAGGTTTGGCGGCATATCCCCAACTGGCTAAGCT
>DAOVGF010000099.1 GCA_030672545.1 Candidatus Aerophobota bacterium
AAATTGACCAATCTGCTGATTTAGTCACCTCCAATTAGAGGTGAGAGAACCCTCTTGACTTTGATTGGCATCAATCTCCTTGAAAGAGCTCTACGTGGGTGGGAGCGGAACGAATACTCCTCGGTTATGATCCGGTAGCCGCAGGCTTTAGCCTGCGTTTATTTGCGCAAGTTAAAACTTGCGGCTACCCTGATCTCCACAGTTGGTAGTCGCCTGGTCCTGGTTAGCCAGTCTCAGCAATCCCATTCATTTTTTCCGAAGCCGCGGGATCCACATGGGTACTTCCCGCATGTACTCCTGGTACTCCTGGCCGAACACGATAGATAGACCCATTCTCGCCAGATAGCTCGATAAAACCAACAAAACAACTCCAGGAGGTATTCTGACGGCAAGTGGCAGGCACTCATTGAGGAAAGTCGTGTACTTGAAAAAAAGTGTGTCTGCTATCCATATTGCCGCAAATAGACAGGCCAATACTATCTGTCCGACATTGCCAACTGCGTGCTCGCCGGTAAGATCATCCCGTTGTTGTGCTTTTTTCTGCCTATGCTGATGAGTCATGTTATTTCCTTTTCCTGCCTCTTATTAACGTTGGAATCACCCCTGGAGAGTTTCTCTATATCGTTATTGGACCATCTTATCAATCATAGGTGGCCTGGCCGTTTTGTCAAATCTCATCAGGATTGACATTCACAATACTGCTGGTCATTTCTCATAAGTGACCTAATAAAAAAAACCACCTCTGCTCACTATTATCCGGAATGGAACGGGGGGAAAGGAAATGATCCTATCGTAGTTTGCCTCTTCTGCCGCGGCCAAAGCCATGGCCCCGGGGACCTTTCCTACCAGGAACCCCACCCCGACCACGATACGCAAGCATGCTGACATCTCTGCCTATCATGGGTTGATAAAATCCAGGGGATTGGCTGGCCGACAAGAGATTAGCTTCTTGAGGAATTTTTGTTCCCATAATTTCGTTTATTTTGTGGCCCAGCAAAGGATTCTCTCTACAACCGAAGGGAGAAACTCTACCCTCAACCACTGCCCGGGCAAACTTGGCACAATTGTCAAACCCGCATCTACCACAGTTCAATTTAGGTAAAACCTTAACAATTTCCTTTATTTTTTCTTTGGTTTTTACTTCGTTTATCATCATCTCTCCTTCTAATACTCCCTATTATCAAGCAATGCATTTCTGGAGATTATCCAAAATCAGATTCACAAAAAAGTGTCTAACTTACTGAGACCCCTCAGTATACCCCATATTCTTGGAGAGTTTCCCACATCGCCATCAAATTTTCTACAGGAACATCGGCTTGAATGTTATGCACAGTGTTAAATACAAAGCCGCCACCAGGAGCAAGATCATCTATTCTTCTCTTGACTTCATCTTTGACCTGCTGAGGGGTACCATGGGGTAGAATATCCTGGGTGTCCACCCCTCCACCCCAAAAACTTAATTCCTTACCAAATTCTTTTTTTAATCTGGCGGTATCCATCTTGGCCGCCGAAACCTGAACTGGGTTAAGAATATCTACGCCAACCTCTATCAAATCAGGAATCACCTCATATACAGATCCGCAAGTGTGAAAGAAAATATAAGTAGGCTCAGGAGCAATTTTCTTGATGTGTGAGAATAACTTTTTCTCTCTCGGTTTAACATATTTCCTGTACATTTCCGGAGAAAGCATTGTTCCCTTTTGCTCGCCCAAATCCTGTCCTTCCATGACTACGAGAATGTAATCACCTAGCTCCTTCAGGACTATATCCCAATAGGCCATTCTTATCTCCAGCAATTTGTCCATTAGATAACAAGCTATGCCTGGGTCGGCAGCGAAGTCCATATAGAAATCTTCGAAACTTCTCATCCAAAAACCAAGTTCAAAAAACCCACCTCCTAAAGAACCGATTATAACTGCTTTTCTCTGTTCGTTGAATTTTTTTGCTTTTTCCTTTAATCCTGACAGACGAGCGAATTCAGCCGGCTTAGGCCAAGAATAACCATCTATTTTTTTCTTGTTAATTTCTCCTTTTAGAGGATGCTTATACATATCATAATAGTATCCCCCTACTTTTGGCATTTTCCATCCAATCCCCCAGGGATCAGTGAAGTAGGTATAATCATTATCTTCTGTAATCTCCGGCTTCTCACCAGCCAGGATACTGGGCATTAGCCCTCGGATATCAACCTTCAGCCGCTGCAGTACATCTTCATCTACTTCCGCTAACTGTTGAATAATGTCTATCACTGGAATGTCTTCTTTGGCCATCCCCAGGTAAGTTAATAATCTCTTGTAGGTAGGCAGCATAATTCCGGTAACTAATGTACTTCCCAGATCGAAGGGTACTCGATCTGGTTCTTTGTGCTGAAGGGCCAACTTTACTCTTTCCTCTGAGGTTAGGTTTTCGGCCATTGGTAGATTTCCTCCTCTTGATCTCTGATTTCTGGAGACCTTTTTTAACTTGAAGTGAACCCCTTAGCTCATCATCTTCTGGATGCATCTAAAATTGTCATCCCTACAAGTCGATCATCCCTATATCTGAGCAATATACCATTTTCAAGCATTTCTGAGTCTGTTGCCTTCTGAGGTCTTTTGAAACTTATGTAAAGAACATCCCCCTCCTGATCATAGTCTATCCACATCTTAGTAGTTGGAAATTTTAGCAGATGAGGAGTTGCTTTAAAGATCTCTGCAATCACTTCTTCTTTTATTACTTCTTTTCCCATAATATCACCTCTTTCTCGAGTTTTATTTTACTTGTAAAATAAGCCGTAATAATAAATCCATCTTCTCTATTGACTTCCTTAAACACCACTGCCAAAAATTTGTTCTCTTTCATTTCCTTTAACGCAATGCATGCGTCTCTATATCCCTTTATAATATAATCTGGTTCTTCAACTACACTAAGCACTTCATCATAATAACCTGCTAAATCATCATGGTTCTCAATTATATGATACCATCTTTGCTCCGTTAATCTAATTGGAACACCATTTTTTGATTTCACTATTTCCATGCAAAATTTTCCTTTTCCAGGTTTTCAACGTAACTTTTGCGCAAAAGTTACGTTATCTTGTTTTTTTCTGAGAGAAAGCTGCTTCTTTTCCATTATTAACCTCCTTAAAAGGGGAATTTCCAGATGTTTTTCAGCAGTTTTCTACCAATATGCTTGTTCTTCGCTCTTCTGACTATTCTTTTAGGATCCCCACTGGAGAGTTTTTCTATATCGTTAGCGGCTCAGGCTAACTGGTAAAGAAAGCTGATCGATTTAGACATTGAATAATCTTTTGACTTCGGTTGGTTCTAAGGAAGACAGAGAGCAAATTTTATTGCCTGATTGACTTGGTCTATCTTCTCGGCGCTCAAAAGACAAATCCTTTCCCTCAAGATCTCCTTGCGGATGGTAATTATAGTATCCAAGTTGGCAACGCATCTTTTGGGAAGACCGTCCTCTGAACCAAGGGATACCTCAACCGGTATGTCTCTGACGGTAGAAGTTACTTCAGCCACAGTAACCGCATTTCTTATCGGGTAGGCCTCATCCCGGGAAAGAAGCAGAACGGGACGTTTACCAATTGGTAAAGGTAGCTCAGCCCACCAGATTTCTCCTCTTTTCATCACCATTTCTCCGTGGTGAGTGCTGTCAGAGAAGCCTTTTCCCAAGCTATCCGTTCTTCCATCATTTCCGGATTTCTCTTATACCCTGCCTCGTATTTCTCAATCAATCTTTCCATCTCTTTGGACTTCTCCCATAACCTAATTGCTCGCAAAACAGCTTGGCTACGGGCTAGTCTCTCTCCCTTTCTGAGCACCTCCAGTCTCTCAAAATCTTCTTCAGGAATACTAATGGCAAATTTTTTTATCCTACTCATAAGCTCCCTCTCGGAACAACATATTCATACCTCAGTATAACCAAGTTTGTCCGTATGTCAAATGTTGAGACCTGACCCCGCGAACTTCCTTTATCTGCTTTTTCTCTTTCCCACGGTTTGAGCCAACCACTTTTCCATCTCCGGGTCTTTCCACAAAATTCCGCTTCTTTCCCAGTAATAATAAGCCTCATCGTCGCCGCCAACAGTGTATCTATCGGGAAAAAGAGTTTCGGGTGGGAGGTGTCTTTTCTTCAAAAGTTCTCTGGCTACTTTGGGACTGAACCTTATGGCCCTCTTTAACAAAGGGGTAGCTTTTTCTTTATTGGCCATTTTGAATAGGGCAAATGGCTCCCCGTAGGTAAGGTCAACTATAATATCTCCTCTGTATCGATCACATAAATCTAAGACGGCTAGATAATTTCCAGTTTTTAGATACCCTTCGACCAATACTCCCCTTATTCCCTGGTTATCATTGGGATTTACTGAAATTATAAACTCAAATAGCTCCATACCCTTGGCAAAGTTACCGGCATCGAAAAAGCATAAGCCGAGAGCATGGGTGCATCTTAAAAATGGACGATTCTCCAGATTTACCCATCTTAAGAAGTTCCTTCCTGAGGTAAAATCAGAAGGTAAAGCCTTTTCCCCTACCTGGTAGCCTTTTAACCAGTTTTCAAATGCCAACTGCTTTCTATCTTCCTCTTTATAAAGTAAACCCAGGTGATGATAAGCGTCGATAAACTCCGGGTACTCTTTAATAACTTCTTTATAAATCTTCTTGGCAGGACTAATACGTCCCATCTCCCATAAATCAATACCTTTATCAAATTTATCCATTAACTTCTTGTACTTGGGGGAGTAAACAAATACCCACTCACTCTCACCAGATTGTTCAACTCTTAACATTTTTTCCCTCTGAAGTGAACCCCTTAGCTCATGATCTTCCGGATGCATCTAACTGCAAAGTAGCTACTTGTTTTCTCCTTGTTAACCTCTTTGAAAAGGGAACCTCCGGACCTTTCTTACCGGTTTCCTACCAAATACACTTGTTCTTAACTCTTGGGGTAATTCTTTTGAGGTCTATAGAAGAAGTCAGGTACTTCTCTTGGATTATAAGTTGGCCGACCGTTTTGTCAAATCTCATCAGAACTTAGCAAATTCTTGCTGCATTTCTGGTAGGGGCAGACAGCGGAATAGTTGAGAAATCAGTGACTGTCCCCAATTAATGAGTTTGACAAAAGCAGCATTGTCTGAGATAATAGCGGACGCAGAAGTCACCAGCAAAAACAGAGGAGGAAATAATAATGCAAAAAGACTTTACGGCAGCAGCCATTGCCGAAACTCTGGATCACTCAGCCCTCAAACCCCAAATGACTGAGGCAGATATTATCAAGGCTTGTGCGGTGGGGAAAAAATATCGGACTGCCTCTGTTTGTGTACGGCCCACTGATGCCGCCCTGGCCAAAAAGGAACTGGCCGGTAGTCAAGTCAAGCTGGCAGTAGTGGTGGGATTTCCTCACGGTTATCACCAGCCGGAAGTAAAAGCCCTGGAAAGCAAACTGGCTATCGATGAGGGAGCGGACGAGCTGGATATGGTTTTAAATATTGGAGCCTTGCTTTCCGGAAACTACGATTTGGTTGAAAAGGATATTTCCGCCGTAGTCAAAGAAGCAAAACCTCGGGGAGCACTGGTAAAGGTCATTCTGGAAACCTGCTACCTGAGCAAAGAACAGATTGTTACCGCCTGTCAGCTTTCCGAAGCGGCCGGAGCCAACTATGTCAAGAGCTCAACCGGTTTTGGCACTGAGGGAGCCACGGTTGAAGTCATCCAATTGATGCTCAATACGGTGGGAGGAAGACTGGGAGTGAAAGCCTCGGGCGGAATTCGCAGCTATGATAAAGCAGTAACCTTTCTGCAATTAGGATGTGAACGTTTGGGAGTGACGGCCACGGAAGCGATTATGACTGAAGCCCTTCAACGGGAACAATTATGAAAGCGGTCGTCTTTCACGCTCCCTTGCAGGTACACCTGGAAGAAGTGAAGAAACCAGAGTGTCCTCCCGGGGGACTACTGGTAGAAATCGAAGCCTGTGGTGTCTGTGGAACAGACCTCAAATCGTACCGACACGGGAATTCCCGCATTCAGGCCCCTCAGATAATCGGGCATGAGTTCTGTGGACACATTATTGAGAGCCGAGCGGATTTTAGAGAAGCTACCGTTGGTGACCGAATGGTGATGGCCACCTCGGTCTCCTGTGGTCACTGTTATTTCTGCCACCAGGGGTGGACCAATCTCTGCGATTCCGTGGCCCCCATGGGATTTTCCTATGCCGGGGGAATGGCGGAATTCGTGGCCATCCCGGAGCGGGCTATAAAGAACGGCCATGTAATTAAGGTACCCGAGGGCATTTCTTCGGAGCAGGCTGCCCTCAGTGAACCCTTATCCTGTGCAGTTAATGCGGCCGAGACCACCGGCATTAAAGAGAAAGACACAGTGGTGATTGTGGGTGCCGGTCCCATGGGACTGATTAATTTTGAGGTGGCGCGGGCTCGTGGGGCGGAAAAAATCGCCATTATTGAGGTCAGCTCACAACGTCGCCGGATTGCCCGACGTTTTGGACCGGATCTAATTCTGGATCCCACCCAGGATGACCTTATTTCTCGCATTAAACAATTCAGCCAGGACAGGGGAGCGGATGTAGTAATCGTGGCTGCCCCGTCTAAAGAGGCTCACGAACAAGCCTTTTCCCTGGTTCGCAAAAAGGGAGTGCTTTGTTTATTTGCCAGTTTACCAGCGGGAAAAAGCACCATCGCCGTGGACAGTCGAGTGATCCATTACCGGGAACTAACCATAGTGGCTACTTCCGATTCCACTCCTCAACAGGTCAGACAAGCCCTGAGACTACTAAAAAGTGGGCAAGTGCGAGCCGACCTTTTGGTAACCCACACTCTCCCCCTAAAAGATTTCAAGCAGGCCTTTGAGCTAATGGAAAATAAGGAGAGTCTTCGAGTAGTGCTTAAACCTTGAAGGGAGGATAAGATGAATTTTGAGAACAAGAAAGCAATCGTTACCGGAACAGCAGGAAGCATCGGTCGTGAGATTGCTCTGGGATTGGCCCGGCAAGGAGCAACGGTCTTGGCTACAGATCTTCATGAGCCACAGCCCCCCCTTCGTTCTCCGGAAGAAAATAAACAAATTTACTTCTATAAAGCTAACGTGGAGCACCGGCTGGAAGTACAGGCAGTCGTAGCCAAAGCATTGGAAAAAATGGGAGGAGTGGACATTTTAGTCAACGTAGCCGGAGTGGTTGATCAACGGCCCTATGATCAGGTAACCACCGAAGAGTGGGATTTAATCTTTGATGTGAACGTTCGGGGAACTTTTTATTTTATCCAGGAAGTCACTCCCTTGATGGGTCAACAAAAACAGGGTAAGATTGTAAATTTCTCCTCTAAATCAGGGAAAACCGGGTCTGCCTTTATGGTCCCGTATTCGGCCGCTAAAGCGGCCATCATTGGATTGACTCAGGCCTTAGCTTGCGAACTGGCCCCTCTGGGAATTAATGTTAACGCCGTATGCCCGGGGATAACCGAGAATACCGGTGTCTGGAAGAAGGTGTCAGCTAATTATCAGGAGAACCTGAAACTGAGTCAGAAAGAAGTGGTAGAAAAGTTTACCGCCAAAGTCCCTCTGGGAAGACTAACCAGACTGGCCGATATCGTGGGCGTGGTTCTCTTTCTCTGCAGCCAAGAGGCTGACTACCTGACCGGTCAGGCAATCAACATCACCGGTGGTCGAGAGATGCACTGAAAAAAAGGTTGTCTTTAGAAAAAAAGTATGAAGATTACTACTGAACAAATTATCTATCAGGTAGTGGGAAGAAAGTTTATTGTGAAGATGCTAATCCAAAAACTGCTTTATAGATTTCTCCTGCAAAAAGTCCTTTTTTACACAGTGGTGGTAAGAACCCCCAGTTGGTTTGTCCAGGGGATTTTACTGCTTATTTCCGCCAGTAGTACTATTACCATCGTAGGCGAGGAAACTTTGAGAAAAATTAAGGAGGAAAACCAGAAAGTTATCTTTGCCTTTTGGCACGGTGATTATACCTTACTCCTTACTTCTCTTCGGACCAAGAAAGCGGTAGCTTTAGTTGATTCGTGCTTCCGGGGGAATTATGTGGCTCAATTATTCGCTGCCTTTAACTACCGCGTAGTGCGGACCTCGAGAAGTGCCAGATCAATAGTAGAACTTCTTAAGGCCATCAAACATGGTTATTCAGGATTCATCGCCGTTGATGGTCCTCACGGGCCACCTCGTAAAACCAGACCGGGAACAATTTATATCGCTCAAAAAGCAGAGGCTTTGATTGTGCCCTTGACCATAACAGCTCACCGAGGGCTAATCCTTGGTAAACGGTGGGACCAGCATATTATTCCCCTCCCATTTAGTAAAATTACCGTCTCTATTGGTACACCCATAGAAATTGGACCGGATGATTCCCTGGAGACAAAAGCATTGCAAGTGACCAGGTCTCTTCAATCCATGGACAGAGATGAAAAGAGAACTATCTTAGCCCAAATCGGCCCAAACATAGCTCAATCATTAGGGATTTTGCTCGTAGGCGATAAATTGGTTATCTTATCCAAAAACACTGTCAAGCTGGTTCAATTCTGTCCATTTGTCCTAACGAAAATAATCAGAGTACTTTTTGGCCTGGTCATCGTAGAGAAAAAATGATGGGATTAAGAAAGGCAACTTTGTCAGTTGCAATGGGTATATGAAAATTGCCCTTTGGCGCTTGGCCAAAACTCTTCAATCTCTTGACATACATATATTTAGTGTGTATAATGGGAACAATTCATAATAGGAGGAAAATAAACTATGCCCAAGACTCGACAAAGAGTAAATATTACTCTTCCCTCAGAGACTTTGGAGTTAATTCAGCGAGTGAGTAGGGATAATCGAAGCGAGTTTATTAATAAGGCAGTAAGACTATATGTAAATAGATTAGAGAGAGCCAGGCTAAAACAAAGATTGAAGAAAACTTATCTGGAAAGGGGGGAAGATGATTTGGTTATTGCCCAGGAGTGGGAACCTATTGAAAAAGAGCTCTGGGAAAAATTGGAGAAGAAAAACCGCTAAACATTTCGTGTGGCCTCTAAAAGGCTATCTTGTTTACTATTACCATTATGTCCTATCCTAAACGTGGTTCAGTCTTCTTGGTTAATTTTGATCCCACCATAGGAGCAGAAGTCAAAAAGACCCGACCAGTAGTAATCATTTCCAACGATATAGCCAATCAATATAGCCCCATTGTAATTGTGGCCGCTATTACCGGCAGAGCTGAACCTAAGTTCGATGAGGTTCTGATCAACCCTCCGGAAGGAGGACTCACCAAACCATCAGTTGTTCAGCCAAACCAGATTCGCTCTATCGACAAAAGAAGATTAGTGGAAAAGATTGGAGAGCTGTCCAAAGAAACAATAACCGACCTTGATCTATCTCTGCAAATCACCTTAGGACTGGTGAAATTTTAGAACCACCATGCATACAATTAAGTGAATGAAAGATATCTCAGCAGGGTAGAGGATTATCTCCACCTGTGAGAAAGGCAGGAAAAAGATGCGTTCAGAGAGTCTCGAGAAAATGAGTCAGGTAAAAGATCTTCGGTTACTGAATAACATTCCCCTTGACCACGATATTGACCAATGGTTGAGAGACCTTGAGGTAGGGGATAAAGTTCGAGCCAGAGAGCAAAATATGCTTATAAGGGTGATTGAGCAGGCAACAAACTTAATTGACCCCAGAGCTGTCTTCGTAGTAGCTTACGTGGAGGACAGAACGGAGGCTACGGTTACCCTTGGTGCGACAACCTTTGAAAGTACCGTGCTGAGAAAGAACCTGGATCAAGTAGAAAGAGTGTTTCCCTATATCATTACCGTTGGAAGCGAACTGGAAAAGAAAGCGGGCTCAGTGGATGATCTTCTGGAACAGTACTACCTGGAAGCAATGGCCGATTTGGCTCTCCAGAAGACCAGGGAATATCTGGAAAGCTATCTTCAGAAGACCTACCGATTGGGGCAAATCTCTACTATGAGCCCGGGATCTTTGAGTAACTGGCCCCTTGAGCAACAAAGAGAATTGTTTTCTCTTTTGGGTAACACGGAGAAAAATGTGGGTGTACACCTGACTGAAAGCTTTCTAATGATTCCTCGGAAATCCATCTCTGGAATATACTTCCCTACCCAGGTTAAGTTTCACAGTTGTCAACTTTGTCCCCGAAAGCAATGTATGGGACGAAAAGCCCCTTATAATCCTGAATTAGCCCGTGAAATGTTCTCACCGGGAGAGAAGTGAGAGCCTTCTGCATTCTCCCTGGAATAGCTTCTTAAAGAGGTATGATATCAGGGTAACTCAGGAGCTGTTGGGAGACAAACAACTGCAAACCATGACGAGGTAAGAGACAGCCAGGCTTTCTCTATTATTGGCTTTTGCCCCGGGCGCTAACAGGCCAAACTGTTTCCAATAACCCATTTCTGACACAGTAGTATTTGTCATAGAGGTTTACAGTGCCACAGCAATGGCTGGGAACATATTCGATCTTCTGTCGGTACTGCAATTCGTTTTTTTCATCAATAATCTTACCGTGTTCTTCATTTAATTCTTCTATTCTGAGATCGGGGTAGTCTTTGATTTGCGGTTGTCCCTGTTCAACACTACAGACTTTGAAGCCGGCATCAGTGATGGCATATCCTGAATGTTTGTGAATCACAGTGGCAAGTATAGTGAGTGAATCCTGGAAATCAAGCCCCAGCTTGTTATAGACGGTATCCATAAATACGTAAGAACCAGCTTGAATCTCTGTCCAAATTGTATTATTCCCCGTGATATTGTAAGTTCCAGTTCCACCTCCGCTAATTTCATTAACTGATACACCATTTTGGGTCAGAACGGCTCTTATTTCCCCGAGCTTATCTGCTATTTCTTGAACTTCATGATACCTCTCGTTAAAATCAGTTTTATAAACGAGATGACCTTCATAGGCCTGAAGACCCTCAAATACTAACCCTTCAGAGTTGATAATTTTCTTGACTAGATGTACAACCTCATTTGGAGTTGTTACTCCACAACGTCTCATCCCAATATCCACCTCGACAAGGACATAAATCGTGGACCCTATGATTGAAGCTGCTCGGGACAAATCGGCAATGTTCTCAGCATTGTCAACCGCCACAGTTATTTTGGCATCACTATGGGCAATGCCGGCCAGGCGAAAAACTTTGCTTGGCTCGACAATCTCATTAGCAATGAGAATATCCTTTATTCCCGCCGCCGCTAATATTTCAGCCTCTCCCAGTTTGGCACAGGTGATTCCTTTGGCTCCTTTAGATATTTGCTTATGGGCTATGGTAGGGCATTTGTGTGTCTTAAAATGGGGTCTGAGTTTCGCATTTTTGTTTTTCATGAATTCGGCCATGATCTGTATGTTTCTCTCCAGAATGTCCAGATCGATTAGAAGAGCGGGTGTTTCGATTTGCTCTTTCAACACTGGTTGCATTGAATGCCTCCTAACGCGCTCCTGTGCGAGGTGAGCTTGTCTTTTGTCTAAGATTCCAAATGGTTTTTTCCCATCCGGAAATGTAACCATTGTCATCACATGAGGGACAGAACCACCTAATCCGATTGTCTTCTTGAATGGAAGAAACAATATACCCGCTGCATCTTTTACGACCTGGCCTTCGTCGGCATCGAACAGCCGTAGTTATGGTATCGTCGTCATTGGTGGCGTCAACTATGATAGCAGCCATGTGATTTGCAATA
>DAOVGF010000076.1 GCA_030672545.1 Candidatus Aerophobota bacterium
AGCGAAGGATAAAGAAAAAATTCTGTTTGAGGGTCGAAGACCCGAGTTGTTTACTTTTTTTAGGGGGAGCAGCAAAGCGTTGAGGGGGAAAGTATTGCCCCCTCAATATCTTTATTTTCTCCCGAAGCGAGGAGACTGACCAGTTATTACTGTAAAGAGTATCACCGGAGCAAGACAGAATATCCCGAGGCTTGTTTGACAAAGTGACTTTACTTACCCAAACAAAGATAGCCGCAAGTTTTAACTTGCGCAAAGAGGTTACGGTAGCCGCAAGTTTTAACTTGCGCAAATAAACGCAGGCTAAAGCCTGCGCCTACCGGATCATAACCGAGGAGTCAAAGCCTGCGCCTACCATTCTTTTCCGGCAAAAGTTGTTTGACAGGAAGAAAAATTATGGTAATCTAATTTAACTTGTTACCTTTAAATAGGCATCTCCACCAAGTAAATTGCCGTTATTGAATATCAGGAAAGGGACATAGCCATGAAATCAGAAAAAAGAATATCGCCGGAAGTAAAAGAAATCCCCGTAGCTTGGTTCAACGGTGCTTCTGATTCCGGTTGTACTATTTCTATCCTTAATGCGGTCAATCCTACCATTAAAAACGTTCTCATTGATCTTATCCGCCCGGGATATCACCTTAATCTCAGGTTTCAATCCACTATAATGGCTGGCTCAGGAGAGTTAGCCGTTGATATGCTCAGAGAGGAGAAGTTAGAGAATTATATTCTCGTCGTTGAAGGAGCGATTCCCACCGCTGATGGAGGAATCTACGGCACGGTGGGGGAAAAAGAGGGTAAACCAATAACTATTCAGGAGAGAGTGTTAGATTTAGCCGATCGGGCCATAGCAGTAATTGCTCTGGGGACCTGTGCTTCTTTTGGGGGAATCTTTGCCGCTGCTCCTAATCCTACGGGATGTCAAGGCATAGGAGACACTTTGAAAAAAGCTAAAATTCTTAGGCCGGTAATTAATATTCCCGGATGTCCTCCTCACCCTGATTGGTTTATTAAAACAGTCGTAGAAATCATCCACCAGGGCCTGGATAAAGTTCTAAAGAGTTTAGACGAATTAGGACGTCCTAAAAGTTTCTATGGTCAGTTAATTCACGATATTTGCCCCCGCCGGCCTTACTTTGACCTGGGTAAGTTTGCTGAAAAAATCGGTGAGGAAGGATGTCTTTACTACCTTGGTTGCAAAGGTCCTTTGACTTATGCCGATTGCCCTATTCGGGGCTGGAATAATCAATCTAACTGGTGCGTTATGAGTGGTGGACCGTGTGAAGGTTGCGCTATGCCCGAATTTCCTGACTTATCCTCTCCGCTCTATCAGAAAATTGTCCAAAAAAGACTTCCCGGAATAAGAAAAGATACCGATACAGAAGAATTGAAAGTTTACTTAAAAGCAAGCTCGAACAGTTTGCCTTAGATTCCTCACCAGGAGGAGAAATTGAGTAAGATTATTATTGATCCCGTTACTAGAGTTGAAGGTCATTTGAAAATCGAAGCGGTGGTGGAAGCGGGAAGAGTTAAAGAGGCCCGAAGCTCGGGGACACTTTACCGCGGACTGGAACAGATTCTCTGTCATAGGGATCCTAGAGATGCTGCTCGTCTAACCCAACGAGTTTGTGGCGTGTGTCCCGTTGCCCATTCTACAGCAGCCTCCCTGGCCCTGGATGATGCTTTTGGAATCACCGGACAGATTCCCCCTAATGGACGAATTTTGAGAAACCTTATTCTGGCATCTAATTTTCTTCAGAGTCATATCCTCCACTTTTATCACCTGGCCGCTCTGGACTGGCTGGATATTACTGAAATAGCAAAATATCAAGGAGAAGACCCTGAACTCCGCTCAGTTAAACAGTTCTTGGACAGAGGAGCTCTCGAACCCTTTGTCCCCCGCTACCAGTATGATTGGCGGCTTCCGGTAGAACTAAATCGGCAATTTTCCTTACACTATCTCCAGGCATTGCGGATACGCCGAAAAACCCAGGAGATGCTCAGCGTTTTTGGGGGCAAAATGCCCCACCAGATTGCCATTGTTCCAGGAGGAGTTACTACTCCCGTATTAGCCGACAAAATTACCACCTTTGCCTGGAGATTAAAAGAGATCAGGCAATTTGTGGAGGAAGCTTACCTTCCTGATGCGCTGATGTTAGCTCGCTTTTATCCCGATTATCTGGAAATTGGCTCAGGATGTGGAAAACTCCTCAGTTACGGAGCTTTTGCCCTGGAAAACGGAGAGAAATTCTACCAGGCTGGTCGGACCAGTCGGAATATGCAGTGGCAAAGTTTTGATGCAGATGGACTGAAGGAAGAAATCGCCTATTCCTGGTATGATGATAATGGCCCCCTACCTGGGAAGCAGAAGGGATATTCCTGGATAAAATCTCCCCGCTACCAGGAAGAAGTTTACGAGGTAGGTCCCCTGGCCCGGATCCTGGTAAACTACGCGGCTGGAAGCAAGACCATCAAATCTCGGGTTGACGCTATTTGTAAAAAGCTCGGAATTCACATTAGCTCACTCTTTTCCACAGTAGGCAGACACATTGCTCGAGCTCTGGAGGCATCTTTGCTTACTGAAGCAATGACCAAGTGGATAGAAGAACTGGAGCCAGAGGCTCCGGCCTGTATTTCTTATTCTTTACCCGGAGAAGCCGAAGGAATCGGCCTCACTGAGGCTCCTCGGGGAGCACTCTGTCACCGACTAACCATTGAGTCCGGTAAAGTAAAGGAGTACCAACTTATTGTTCCTACCACCTGGAATGCCTCACCCCGGGACAGTAAGAATCAACCTGGACCGATAGAACAAGCTCTGGAAGAAGTGAAAATTGCCGATGAGCAAAATCCGGTATCAATTGTTCGGATCATTCGCTCTTTTGATCCATGTTTGGCCTGTGCAGTGCACTTTTTGACCCTCCGGGGCCAAAAAGTGGGTGAATTTTTTGTCAGTTGACTCTCCTCCGGAAACGGAAAAGGAGATTCTGGTTTTGGGAGTGGGTAATATTCTGTTAAGAGATGAAGGAATCGGCCCTTATCTCCTCAGAGAATTAAAGACAATGAGCCTACCTGGCAACGTTGAACTGGTAGACGCCGGGATCGCTACCTTCTCCCTGGTTTATTTGCTTGAAGGCAGAAAAAAAATCATCATCGTTGATGCAGCCAAGGGAGGAGAAAAACCTGGCTCTATTTATCGGCTACTTCCAGAACAAATTGAAACTGAGAAAAACAGCCCCTTTTCTCTACACGATATCGGCCTGATGGACATTTTAATGACCAAAAGAGAAAAGACTCACAATTTGGTAATCATTGGAGTGGAGCCGGAGAAAATTGGTTGGGGAACAGAGATTTCCCTCTGCTTAAAAAAGAGAATACCCAGAATAATTGAGGTCATTATGGAAGAAATTGGCTGTTTAGGAGAGAAAGAATGATTGTAACCAAACTCAAACCGCTAAAAGAAATTTTGAACATACTGAAAGAAGTTGATAAAATCTTCCTTATTGGCTGCGGTGGTTGTGCTGAAGCCTGTGAGACTGGGGGAGAACCTCAGGTACGCCAGTTGGAACAAGAACTAAAAGAGAAAGGTAAGCAAATTACTGGTTGGGTAGTCATAGATTCTCTCTGCAATAAGGCCCTGGTGGGAATGAGGTTGGCCTACAGACTGAGGGAGATCAGTAAAGCAGATGGTCTACTGGTCTTATCTTGCGGAGTTGGGGTTCAGGCTGTAGCGGCTACGGTAGATAAGCTAACCTTCCCGGCTCTGGACACCATTTCTCTGGGAGGATTCCAGGGTATTTGGCCTTCCAGTGAAAGATGTTATCAGTGTGGGGAATGTATACTGTACCTCACGGGAGGAATTTGTCCTCTGACCGCTTGCGCTAAACATTTGCTTAATGGATCCTGTGGAGGATCGGATAAAGGCAAGTGTGAAGTTCATCCGGACCGAGATTGTGCCTGGTATTTGATTTATGAACGACTAAAAAAGGTGGGTCGTCTGGATATCCTGAGAAAAATAGCTCAACCGAAGAATTATAACAAAATGGAAGCTTCTCAAGAAATTAGAACTTCCACCTATTGGGCTCTGGAGTTTGAGGAGGCAAAAGATGAGTCTGCATGAGAGCATAGTTTCCGGCAAATTCGTGGTTACTAGTGAGATTGGACCTCCCAAGGGAGTAAATATAGAGAGAGCTCTAAAGGAAGCTGATTTTCTTAAAGGAAAAGTAGAAGCAGTTAATGTTACTGATATCCAGAGTTCAGTGATGAAAGTGGGTTCTCTGGCTGTTTGTCATCTCCTTAAACAAAGGGGAATTGAGCCGGTTTTTCAGCTTACCTGTCGGGACAGAAACCGATTGGCTTTACAATCTGATCTTTTAAGTGCCTGGATTTTGGGAATCAAAAATGTCCTTATTATCACCGGTGACCACCCAACTTTGGGAGACCACCCTGATTCCCTTCCTGTATTTGATCTGGATTCCGTGCAACTTCTCCAGGTGGTATCTGGTCTCAATCAAGGCAAAGATATGATGGGAAATGACCTGGAGGGAAAACCCAACTTCTTCCCGGGAGCAGTGGCCAACCCAGGAGCCGATCCCTTAGAACTCCAAATAATCAAACTGGAAAAAAAAGTGCAGGCGGGAGCTAAGTTTATCCAGACTCAGACCGTCTATGATCCAGCACAATTTGAGACTTTTATGAAAGCAGCGGAGCATATTGATGTTCCCATTTTGGCCGGAATAGTTCTCCTTAAATCAGCCGGAATGGCCAGATATATGAACAAAAATGTAGCCGGGGTATCCGTCCCCGACCATTTGATTAAGAGAATGTCACAAGCGGAAAACCGTAAGCAGGAAAGTATCGACATTACCATAGAGCTAATTAAACAACTCAAGCCACTATGTCAAGGTATTCACTTGATGCCCCTGGGATGGGATAAACTAGTTCCAGAGATTCTAAAAAGGGCTTTTTCTTGATAGATAGCCTTGGGAAAATATCTTTAAGGAAAGAAAAATTTTGGAAAAGACAAAACTAATAGTTATTGGAGCGGGTCCCGCTGGTTACGTAGCCGCTATCCGGGCTGCTCAGTTGGGAGGAGAAGTTACCGTTATCGAGCAAGATAAACCAGGTGGAGTTTGCGTCAACTCCGGCTGCATTCCTACCAAAGCATTAGCCTGGTCCACTGAACTGCTGGAGTTTTGCCGCCAGTCTCACGATATAGGAATCGAGACCGGTCAGGTAAAAGCCAATTTCTCCCGCATGATGGCTAAAAAAGAAGAAACGGTTAGACGGGTGAGAAACGGAGTAAAGTTCCTTCTCCAGGCCAATAAGATAAATCTGATTAAAGGACAGGCCACCTTCTCAGGCCCTGGACAAATTAAAGTAGTAAGTGAAGACCGGATTTTGAGGCTCCCGGCCGACAAAGTTATCATTGCCACTGGCTCCCAACCCATTCGTCTTCCCTTCGTTGATTATGACCATCCTTCAGTAATGGCCGGTGAAGAGATTCTCCAGTTGACCGAAATACCAAAAACCCTCATCATTGTGGGAGCAGGAGTCATAGGCTGTGAATTCGCCTCTATTTTCTCCTCCCTGGGAAGTAAAATTTGGATGATCGAAATGATGGAGAATATTTTACCTTTAGAAGATAAATCGGTAGCCAGAGCTCTAACTCAGAGTTTCAAAAAAAGAGGTATAGAAATTCTCACCTCCGCCAGACTAAAAGAAATAAAAAAATATGGCCCTCAGACCATCAGAGTTACCCTGGAAGAAGGAGAAGAAATCGAGGCGGAAAAAATGCTAATCTGTGTAGGCCGACGGCCCCACACTGAAAATCTTGGTTTGGACAATCTTGGCCTTGATTGCGACGAAAAGGGAATAATTAGCGTTGATAAAGGAATGCAGACCAGTCAAGAAGGAATCTGGGCCGCGGGTGATGTAATTGGAGGAATTCTCCTGGCTCATGTAGCTTTTGCTGAGGCGGTGGTCGCGGCAGAAAGAGCTCTGGGTCAGGATTCGATAATGAATTATTCAGTTGTTCCCAATTGCATTTTCACTAATCCCCAGATTGCCACCGTGGGTTTGAATAGAGACTCAGCTCAAGAGAGAAGAATCAAAGTGAAGATCGGCAGATTTCCTTTCGCGGCCAACGGAAAAGCCCAAGCCATTGGTCAAACCGAAGGATTTGTTCAGTTGATCGTGGAGGAGGAAAGCAAAAGAGTGCTGGGCGGGCAAATCATCGGTCCCCAGGCTGCCGATCTAATCCACGAGATTGCTCTGGCAATCCGGTGCGGCATTACGGCTGATCAGATTACCCAAACTATTCATGCTCACCCCACCCTTTCGGAAACGATTATGGAAGCTGCTCTGGGTGCTCTGGGAAAACCTCTCCATATCGTTAGGGCACGGATTTAAACAAGAAGAGATTATGCTAATTCTGGGAATAGAAACGTCATGTGATGAAACAGCCGCTGCCTTGGTTGAGGACGGCAGAAGAATTCTTTCCAATATAGTCTCCTCCCAAGTTGACTTACACCGTCCATTCCGGGGAGTAGTCCCGGAAATTGCTTCTCGCCGCCATCTCGAAATGATCATACCAGTGATAAAAGAGGCCTTAAAAACTGCTGGAGTGACCCTAAGGGAGGTAGAAGCTGTAGCAGCCACCTATGGTCCAGGATTAATGGGCTCTCTTTTGGTTGGTTTAACGGTAGCCAAGGGTATTGCCTATGCTCGCCGACTACCCTTTATAGGGGTAAATCATCTGGAGGCTCACCTTCAAGCTTCGCTTCTCTCCCATCCTGAGATTTCTCCTCCTTTTATTGGATTAATCATTTCTGGAGGTCATACCGACCTTATCTATGCTAACAATCAAGGAACTTACCAATACTTAGGTTCGACGAGAGATGATGCCATAGGTGAAGCCTTCGACAAGGTGGGCCGGATCCTGGGCTTAAAATATCCCGGAGGCCCGGAAATTGAAAAGGAAGCTAAGAAAGGGAATCCTCTATCAATCAATCTTCCCCTCCCCCACTTCAAAGAAACCACTCTGGATTTCAGTTTCAGTGGAATAAAGACAGCCGTTCTTTACTACGTGAAAGGTCTGAGAGAAAAAAATGTTCCCATCCCGGTATCTGATCTGGCTGCCTCTTTCCAGTTAAAAGTAAGTCAAATCTTAGCAAATCGTCTCTTCGAGGCAACTCACCTTAAGAAGGTGAAAAGGTCAGTGTTGGGTGGGGGAGTATGTGCTAATACATTTCTGCGGGCCTACCTGGAGAAAGAAAAACCTAATGACCTAAAAATATTCTTTCCTTCCTTAGATCTTTGTACGGACAACGCCGCTATGGTGGCTGCCTCTGGTTGGGAACAGCTCAAAAAAGGGAGAACTTCTCCCTTCTCCCTGGAAGCTCAGCCCGCCCTCAGGCTGGGGTCAGGTCTCAACCTTTGACCTATATTTTATAAAGGTAGCCGCAGCTTTTAAGCTGCGCAAATAAACGCAGGCTACCACTCTATCTTGGCCAAAAAAAGGTTTCCCTGGGGACACCAAAACTGATTTACAAGAAGAGAGATTCGGTAGACATCATTCTTTCATCGCGGGTCAGTTGATAAATGTCCTCCAGAAGTTTTATGTGCACCTGTTCCTGCTTTATCCCTCGCCGGGCAAACATCCTTTCCTGAGTACGGATGGCAGAACTCAAATAATATTCGGTAACCTGGCCGAAGCTCTTGGCATAATTGCAGAAACTGGGAACATTCCCGGTTACAAACCCATAAACATAACTGGAGACCCCAATTATTTTCCCGGTGAAGATACTGGTATTGATAGCAGTCTTTGAATAATTTCCAATTACGCAACCCAGAAATTGCTTACCCGTGTCCAAAACTTCCCCCCGGTACACAATACCAATCTTCCCGTAGGTGTTCTTTAAATCAGAATTTGAGGTGCCGGCTCCCATATTAACCCAGCTTCCCACATAACTATGACCAAGAAATCCATGATGCTGCTTGTTGGAATAGGACTCTACCACTGAGGCCTCGATCTCTCCACCAACCTTGCAGGTATGATCTATGTGGCTAAACTCCTTAATGCTGGTTCTTTCGATAATTCGGGAGTGGGAACCTATGTAAAGCGGTCCCTGAAGATAAACGAAGGGACCGATACTGACCCCATCGCCAATGATAATGGTTCCTTCTTCACTATTAAAACAAACGGTGGGGTGAATTTTGGTATCCTTACCTACATAAACACCGGAGGAGATGTTCTCATAATCCCCTTTGATATGTTGCAAATTATCTTCAAAATATGCCTGGTTGTATTTGATTACATCAAAGGGATAATTAATCAAGGGAAACCTATCTTCAAGAAGTTCGTATTCCTGAGCTAAAAGAAAATTAGTAATAGAAATCTCATCCACCCGGTTAAAAGAGAAATCAAGGTCAGGAAAAAAGGCGGCGGCTACCCGATGATCAGTTTGAGCCACAAAAGCCTTGTTCTTCTCACATTGACCAAGAACTTTTTCCAATATGCCCACCGAAGGAGGAAGAGAAGCATTGAGAAAAAGGAGATCTTTCCTCCCCAGAGGTTCGTTAGAAAAATTCCTCAGGGTTATTTCCCTTAGATATTCCCGGACCAGATAAGAAATGGGTAGCGACTTTCTCTTCACCAAATCATAAAGATTTGTCCCGCCCATACCTACCGTAAAGGCTGCCCGACCCAGAGTAACTGGCCTTATTTCCCCCACTAAATAGTCCTCAAAAAGTATAATTTGCATTTACTTACTCCACAGTAACGCTTTTAGCTAAATTTCGAGGCTTATCCACATCACATCCCCGCAAGACGGCAATGTAATAAGCCAGCAGTTGCAAGGGAATTACCGAAAGAATAGGAGTCAAAAACTCCGTGGTGCGGGGAATGCTGAATTTGAAATCACTTAGATCATCCATTTCCCGATTTGCTTCGGTAATAACGGAAATGATACGCCCTTGACGAGCCCGGATTTCGGCCACATTTGACTTGGTCTTATCAAGAATTGGACTTTCCGGAGCCAGAACTACCGTGGGCATCTGCTCGTCTATAAGAGCGATAATCCCATGCTTCAGCTCGGCAGCCGGTAGTCCCTCGGCGTGCACATAAGAAATCTCCTTTAATTTCAAAGCTCCCTCTAAGGCAATGGGATACTGGTATTCTCGTCCAATATAGAGAAAGTTTGTGTGAGCATAAGTAGCCTGGGCAATTTCCTCGAGAAGATAGGCTTTCTTTAAAGTCCTCCGGGCAAGCTCGGGGAGAGCCTCGATAGCATTGAGGGTGACTAATCCTTGACGACGACTCAAGTTTCGCTGCCGTCCCAGATAGAGAGCCAGAAGGGTAAGAACAAGAACCTGCGAAGTAAAAGCTTTAGTGGAAGCTACTCCTATTTCCGGCCCCGCGTGCAGGTATACTCCTCGTCGACACTGGCGAGCAATGGACGAACCCACCACATTGCAAATTCCCAAGACTTTCACTCCCTTTTGCTTAGCCTCACTCACCGCCGCCAGAGTATCAGCCGTCTCCCCGGACTGGCTAATAGCTAAAACCAAAGTCTTATCCGGCAAAACAAAATTGCGATAGCGAAATTCAGAGGCATACTCTACGTCGGTCCAGATACCCGCCAGATCTTCGAAAAGATATTTTCCTACCAGGCCGGCATGCCAGGCTGTTCCGCAAGCCAAAATTTTAATCCTCTGCACTTCCTGAAGCTCAGAAAAAGTTAGGTCCAGACCTCCAAGCTTAACCGTGGCCATTTGGTAATCCAGACGGCCCCGGAAGGCATTATACAGACTTTCCGGCTGCTCAAAGATCTCCTTGAGCATAAAATGATCATAACCGCCCCTATTTAAAGAAACCGCATCGAAAGTAACTTCCTCAATTTTCTTCTTGACCATTCCATTGAGATTACTGGTGGAAAAGGAATCCGAGCTAATGCTAACAATCTCATTATCTTCCAGATAAATAACCTGCCGGGTATGGGAGACTATGGCACCAACATCCGAGGTAAGAAACATCTCTCCGTCCCCTACCCCTACTATCAGGGGACTTCCTCGCCGGGCACCATAGAGCATTCCCGGATGGAGAGAGGAAATCACCGTCAGTCCAAAAGTTCCCACCAAACGCAGCATTATCTGGCGAAGAGCGTCAACCATATCTCCGGAATAGCATTCTTCCAAGAGATGAGCAATTACTTCGCTGTCGGTCTCACTCTGAAAAACGTGTCCTTGTTTCTCCAGTTCTTTTTTAAGAGGAAGATAGTTCTCAATGATTCCATTGTGAACTATCCCTAATTGATGATGACAGTCAAAATGAGGATGGGCATTTGTTTCATTGGGAGCACCATGGGTGGCCCAACGGGTGTGCCCTACCCCAATATGCGGCGAGAATGAAAACTCGTCTTCAAGAGCATCTGACCCCACTTGAGAGATTTTCCCCACTCGTTTCAACGAGACCAGCCGCTCCTCATTCAAGAAAACCAGACCCCAGCTATCATAACCACGGTATTCCAGTCGCTTCAGTCCTTCCAGTAACACACTCCGAGCATCCTTACTTCCTACATAAGCTATAATCCCGCACATTAAACTCCTCCTCCTAACTTCCGCAAAAATCAAATATAGACATCCACCATCTCCATATCGTTAATCAACCATCAACTAGTATCTTCCAAAACTTGAGCATATTCTGGCAAAAAGAGAGGTAAATGTCAAACGGCACTCGCATTATTCTCCCTGGCTCCTGGGATAATCATCTATCAATAACTGCTCGGCCTTCTTGTTCGGGAAGAAATAAACTCGCCTCTTTCAGAGGCTCAAACAGAATTTCTCCTTATTCCTCACTTCCAAGACCTCGTTAAGGTAGATTATCAATGTCCCTGCGGGAGAATAATGCTCGCTTAGAGTGGGAAATCATGAACACTTGGCCCATTCTCCCTGGCTCCTGCGATAATCCGTGTCATTGCGAGGAACGTAGCGACGTGGCAATCTCATGGTTACCGTGCCCTGTCCTCGGTGTTTTCCCCGTGGCGAAACGGAGGCTACGGATATACTCCCTTGCTCCTGCGATACTCTTTACAAGGAGAAGAAAATGTGATAGAATAACATTGTCAGAGCAGAAAAGAGAAAAGAATGATTGATTTACATACTCATACTTTTTTGAGTGACGGGGATTTAGGCCCGGCTGAACTGGTACAAAGAGCAAGCCGGAAAGGCTATAGCGTATTGGGTATTACTGATCACGCCGACTCGTCAAACCTGGATCAGTTAATCTCTCAGTTATTGCGGTTTTCCTTGGAGATTAACCAGGTTAGATCAAGTCAAATAAGAGTTATTCCGGGAATTGAGTTAACCCATCTTCCCCCCTGCTTGATTGGACCTTTAGCTAAGAGAGCAAGAAAAAAGGGAGCCAAAATAGTGATAGTTCACGGAGAGACTATCGTTGAGCCGGTACCTGTTGGAACTAACCGGGCTGCCCTGGAGGCAGATATTGATATATTAGCTCATCCCGGACTAATTGGTGAGGAGGAAGTAAAAATAGCCGCCGAGAAAGGAATATATTTGGAAATCTCCGGTAGAAAAGGTCATTGTCTTACTAATGGACGAGTAGCCAGACTGGCCAAAAAATATGGAGCAAATATGATACTTAATACCGACGCTCATTCAAGTGTAGATCTCATCACTCAAGATGAAGGTATGAAAATATTATTAGGAGCCGGATTATCATCGGAAGAATCCGAAGCGGTTTTGAGGAATTCAGCTCTTTTGGCCGAAGAAAAACTTAGTCGCTTTAACCCTACCCGGGCTTAATTAAATAGTTCAAAGGAAGAAAATTGAAAAAAGATAAGATTTTACTACCTTTTATTGGGGCAATAATTATAGGTATCTTTCTCTTTAGCAGAGTCCAGGCCGGTAGTAGTAACCTTGACGAGCTAAGGCCTTTTCTTAAGGCCTACCAATCCATCCAAAATCAGTATGTAGAAGAGGTTGAACCAAACATACTAATTGAGGGAGCAATTAAAGGAATGATAGAATCCCTTAATGACCCCCATTCACAGTGGATGAGTCCAAAGTCTTACCAGGAAATAGAAATCGAAAAGGAAGGAGAATTTGGTGGTCTGGGAATTAAAATTACTATGAAAGATGGACTCTTGATTATTGTATCACCCATTGAGGGAACACCAGCCAGCAGGGCAGGCCTTCAACCAGACGATATTATTTTGAGAATAGATGGTTCCAGCACCACGGGAATCACCCTCAATGAGGCAGTATCTCATCTACGCGGAAAACCTGGAACCCAGGTAAATATTACCATTCAGCGAGAGGGGGAAAAGGAACCTTTTCAGATTACTCTGATCCGGGATGTCATCCAGGTTCCCAATCTAAAAGAAAGCCTTTTACCTGGTAAGATTGGCTATATCAGGATAATCGGATTTACCAATGAAAACACAGCTAATGATCTAAAAACAGCTTTAATTAACTTAAAGAAAGAGAAGATAAAAGGACTGATTTTGGATCTGAGAAATAATCCGGGTGGGCTTCTCTCGCAGGCGATAGCCGTAGCTGATCAGTTTTTGTCCTCGGGAATTATCGTTTCTACCCAGGGCAGGGAACCGGAATCAGCTCATATTTATCAGGCTCATTCTAAGGGAGAAGGACTAAAGGTTCCTCTGATTGTTTTAATTAATGGATATAGCGCCAGCGCTTCCGAAATTGTAGCCGGAGCTCTCAAAGATCGAAAGAGAGCTCTTCTAATGGGAACAAGAACCTTTGGAAAGGGAAGTGTGCAGTCAATCATTCCCTTAGATAATAGTGGGGCCATAGCTATAACCACAGCCAAGTATTATACTCCCTCAGGAGTATCTATCGAAGGAAAGGGTATCGAACCAAATCTAAAAGTGGATAAATTCAAGCTAACGGTTGAGGAAAAAAAGGTTATCGATAAAATAAGGAAGTTTGCTTCTTTTACCCAGTTTCTCCAGCAATTTCCTCACTGGGAAGAACAAAACCTTGAGCCTTTACTTGAGCAATTAGAGAAGGAAGAATTAATTGTGGACAAGGAACTTCTGAAAATGATCCTTCGCCAGGAAGACAAAAATGAGGACAATGATTACCTCAATGACTCGCAACTATTGCAAGCCCTAAGTCTCCTGGAATCTTGGCAAGTTCTCTCCACCTGGACACAACCTAACTGAATGAGCCATAACACAGAGAGGTATCAGAGCGGAATTGAAAAAAAGAAAAAAGGATGAGAAAAAAAAACAAAAGAGAAAAAAGGGGAAATTGTTTTTTGCACTGATCTCTCTTTTTCTTATTGTTGCTGTAAGTGGAATTCTCTGCTACCGAAAAGTCTGTATTTACCGAAGCCGTTTCTCTCAACTTGATATAGCCGTGAATGAATATTTGGAAAATCGGGGATTTTCTGTTCTGGAAAAAAAAATTAAAAAGAAAGGAGTCTATTATCTCCTTCCCCAGGCTGAAAGGATAGTGGATATTCCCTTTAATTGTTCTTTGGATAAATTATCCCAGGAAATGGAGGGGTATTTTGGCACCTTTGAGGATAGCTTTCTCCGTCTAAAAGAGAAAAATGAAAGTGATATTTATCACCTTGAGGCAAGCTTGGGATTCGACAATTACCTGGCTCAGAGGTTGGATTTTATTCTGAGAAAAGCAAAACTTGCTCTACTTATCGACGATTTTGGCTACCGTGATGATACAGTGGTAGATCTCTTTTTGAATAAAATAGATATTCCTCTGACTATTTCTATTATTCCGGGGACACCTTTTGCTCAATCTATAGCTAACAAAGCCGAAAAAAGTGGCAAGGAGGTAATTCTACATCTGCCAATGCAACCTCAGGGAGATTTTGTCAATGATTATCGCTGGATTATTCTGAAGGGAATGAGCTCAGCAGAAATAAAAGAAACCTTCCGGGAAGCTCTCAGAGATGTACCTCAGGCTAGAGGAGTAAATAACCATATGGGCTCGCTTATTACTACCCGCCAGGCGGAGATGAAGCCTCTTTTGGAAGAAATTAAGAAAGCTCGACTCTATTTTGTGGACAGCAAAACCGCTTCTAACTCAATAGCCTATTCTCTGGCTCAGAAGATGGGAGTCAGAACAGCTCAGAACAAAATGTTTCTGGATAATGAGAAGAGGATTGATTACATCAGGGAGCGTTTCCAAAAAATGGTTGTTTCCCTGAATGAGTCGGAAAAAGTCATTGGCCTTGGTCATGTAAACCAGGTAACCGGTGAAGCAATTTTGAATTTTATTTCCCATCTAGACCAACGCAAAGTAAAACTGGTTTACATTTCCGAGATAGTGGAATAATGCAAAATGACTGAACAATATGAATTTGTTTTGGATTTTGAAAAACCAATTATAGAGTTGGAACACAAAATAAAAGAGTTAAAAGGAGTTACTGAACGGGAAGGTATGAATCTCGATAAAGAAATAAGGAGTCTCGAGCTTCGTTTGAGAAAACTTCAGAAAGAAACTTTTCTCAACCTTAGTCCCTGGAGAAGAGTTCAGTTAGCTCGACACCCCGACCGTCCCAAAACTTTAACCCTGGCCAATCTTATATTTGATGAGTTCTTGCTCCTACATGGGGATCGATTTTACGCAGATGATGGGGCTATGGTAGCGGGTCTGGCTCGTCTGGGAAAAGAACCGGTGATTTTTATAGGAAACCAGAAAGGGAAGTCGATCAAAGAAAATCTCTATAGAAACTTTGGTATGGCCCATCCAGAGGGATATAGAAAGGCTAAAAGACTTATGTCCTTAGCCGAAAAGTTTTCCCGGCCAATAATTACCTTCGTGGATACTCCGGGAGCCTATCCCGGAATCGAAGCCGAGGAAAGAGGTCAAGCGGAAGCCATAGCTGCTAACCTGGAAAAAATGTCCTGGCTTAAGGTGCCCATAATAGTAGTCATTATCGGAGAAGGAGGCAGTGGAGGAGCTTTGGGGATCGGGATAGGAAATAGTATATTAATGCTGGAAAACGCTATTTTTTCGGTGATTACTCCGGAAGGATGTGCCGCTATTCTCTGGAAAAACCAGGAAAAGGTGGAAGAAGCCGCCAAAGCCCTAAAACTAACAGCTCGAAACCTTTTGGAGTTAAAACTAATTGATGGAATCATCCCTGAACCCAGAGGTGGAGCTCACCGTGACGTTGAGCAAACGGCGCGTAATATCAAACGGGTTCTTTTGAAGGAACTATCCCGGTTGAAAAAACTATCTCCTCAGTCACTCGCCAGACAAAGGTTCAAGAAATACCGGGAAATGGGTAGTTTTAAGAGAGGTTAAGAATGAAAGAAAAGTATGGTGCAGAAGAAATAAAGGTCCTCAAGGATTTAGAAGCAGTTAGACAGAGACCAAGTATGTACATTGGAAGTACCGGTTCTCGAGGTCTCCATCATCTATTAGGCGAAGTAGTAGATAATTCAATAGATGAGGTTCTAGCTGGATACTGCCGGAATATTTGGGTGACCCTTCATTCCGATAATAGTGTTACGGTGACTGACGACGGCCGAGGTATTCCTGTGGAAATTCATCCCCAGTACCAGAAATCCGCTCTGGAGTTAGTAATGACCACTCTGCATGCCGGTGGTAAATTTGATAACAAGACTTATCGGGTAGCCGGTGGTCTTCACGGAGTTGGTATTTCCGTGGTCAATGCCCTCTCATCTTTTCTGGAAGTTAAGGTTTTTCGCTCCGGGAAGATCTGGCGTCAACGTTATGGCCGAGGAAAAGTTCTCAGCCCGGTGGAAATCATAGGAGAAACTGCCAGTGAAAAAACGGGAACGGAAACAAAGTTCTATGCCGATGAGGAAATCTTTGAATCCATTAGTTTTAATTATGAGAAAATAGCCTGGCGTCTCCGGGAACTGGCCTATTTAAACCAAGGAGTAAGAATTACTCTCACCGATGAGAGATTGGAAAAAAATGAAGTTTTCTGTTATCAGGGTGGAATCAGAGCCTTTGTTCAACATCTTAACCAGAACCGAGAGGTCCTATTTAAGGAACCTATTTATCTATCCGGCGAGCAAAATGCCGCTCAGTTAGAAGTAGCCATTCAGTACAATTTGAATTTTATCCAGGATATTTTCAGTTTTGTCAATGATATTCATACCGAGGAGGGAGGAACCCACCTCTTTGGATTTAAAGCCGCCCTTACCCGGGTGATTAACGATTATGCTCATCGACAGGGTAATAAAGTAAATCTGGCTGGTGAGGATGTCCGGGAAGGCCTGACCGCTATCATAAATATGAAGCTGCCCGACCCCCAGTTCGAAGGACAAACCAAGACTCGCCTGGGTAACAGTGAAGCCAGGGGGATTGTTGAATCCATCGTCTACAAAGAACTGTCTCGGTATTTTGAAGAAACCCCAAACATCGCCAAGACTTGTCTGCAAAAGTGTATTTCTGCCTCTCGGGTCCGTGAGGCCGCTCACCGAGCCCGGGAACTTACCCGAAAAAAGGAACGCTTGGGCGGAGGTAATCTTCCCGGAAAATTGGCCGCCTGTTCCAGAAATAATCCTGAGACAAATGAACTTTTTATAGTGGAGGGAGATTCGGCAGGTGGGTCAGCTAAGCAGGGCCGGGACCGGGAATTTCAAGCTATTCTTCCTCTCAAGGGGAAGATCATCAATGTAGAGAAAGCTCATCTGATTAAGGTTCTTAACAATGACGAGATAAAATCTACCATCACCGCTATTGGAACTGGTATTAAGGAAGAATTTGATTTATCCCGTTTGAGATACCATAAGGTAATACTAATGAGCGATGCCGATGTGGACGGTGCTCATATCAGGACACTCCTGCTCACTTTCTTTTATCGCTACATGCCTGAACTTATTAAGGCCGGACACATCTTTATCGCCCAGCCACCTCTCTACCGCGTCAAAAACAGGAATAAGGAGTACTTTCTTTACAGCGATGAAGAATTAGACGAATTACGAAAGCAACTAAACAAAGAAAAATTGGAAGTTCAGAGATATAAGGGTCTGGGTGAGATGAACCCGGAACAACTGTGGCAGGCCACCATGGACCCTGAGACCAGAACCATTTATCAGATTTCTATTGAGAATGCCTTCCAGGCCGATGAGCTGTTTACTATCCTCATGGGAGGAGAAGTTGAGCCACGACGGAAGTTCATAGAAGATCATGCTCTGGAAGTCAGTGAATTGGATGTCTAATTTGAAAGGGGATTAAAGTGACCCAGGAAGAACCAAAAGGAAATATTACCCCTCTTTACCTGGAAGAGGAAATGAGGAAATCTTATCTCAGTTATGCTATGAGCGTAATTGTTGGAAGAGCCCTTCCCGATGCCCGGGACGGCCTAAAACCCGTACAACGGAGAATTCTGTTCGCCATGCAAGGTTTGGGCCTCTTTCCCAATCGCCCTCACAGAAAGGCCGCCCGTCTGGTAGGTGAGGTTATGGGAAAATACCACCCGCACGGCGACACAGCCATATACGACACCATAGTAAGAATGGCTCAGAGTTTTTCTCTCCGGCACCCCCTGGTAAATGGTCAGGGAAACTTTGGTTCTATTGACGGGGACCCGCCGGCAGCAATGAGGTACACCGAGGTAAGACTATCTCCTATTTCTGAAGAGCTACTCCAGGATCTGGATAAAGAAACGGTTGAGTTCATTCCCAATTTTGATAATAGCCTAAAAGAGCCCACCATCCTTCCGGCCAAGTTTCCCAATCTACTTCTTAACGGTTCCTCCGGAATCGCCGTGGGGATGGCCACTAACATCCCTCCCCACAATCTAAGAGAACTCCTTGATGCTTGCATAAAACTGATTGAACATCCCGAATCTTCAATTGAGAACCTCCTGGAAATCGTTAGAGGACCAGACTTTCCCACGGGAGGAATCATCCTGGGGGAGAAAGATCTAAAAAAGGCCTATTTGGAAGGACGAGGCAAAATTATCCTGCGGGGGAAAGCAAAAACGGAAAACCTGGAAGGTCGGGAAAGAATCATCATAGAAGAACTACCCTATCAGGTAAATAAGGCCCGTCTAATCGAAAGAATTGCTGACCTGGCCCAGGATAATAAGATAAGAGGCATCAAGAGTATTAGAGATGAGTCCGATAAATCCGGCATTCGCGTCGTAGTGGAACTATCTCGATTTACTTCTCCCGAGATCGTCCTAAATCAGCTCTATAGATTTACTTCTCTTCAAGAAACTTACGGAATTATCTTTTTGGCTCTGGTTAAAGGTAAGCCCGAGCTCTTGACCCTAAAGGAAGCTCTAAAGCAGTATCTGGATCACCGAAAAGAAGTGGTCATTCGCCGAACCAATTTTCAGTTAAAAAAGGAAGAAAAACGGGCCCATCTTCTTGAGGGATTAAAGAAAGCCCTGGGACAACTGGACGAAGTAATTTTGCTCATAAGAGTCTCCTCCCGAGCGGAGGAAGCCCGGAAGGGTTTGATCAGGTTGTTGCAAATAACCGAAACTCAGGCTCAGGCCATTTTGGATATGCGTCTGCAAAGATTAACCGGGCTGGAGAGAGAGAAAATAGAAAGTGAATACCAGGAGACGGTCAAGAACATCAGTGAATTGAGAGGAATCCTGGCCAACGAAGAAAAGGTCTGGAACATTATCAAAGAAGAGCTTTTGTACCTAAGAAAGAAATACGGGGAGGAGCGACGTACCACTATCCGAGCAGAGGGAGAAGAGCTTATTTTTAACCCTGAGGATCTGATCAAAAAAGAGGATATCGTTGTTACCGTTACCTCTCAGGGATACATAAAATATACCCCTTGGCGGGTGTACCAACAACAGCACCGGGGAGGAAAAGGAATGGGCGGAATTATACTACAGAAAGGAGATTTCGCCAAGGACGTTTTGATCTCTAATACCCACTCAACTCTTTTGTTCTTCACCCTGGAAGGAAGAGTGCATTGGGCCAAGGCGTACCAACTTCCCCAGAGAAAAAGGTTCGACCGAGGCAGAGCCATTGTCAACATTTTGGCTCTGCGAGAAGATGAAACCATCGGTACCACTATTGCCGTTGATGATTTTACCTCTGACGGCTTCCTTCTGATGGTTACCAGCCGGGGAATAGTTAAAAAGACCCCTATTGCAGCTTATTCGCGTCCCCAAAAAGGAGGAATCATCGCTCTCAACTTAAGCCAGGGAAATCGGTTAATAAAGGTCCTTCCCACTTCAGGCCAAGATAGTATCCTACTTATTACCCGCCAAGGAAGAGCCATACTTTTCTCAGAAACTGATGTTCGTTCCACTGGTAGAGTATCTCAGGGAGTAAAGGGAATTTCTCTCCGCAAAGGCGATGAGGTAATTGGTGCTACCATTGCCGGAGAAGGAGAGGCTCTTCTGACTATCACCTCCGGAGGTTACGGCAAACGGACACTTTTCAGCAATTACCGTAAGATTCACCGAGCAGGAAAAGGAGTAATCAATATGTGCCTTACTCCCAGACGTGGCGAGGTGATAGCGGGCAGACGAGTGCAAAAAGACAGTGAGGTAATTGTGATTACCCGCAAAGGCAAAAGTATCCGCCTACCGGTCAAGGAAGTTCGATTAACCAAAAGAAATACTATGGGCTCTCGGGTTATCAGACTGGACAAAAACGATCAGGTTATTGCCTTGGCCTAAGGGAAAAAGGGGATGGTTCTCTTTCTTAATCCCAGAGAACAGTGAGGGCAAAACGGTGGGTATA
>DAOVGF010000029.1 GCA_030672545.1 Candidatus Aerophobota bacterium
TAACTATTGGATTACTTCCCCAGGCCAGAGAAAAGGTGGTCAAGATTGGTAACGGGGCTTTAGGGGGAGCCAGACAAATTCTGCTTTCCCGGGAAAAGAGGAAAATTGCTGAAGATCTGTCCCGCACGATTGAGCATATTAGGCCAAATGAGCGAGAGGCAGATTTTGCTTATTTAGTAGCAGAAAAAATGTATTTTGAATAAACTTGGATAAGTGAAGGAAAAAGAAGATGCGGAATATCATCAGAAAATACGGGGATCCTATTTTGAGAAAAAAGTGCCAATTAGTGGAAGAAATAGGCTCTGCAGAAAGAAATCTGATTCTTAGAATGTTTACGATTATGCGGGAGCATGAGGGAATTGGTTTAGCTGCTCCTCAGGTGGGAATTGAGCGGCAAATAATTGTGATAGATACCGGCGAAGAACTTCTAGATTTGATTAATCCCCAAATTCTAGGGGGAAAAAGAGAGAGTTCCTTAACCGAAGGTTGTTTGAGCCTTCCGGAAATATTCGTTTCAGTAAAGAGGTCGACTCGAATCGCCGTTGAAGGATTGGACCGGTACGGGAAAAAAGTAAGAGTGAAAGCCAAAGGTCTCTTGGCTCGGGTAATTCAGCATGAGGTTGATCATCTTAACGGCATTTTAATTGTTGACTATGCCGATGAAAAAAGAATGGGCAAGATTAACCACCTTCTCGACAACCTGGCCCATCAGAGTAAGGTACTAATTGATATTAAGAATAAGTCGGGCAGATTAAACTCGACGGACAGGCGTGACGAGAAGGATTAGATTTTCAGGTTAGAGTTAAGCTTGGTTATATGAGAAAGGGGTGATTAGGTATGAGTCAAATATTTGGACCGGTTCCTTCCCGGAGACTGGGATTCTCTCTGGGAATCGATGTTATTCCTTATAAGACTTGTAGTTTTGATTGTGTTTATTGTCAATTGGGAAAAACTACTGGCAAAACTGTGGAAAGACGTGAATATGTTAGTCAAAAGGTAGTGTTGAATGAAGTAGAACAGGTTCTTAAGCAAGGTAGGAAAATTGATTATATAACTTTTTCCGGTTCAGGTGAGCCTACCTTGAATTCCCAAATTGGTCAGATGATTCATGAGATTAAGAAAATGACCTCTCTTCCGGTGGCGGTTTTAACCAACGGGAGCCTACTTTTCCAGGCTAAATTACGAGAGGAACTTTACCAGGCGGATTTAGTTATTCCCTCTCTGGATGCGGTATCTCAAGAGATTCTTTTAAAGGTTAATCGTCCTCACTTTTCTCTAAAAATAGATGAAATAATCCGGGGAATAAAGGAATTTTGTCGGAAGTTTACCGGGGAGGTATGGCTGGAAATTATGCTGGTTGAAGGAATAAATGATACAGAAGAAGAGATAGAGAAACTGGCCAGGACACTTAGTGAAATTGACCTGGACCGAGTTCAATTAAATACGGTGATTCGTCCTCCGACAGAGGAGTCTGCTCAACCAGTAAATCCGGCGAGACTCAAAGAAGTGAAGAATATTTTTGGTAAAAAATGTGAGATTATCGTGGAAGAGGAAAGAACCCACCAGAAATCCTTCAAAAAGGATATATCGGAAGCAATACAGACTATGGTTAAGAGGCGTCCAGTTACCCTGGAAGATCTGTCTCAGTCTCTCGGCCTGCACCGAAATGAGGTTATTAAGTATGTAGAGTCGTTGGAGAAGCAGGGTGGGATAAGAAGCAAACTCCATAGTCAAAAAAGATACTACTATTATGGCAAGTAACTCGGGAGGCAACTACCAGCTCATGATTGGGTTAGACTAAGAAATCGAGTGGAGGTAAGTATGGAGTTGAAAATAGTTTGTGATAACCGGCCTTATGATGCCAGTCTGAAACTCTGCTGGGGTTTTTCCTGCCTGGTAGGTGAGCATCTTTTGTTTGATACAGGAGAAGACGGAGCGATTCTTTTACACAATATGGCTCAGTTAGGGATTGATCCGAAAAATATATCCACAGTGGTTATTTCCCACGACCATTATGACCACACCGGAGGCCTGAAATCTCTTTTGGGGAAAAATCCTCAGATACAGGTTTATGGTCTGGCAAAGTTTTCCCGTACTTTCAAGAGAAAAATCGTTGATTTTAGTGATCGTCGGTTGATTGAAAGTGACAAGTTTGCTAATATTGCTCCTGGTATATATACTACTGGTGAGATAATGAGCTCTTACGGGGGTGGAACTTTGCCCGAGCAATCTCTAATAATTGAAGGAGAAGAGGGACTGACGATCATAACTGGATGTGCCCATCCGGGAATAATTGAGATTTTGCAAGCGGTAAGATCCCATTTTAGTCAGCCCTTCTACTTAGTGATGGGTGGTTTCCACTTGATGCAGGATTCATACAAGGTTATCGAGTTTGTAGTAAGTCAATTTAAGGAACTAAGAGTACGTAAGGTGGCTCCTACTCATTGCACCGGTGAAAAAGCCATTCAGGTTTTTAAAACAGGGTACGGAGAGGATTTCCTCGAGGTGGGAGCTGGGAGAATTTTGGAGACTTAAAAAAACTTAAGGGAGTAGTTTTATGAGTGGAGAAACAATAAGAAGAATTGAGGAAGAATTGAGGCAAAAAAGGAGAGTCGAGAAATTTAGTCTGGATTTAGATTACATTGGGTCGGGTGAGAAAAGAAGACTATATGAAATGATGTTTAGACATGGTCCGGGCAACGGTAAAATGATGCTTCTTCCCGTAGATCAGGGTTTAGAGCATGGCCCGGGAGACTTTTTTCCCAATCCGCCCAGCCTTGATTTTGAATATCAGTTGAGCCTGGCGGAAGAAGGGGGATATTCGGGAATTGTCTGTCATATTGGTCTGGCGGAGAGGCATTTTAAGAAATACGCCGGGAAAGTTCCTTTGATTTTAAAACTCAATGGTAAAACCAACATTCCTTCTGATGAGGAAGCCTTCTCCCCACTGGACGCGGAAGTGGAAGATGCGGTAAAACTTGGAGCTGATGCCGTTGGATATACTCTATACGTGGGTTCTCCTCGACAGGATGAGGATTTTGTACAATTTATGGAGGTAAGACGGGAAGCCAGAAGATTGGGAATGCCCATAATTATGTGGGCTTATCCCCGGGGAGAGTTTACTGATCGGGTCCATGGAGGAAATAATTCTTTGGCTATGGTTGACTATGCGGCCAGAGTGGCTAATGAGTTGGGAGCTACTCTGGTGAAACTCAATCTGCCACAGAAGCCCAGAAATAACAAGTACGATCCAGAGGGTCCTTTTGAGAAGTATAATGACCGTGTGGATATGTCACTGATTGATCAGATGAGAATGGTAGTTAATTCAGCAGGAAGGTGTGGAGTGTTGGTTTCAGGAGGTAGCAAGATTAGCGATGAGGATCTCTTAGATAAAGCCAGACTCTGTTTGGATGCGGGAGTAGACGGACTAATTTTTGGGCGGAATATGTGGCAGAGGAAATATGAGGATGCCCTAAAGATGACCCAAGAAATGAAGGAGTTGATGCTAAAATACTAAGATATGGAAGCAGAGCTGCTGGCGGTACTTAAAGAGAGTAGCAAGATAACTTTCCTCGTTTTTTTGATGATGGTCGTGGTGGACTGGCTCAATGTGTTTACTCGAGGAGAGATGTCAAAATTGGCTAAAGGTGGCCACTGGCGTCAGTATTTAACTGCTTCCTTTTTGGGGGCTACCCCTGGTTGTCTGGGAGCCTTTATGAATGTTACCCTCTACTGCCACGGCTTGCTCTCCCTGGGAGCTATAGTGGGGGGGATGATTGCCACTTCCGGAGATGAGGCTTTTGTTATGCTTTCTCTTTTTCCGGGGAAAGCTCTTCTTCTCTTTGGCTTGCTTTTTCTAATGGGATTAGGCTTTTCCTGGGTTACTGACCGGCTGATTCCCCTCCTCAAATTGAGGCCGGCCCAGCCCTGCCAACTTCAGGAATTTCATCCCCACCAGGTTTCCTGGCGTCACTATATGAGGAAGCATGTTCTCGATCACATCTTAAAAAAGCATCTCTGGCGGGTCTTTTTATGGACATTCTTTGCTCTGCTCTTCATCAAAATTGGATTGCCATGCCTTAATTTAGAGATTTTAATTTCCCGTAATCTTCTTTTGATTCTGCTTATAAGCGGATTAGTCGGTCTTATTCCCGAGTCAGGTCCTCACCTGGTTTTTGTGATGATGTATGCTCAGGGAATTATCCCTTTTTCCGTTCTTTTGACCAGCTCCTTTGTTCAGGATGGGCACGGAATGCTGCCTCTCATTGCTTATACTCCCCGAGATGCTCTGAGAATCAAACTTTTTAATCTGGTTTTTGGGTTAGGGGTGGGGACTCTGTTTTTCACCCTGGGTTGGTAAAATCCTCAGGGTAGTCAG
>DAOVGF010000018.1 GCA_030672545.1 Candidatus Aerophobota bacterium
TAATTCTTCGTTAAGAATCCAGGGAGGTTAGGCCTCCCTTACTCAAATTGAGTGAGAACTTGATGCTTATTTTAATCAAAGGTTGGAGCTATTCTTGACAGAGGTCGAGAATAGCATAGGATAGTTTATGACTATCCACAGAGAATGAGAAAAAGCTCGCAGGAGATAGACAGGTGTTTGCAATTGGATTTTGCTTATTTTGGGCGTGTGTTGCATGCTGATAAGACAAGACTTCCTCCCACTCCTTCAACTTCTTGGAACTGAACCATTTCTCTCCGTAATTCCTGACGGTTATAACTTGTAGTCCATGTCCTCTACATGTGATGGATATGATGTTCTATTTCTCGGGGGAAGTCAACAGCTTCCCTGGCCGACCTGTTCTCTTGAGACTCTTGATGATCTGTATCCACGATAGAATATGCAGTTTGACATATCATCAGAAAATATCACTATATAGGGTAGAACTCTGGCAAAAATCGCTAACTAAGGAATTCAAAATGAAAACGCTCCACAAAGTAGTTATTGGTGATTCGAGGCAAATGAAGGAGGTTCCTGATGCCTCGGTTCATCTCGTGGTTACTTCTCCCCCGTATTGGCAACTGAAAGACTACGGCAATCGGAGACAAATAGGGTTCAACGATACCTATGAGGAGTACGTCAACAATCTCAACCTGGTCTGGACTGAGTGCCGTAGAGTTCTGCACCAAGGGTGCCGTCTGTGCATAAATATTGGTGACCAATTTGCTCGTTCCGTTTATTACGGGAGATATAAGGTCATTCCGATAAGGACAGAGATGATCAAGTTCTGCGAAAATATAGGTTTCGATTATATGGGTGCTATCATCTGGCAGAAAGTGACCACTTGCCACACCACCGGTGGAGCTACCGTAATGGGATCCTTTCCCTATCCCAGAAATGGCATCCTTAAATTAGACTATGAATTTATTCTCATCTTCAAAAAGTACGGGAAATCACCCAGAGTGTCAAAGGAAGTTAAAGAACAGTCAAGGTTATCGCAGGAAGAATGGAATCGGTACTTTACCGGACATTGGAACTTTTCGGGTGAAAAACAGGATAAACACCTGGCAATGTTTCCTGAAGAGCTGCCCAGGCGTCTGATTAAGATGTTTAGTTTTGTTGGGGATACAGTACTTGATCCCTTTCTGGGTAGCGGAACGACATCCTTAGCAGCAAAGAACCTAAAGAGAAACTCCGTAGGATACGAAATAAACCAGGATTTTGTACCAATCATAAAGGAGAAACTTGAACTAAGACAGCCCACTTTTTTTCAAGACGTAACCTTTGAGTTGATCAAACAGCAGAAACTAAAAGTGGGGTTCAGAGAAGAAATTGAAAAATTACCTTATGTTTTCAAGGACCCAGTAAGGTTCAACAAGAAAATTGACCCTAAGAAACTAAGATTCGGGTCTAAGATAGACAGTTCTCATTATGAAAGAGAAAGATATTATAGAGTAAGAGAAATAATCTCTCCGGAGCTACTGATTTTAGACAACGGGTTAAGAATTAGACTGTTGGGTGTAAAAGGAAGAACAGAAAAAAAACAAGAGGCTATTCAATTCTTGAAAGAAAAAACTAGTGGACAGAAGATATTCATGAAGTTTGACACTATAAAATATGATGAGGAGCGCAACTTGTTTTGCTATCTTTATCTTTGGAACCAGACCTTCTTGAATGTTCACCTAATCAAAAGTGGTTTAGCACAAGCAGATACTGCACTGGATTACAAGCACAAGAAAAGGTTCTTGTCAGGAACAAGAGAAAAATAATGCCAAAAGAATGGATAATAAATCAGGCCAACATGAGATGGGGATTAACTAAGAAGAACAAAGTTGGTCCGGTCTCAGAATTGATAAGAAGACGCGCTCCCAGATCTCTGGATGATTGGGAACAGTATTACTACGAAAATGTCCAGGCCAAAGAACATTTGCAACAACTGGGAAGAAAGCTATACATAAAAATAACCGAAGTATGCCAGGCCGAGATTGAAAGCATAACAGAGGAAGACTGTATTAATTTCATTATCGGCTTGGTAATTAACCGTACTTATGACGGGTATCAGTCTGAGATACAAACCGTATATGGACAATTGCAGCAAGCATTGGGCGTTAAGGTTGAGCCTGCACCAGACGAGTGGGACCGACGGTACAATGTAGATTTCTATATCAAAATGAACGATAAGTATATCGGGCTTCAGATCAAGCCAGCAGGATATGCATACATCCCCCAGATTATCAATGAATTAGAATTTCAAAAGAAGTCGCATGAGAAATTCACGGCCAAATATGGAGGCAAAGTATTCTACATAATTTCGGTGAAAGAGGGGAAAAGGAAGATCATTCATAACCCTGAAGTGATTGAGGAAATCAGAAGAGAAATTGAAAGACTAAAGAAAGAATGAGATTCCCCAAGTTGGGTTCTCAGTAAAACTCTGTGCGGAATGGAAACAGGGGAAACTCATAATCGACTGGAACAAAAGATTCTCAGTTAAGTTAGGGGAGGCGCATTTTCTCAAGGTAATCTCTGAGTTGCTCTCCGATTTCCTCACTTTTCAGTCCCAATTCAATGTTGGCGATAAGCCAGCCTAATTTTGAGCCTACGTCATAGTACTTTCCTTCAATGAGACGGGCATAAATCGGCCTTTTTCGCGAGAGAGCGAAGATACCATCTACCAGCCACAGCTCGTTGTCTTTACCCGGTTTTATCTCTCTTAAAGCATCAAAAATATCCGGAGTAAGAATGTAACCACCCAGGGAGGCTATTCGGGAAGGAGTCTTATCTGGACCAGGTTTTTCAATTATAGTTTTGATCCGCCAGACCGAAGAATCTATCGGGTCTCCTTCGATAATTCCATATTTTCTGGTTCCCTCCTCATCTACCCGGTAGGCGGTCAGCACCGGAGAATCGTATCGAGCATAAACCTCTATCAGCTGCTGCAATCTGGGTTTCTCAGCTATCACTAAATCATCGGCCCAAATAACGGCAAAGGGTTCCTTTCCCACCACGGACTGAGCATTGAGAATGGGAGTGCCATTACCGTAAACTCCTTTCTGACGGATAAAGACAAAGTCGGCCATTTGGAAGATTTTTCGAATTTCCTCAAGCTCTTTCAACTTACCGGTTTTCTCCAGCCATCTCTCCAGTCCTTCCATAGAGTCAAAATGATCTTCCAAAGAAGACTTATTTTGACCAATAATAATAACCACGGTCTCAATCCCTGAGGCCACTGCTTCCTCAACAATATACTGGATTACTGGTTTATCTACCAGGGGAAGCATCTCTTTGGGTTGAGCCTTAGTAGCCGGGAGAAACCTGGTACCCAGGCCGGCAGCAGGGATAACTACTTTTTTGATTACTTTCATGCTATCCTCACCTCTATTTACTAATTTGCCGTCAGATAAAAGTACTATCACCAGGGTTATTCTATCCTGAGATGACGGGGACGTCAAATGTATGTTACGGGTTTTCCCTGCTTCTGCCAGGCACCTTCGGAAAACACCGAGGGAAAACCACGCTAATAAGAAGATTGTAAGGTGCGGGCTAAGAAAGAGCCTGGCGCATTCTGTGGGCTGCTTCCTCTGGAGAAAGGGGATTTATATATAACCCTGTCCCCCATTCAAAACCAGCTATCCGGGTAAGACGGGGAATAATTTCCATATGCCAGTGGTAATAATCTAGAGGTCGCTCCCAACAAGGGGAGTTATGAATTAGATAATTAAAAGGAGGGTAAGAGGCGACTTGGTTCATAGCATTCATGGTTGATTTCAAGATTTTAGCCAGTTGGATGACTTCTTTTTCCGTGAGGCTCTCAAAGATCGACCGATGTTCCTTGGGTAGAATCCAGGTTTCGTAGGGAAATCGAGCGGCAAAAGCAGCTATGCTTAAAAATTCCTCATTTTCCTGGATAACTCTTTCCCTGGAGAAGAGCTCTTGCTCCACCATCTGACAAAAGATGCACTTGTTAGTATGCTTATGGTATTTTTTTGCTCCCGAGAGCTCTTCTTCTACTCTTTTGGGAACTACCGAGGTAGCAATAATCTGGGAGTGAGCATGATCAATGGAACTGCCGGCCAGAAAACCCTCGTTCTTTAATACCAGGACGTACTGGAAACGGGGATCTTTCGTCAAATCAATTATTCTATCCCGGTAGACCCGGATAAGATCTGAGACATAATCTATAGAAAGGTCAAAAATGGAAACTCCATGTCTGGGTGTTTCCACAATAACTTCGCAACTCCCTATTCCACTAATAACCTTGTATATTCCCCTGCTCTTCTTAATTAGTTTTTGAGTTTTCCCCAGAGCCGGATATTTATTTGGGAAAACTCTAATCCGCCAGCCCGGCTCATCAGGTCCAGTTCCTTTTTTTCGGTAAGCCAAAATCTCCGGAGGGGTCTGACCTTCGTTTCCTGAGCAAAAAGGACACTGACCAGACTGTTCTTCCTCGTCCATCCGCCGAATTCTTCCGAAGGCTCCCCTTCTTTCCCCTCTTTTTGGAGAGATAATTACCCAGCGGTCCACCACTGGATCTTTCCTTAACTCAGACATTTTGTAGCTCTCTTTCGCCTGGAGCATCCTCCTATTTGTTTGCTATTTTCTCTGGAATGGAGCATATTATAAGTGAATAATCCATATTTATCAAGGAAATGGGCGACTAAAGTCGGTGCGCCAAGAAGTCTGGGTGTTCTTGCCGGTGAAAGTCCGGCTCAGCCAAAGCTTAGCCAGCAGGCTGATACCTAATCTTGCGTGGAAGCAGGTAACTGCCAAGCGAAGCGTAGATAAGGGAAAGTGTGGGCCGTAGCCTTCGGGCGAACAGATTGAGCCCCGAAATGTCGCGACATTGCAGGAAGCCGACCTTGTCGACTTAAAGGGAAGGCAGTAATGAGATGGTCGCATAAGGCGAGACCATAGAGACCTGCCGGGGTCGTAGATGACGGCACGCACCGAAAGAGTATCCAGGAACTTGGGAGAGCCGAGGTTCTTCCACTAATGTGGTATGCAGCAACAAGCCTATAGACGGTAAGAAGCCGCAAATGGAACCTTGGCAGTCGGGGCAGCCCATATTACCTGTGAAGCTGGGTAATGCCAGTGGAGGGAAGGGGCTGACAAGAGAACCGTGGGAATGGGGACACTTCCTCCACACTCAGAGGTGGATAAAGGAAGTCAACAAAACCAATTTCTGTGACTCACTCGTCAGAGGGTGAGGAGGTTCTCCTGGGGAGCCCAATGCCTTAATTGGGCACGTTGGGTTCTGCGGAGGGGCGTGAGGGAGTAATCCCTCCGTCTACTCCCCCCCTGGGATAAGTTCTAAATTTCTATACCTCAAGGACGTTGAGGATCTACAAAGATGAAATG
>DAOVGF010000025.1 GCA_030672545.1 Candidatus Aerophobota bacterium
TAGAATTGGAGCTGATGTGGTGGGAATGTCTACTGTTCCAGAAGTGATTGTTGCCCGACACTGTAACCTGCGAGTTTTGGGAATCAGTTGTATTACGGACGAGTGTATACCGGATTGCCTTGAGCCTCTGGATTCTCAAAAGGTAATTGAGGTAGCCAAACAAGCTGAATCGGTTCTAACTCGTCTTGTCAAACCGGTGGTTGCCCGACTGTAAGAAAAGAGGAGAAAGATGGATTACTCGAAAACGCTTAATCTCCCTCGGACCAATTTTCCTATGAGAGCCAGACTTCCCGAAAAAGAACCGGAGATTCTTAAGTTTTGGCAAGAAGAGAGGGTTTACTCAAAGATAAGGGAAAGAAAGCAAGGAAGTCCTAAATTTATTCTTCACGATGGTCCCCCCTACGCCAATGGTGACATACATTTAGGGCAGGTTCTCAACAAAATCCTTAAAGATGTGATAGTGAAATTTAAGACCATGCAGGGGTTTGATGCTCCTTACGTTCCGGGCTGGGATTGCCATGGTTTGCCGGTTGAGCATCAGTTGTTCAAACAACTGGGAATTAACAAAAGTGAGATACCCCAACTGGAATTCAGGAAGAAAGCCAGAGAATATGCGGCTCATTATGTGGAAAAGCAGAAAGGGCAATTTAAAAGATTGGGAGTTTTAGGTCGATGGGAGAAACCGTACCTTACTATGGATAGAGAGTACGAATCAGAGATCGTCTCTGCTTTTGGAACTCTGTATAGAAAAGGATATATTTACAAAGGTTTTAAACCAGTTCACTGGTGTCCTCAATGCCAAACAGCTCTGGCAGAGGCAGAAATTGAATATAAAGATAAGATATCTCATTCAATTTATGTAAAATTTCTTCTTAAGAATTATCCCTCGCCGCTCAAAACTTCTCTTCCTGTTTATCTGGTAATCTGGACCACCACTCCCTGGACTCTTCCGGCAAATCGGGCAGTGGCTCTGCATCCAAAGTTTTCTTATGTATTTGTCCGATTTAATCAGGAAGTTCTCCTTCTGGCAAAAGAGACAATGGGAAGGGTAAGGAAAGAAGTAGCTTTGCAGGAAGGCAAAACCTTGGCGGAATTTCCAGGTAAAGACCTGGAAGGATTAACTTATTCCCAGCCTATTACCGGAGAAGGATTAAAAACTGTTATGGCTGATTTTGTCACTGTAGAGGAGGGAACCGGCTGTGTTCACATTGCTCCCGGGCACGGAGAGGAAGATTATTTTCTGGGTTTAAAATATCACTTGCCGGTGGTTTCTCCAGTTAATGACGAGGGAAGATTTCTCGATAGTGTGCATAAATTTGCCGGAATGTCAGTTTTTGAGGCCAATGATCCTATTATCGCCTGGCTTAAAAAAAGGGGATGGTTACTCTCCTCCGGGAAAATTTCTCACTCTTATCCTCATTGCTGGCGCTGTGGAGGTCCTCTGATCCTTCGGGCTACTCCTCAGTGGTTTCTTGGGGTAGACAAACACAATCTGAGAAAAAAAGCCATGGAATTGGTCAGGGAAAAAGTGGGGTGGATTCCTTCCTGGAGTCAAAGCCGAATGCTTGGTATGCTGGAGAAAAGACCGGATTGGTGTCTATCCCGTCAGAGATACTGGGGAGTGGGGATTCCGGTTGTCTACTGCACTAACCCTGATTGTCCGAGAAAGGGACGAGTGCTCCAGGAAGAACAGGTTTTTGAGTCCATAGCTTCCAAAGTGAGGGAGAAAGGGTCCGATGTTTGGTTTGAAGAAAAGGTTGAAGCCCTTATCCCTCCCGGATTTTCTTGTCCTGAGTGCGGAAAGAAGCAGTTTGAAAAGGAAGAGGATATTATCGATGTTTGGTTTGAATCGGGTATTTCCCACCGAAGTGTATTAGCTCGGGAAGAAAGTCTCCGAGACCCGGCCGATATGTACATAGAGGGATCTGATCAACATCGAGGATGGTTCCAGACTTCTCTGCTTACCGCGGTGGCCCTTGGGGAAAGACCACCCTTTAAAAAGGTTTTTACCCACGGATTTGTGGTAGACGCTCAGGGAAAGAAAATGTCTAAGTCGCTGGGCAATGTGGTAGATCCGGCCAAAATTATCGACCGTTGGGGAGCAGAAATATTGAGACTATGGGTTTGTCTGGAAGATTATACTCAGGATATCAGGGTTTCTCAAGAGATTATTGGACAAACTATAGATATTTACCGGCGGATTAGGAACTCCTATAGATTTTTACTGGGTAATTTACACGACTTTTGTTTTCCGGAAAATGCCGTTAAGTCTGAAGAAATGAGAGAGATTGATCGTTGCGTTCTTTCTCAACTTCAATCTCTGATAAAAAAAGTTACCGCTCATTATGAATCTTTTCGGTTCTATGAAGCTTTTCACTTGATTCATCATTTTACCAGTACCCGCTTAAGTGCTTTCTTTTTTGATGTACTTAAGGATAGACTCTATACTTTTTCCCGAAATTCCGGGGAGCGACGTTCTGCCCAAACGGCACTTTATCATTTGCTTATGACCCTGATTCATCTAACTGCACCGGTTCTTTCATTTACCTCGGAGGAAGTCTGGTTGAGTATAAGGAAAAATAATCCGGAGTTGATGTCAGATCATCATATTAGTTTAAGAGATAGTATATTCTTATCTTCCTGGCCTGAGGTTGACGAGGACCTAATAGATGAGGAACTGGAAAAAAAATGGGAAGAGATCTTAAAGGTCCGTGAGGAAGTTTTGAAAGTTCTGGAAGAAAAAAGACAGTCCAAGGTTGTCGCCTCTTCGCTGGAAGCCAAGGTAGTCATTGAGGCTCCTTCTCATCTCTTGTCTCTTTTGGCCAGTCTGGGTGATGAATTAAAAGAAGTTCTTATTGTTTCTCAAATTGAGCTAAAGGAAGCAGAAGATCTGATAGTGAGAGTCAAAAAAGCCGAGGGGGGAAAGTGCCTACGGTGCTGGAATTACAGCCCTCGGGTGGGGGAAAACAAGAAATATCCCACTTTGTGTGAAAGGTGTTGGGGGGTAGTAGATTCCTTATGCGTTTTTTCCTGATATTCAGCCTTAGTTTTTTTGCTGACCAGTCCAGTAAATTCTGGGTCCGGTCATTCCTTGACCGAAACGAATCTATCTGTATTATCCCTCATTTTTTCTCTCTAACCTATCTGGTAAACAGGAATATTTTTTTTGGTCTCTTATTGGTCAATTTCCATTTGATTATCTTTGTTCATTTTATGGTTATCCTTTTTCTCTTTTGGCTCTGGAGAAAGCTATTTTTTGTCAATAAAAAGGGTTCCGGGGCAGTAGGTTTGATAATTGGAGGTTTGACCGGAAATCTTTTTGATCGTATCTGGCAAAATGGAGTTATCGATTTTTTTGACTTTAAAATATGGCCGGTGTTTAATATAGCAGATGTGCTCATAGTGGTGGGAGGGGCGATTATCTTATGGGAAATTTTGAAATTTTCACCTAAGCGGTGAAGAACTATGTATCGTATTCTTCTCAAAATTGGTTTTTTGAAAATTTACAGTTACGGTGCCTTTGTCTCTTTAGCTTTCCTAATTTCTATACTTTATTTTCTTCATCTAGCTCGAAAAAGGAAATTACCTGAGGCAGAGATTGTCTCTTTATCCTTCTGGGTGTTAGTAAGTGGTCTTGCTGGGGCCAGAGTATTTTATGTGATTCATTATAGTGAGTATTTTTTTCACTATCCTCTGGAGTCGGTCAAAGTGTGGCGAGGAGGACTTGTTTTTTATGGAGGCTTAGTTTTTGCCCTAATAGTAGGTCTCTATCTTACTCATCAATTTGGCCTTTCTTTTTTTGAGATTGCCGACCTGGCTGCTCCTTCTCTTAGTCTGGGCCTTGCTATCGGAAGAATTGGCTGTTTTCTCAATGGTTGTTGTTATGGATGGCCCAGCCGCATTGGTTTTGTTTTTCCTCCCGGTTCCCCAGCGGGCGATTCTTTCCCGGGTGAAAGATTAATCCCCACTCAACTAATCTCTTCATTAGATCTTTTCATTATTTTTCTGGTCTTGAGAAAATTGGGGAAAAAGATAAATAGGACCGGTCAAATCTTTTTTTTATTTTTAGTCCTATATGCTCTTCATCGTTTTCTCATTGAATTTCTTAGAGCTGACTATCCTGGCATTTTTCTCAATATGACCGAGCCTCAATTCATTAGTCTGGGTCTGGGTATCTTTTCTTTGAATGTTTTATACCTGAGGAAAAGAAAGAAGGAAAAAATTCTCCCTAAGGGTGAGATGAAATGAGAAGAAATTATCTATTTAAGGGAGGCTTTGCGGAAGGGGAGAGATTAGATCTTTTTGTTAAAAATAAGCTGAATTTTCTTTCTCGCTCTTTCATTCAAACTCTGGTGCAGCAGGGAGATATTACTGTAAGCGAGGAAAAGGTAAGGCCCTCGTATCGTTTAAAACGGATAGATTTGATTAGAATAGAAATTCCCCCAGCTTCTCCTGAGATATTAGAAGCTGAGCCTATTCCTCTGCAGATTATCTGGGAAGATGACTCTCTTTTAGTTTTGAATAAACCGGCGGGAATGATTGTTCATCCGATTCGGTTAGGACAGAAAGGAACATTAGTTAACGCATTAATTCATTACTCCCCGCATCTTTCCCAGGTCTCCGGGCCTCTAAGACAGGGAATTGTTCATCGACTGGATAGAGGTACTTCGGGGGTTATGGTAGTGGCCAAGAACGATCTGATTCATCTTGCTTTAAGTGCCCAGTTCAGAAAAAGAGAGGTGAGGAAAACATATCTTGCCCTGGCAAGGGGAATACCCCGGCAAAATGAGGGAATTATAGAGGCTAAGATTGCCCGAAGTCCTCGAGCGGGAAACAAAATGATTTTGACTCAAACCGGGCGTGAATCCATTACTCATTTCAAAGTGGTAAATACCTGGGCCGGGAAATGGAGTCTTCTGGAGCTTCATCCTCTCACCGGTAGGACTCATCAGATTCGGATACACCTTCGCTTTATAGGTTGTCCGGTGGTGGGGGATCGGGTTTACGGTGGGAAAAAAGAGAAATTTCCCGCAAAAACAAAAAGGGTTTATCTTCACGCCAAGACCCTGGGCTTTTACCATCCTCTAAGGAAAGAGTGGATGCAGTTTGAAACCCCTCTTCCAGAGGATATGCAAGAGGTAATAAAGTTTTTAGGAGAAGGAAAATGAATAAGAATGGCAAGTTGGCCATTGTAACCGGGGGCGCTCGAGGTATTGGTAGGGAGATTTGCCTGGAGTTGAGCAAACAAAATCTCCGGATAGTTATTTTTGACGTGTCCGAGGAAGCCGGCCAAAAACTAATTGATCTGATAATCAGTCAAGGAGGCCAGGGTCTCTTGCTTAAGGTTGATGTTGGTTCTTACCAGGAAGTTGAGCAAGCAGTGAAAATAGTGATTGACAAATTTAAGGTGGTTGATATATTAGTCAACAATGCCGGTATTACCCATGATAGGCTGATTCTCAGAATGAGAGAGGAAGATTGGGATCAGGTAATCAGGATAAATCTCAAGGGGACGTTTAACTGCTTGAAGGCCGTTTCCAAGTATATGCTTCGCCAACGTTACGGGCGAATTGTTAATATTTCCTCGATTATAGGGTTAAGAGGCAATGCCGGTCAGGCTAATTACGCAGCTTCCAAGGCCGGTATTGTTGCTCTTACTAAAAGTGCAGCCAGAGAGTTCGCCAGGCGAGGAATTACTGTTAATGCGGTAGCACCTGGATTCATAGATACTCCTATGACCGAACGGTTGAAGCCGGAGAAACGACGATTTTTTATTTCCCAAATTCCCCTGGGAAGAGCGGGTAAGACCGAGGAAGTAGCTAATTTGGTTTCTTTTTTAGTTTCTGATAGAGCTGGATATATTACTGGAGAGGTGATAAAAATAGATGGAGGAATGGGAATGTAGTTTTGATAAAAATGTGAATCTAATTAAAGAATTTTAAAAAGTAAGGAAAAAACTAAGGAGAACAGATAATGACCAAAGACGAAATTCAGAAAAAAGTTAAGGAAATTACCAATGAACAATTAGGGGTAGATGAGTCTCAGATTACTGCGGAAGCCAAGTTTGTGGAAGATTTGGGAGCAGATTCCCTTGATACAGTAGAGTTAATTATGGCCCTGGAAGAAGAATTTAACATAGATATATCAGATGAGGAAGCTGAGAAACTAACCACCTTGCAAAAAGTAGTGGATTACATCGAGGATCATTTAGAAAAATAAAAATCAATCAAAGGTGATAAATAGATCAGAAAACTCTGGAGGGAGGTCGGGAGAATGAGGCGGGTAGTAGTGACCGGAATGGGTGTAGTTTCTCCTATTGGTATCGGTGTTCCTAAATTTGAAGAGTCTATTTTCTCCGGTGTAAATGGCGTAAAAAGGATAAGTTTATTCGATCCCTCCTCTTATCGTTCTCAAATGGCTGGTGAGGTGAAAGACTTTAGTTATAGTAGATGTCTCTCATCCAAAGAAGCCAGGAGGATGGATAGATTTACTCAGTTAGGGATAGTGGCCGCTGATGAGGCAATTAAGGGAGCCGGACTAAATGTTGATAGCGAGACTCCCTCCATAATAGGTGTTCTGGTTGGCTCAGGTGTAGGCGGTCTGACCACCATCGAAAGAGAAGAAACTAACTTGCTCCGGAAAGGTCCCAAACGGGTTAGTCCCTTCCTTATTCCTATGTTAATAACGGATATTACCTCTGCTCAGATTGCTATTCGCTACGGATTTTATGGTCCGAATCTTTCCATTTCAACTGCTTGCGCTACGGGAAATCACTCTATCGGGGAAGCCTTTAAAATTATTCAGAGAAACCAGGCCGATGTCATGGTCACGGGTGGAACTGAAGCAGCCATCACGCCTCTGGGATTGGCCGGATTTTGCTCCATGCGCGCTCTTTCTACCAGGAATGATCAGCCCGAAAAAGCATCTCGTCCTTTTGATCGAGAACGAGATGGGTTTGTTATAGGAGAAGGTGCCGGGATTGTGGTACTGGAAGAGCTGGAGAGAGCCAAAAAAAGGGGAGCCAACATTTGGGCTGAAATCGTGGGTTTTGGAATGACCGGAGATGCTTACCACGTTACCCAGCCGAGGGAAAATGGGTCGGGACTTAAAATGGCCATGGAGCAAGCCTTAAAAGACGCCGGGATAAATACGGAAAAAATAAACTATATAAATGCCCACGGAACTTCCACTTCTCTCAATGATAAAGTTGAAACTAAGGCGATAAAGGAACTCTTTAAAAACAAGGCCTATCAGATTCCGGTGAGCTCAACTAAATCAATGACCGGCCACCTTTTGGGAGCAACCGGGGGAGTGGAGTTAATTTCTTGTGTTCTGGCTCTTAACCGAGGCCTTATACCTCCGACTATTAATTATGAGACATTTGATCCCGAATGTGATCTGGACTATGTTCCTAACCAAGCTCGGGAAAAAAAAGTTGAAGTAATTCTTTCCAATTCTATGGGTTTTGGGGGACACAACGCCGTCTTGATAGTAAGAAAATTTCTGGAGTGATACCTCATATAAGTTTTTTAATCATATCAATGAAGCTAACAGAAAACCGTAACCAAACATTAAAAAAACTACAAAAAGATCTGGGAATTAAGTTTCACCATCTGGAAATCCTTAACCAGGCTCTCACCCACAGTTCCTATGCCAAGAGCTTTTCATCAAAAACCTTCACTGATAACGAGAGACTGGAATTTCTTGGTGATGCTGTTTTAGAGCTGGTAGTCTCCGAGCAAATATTCCGTCAATACCCGGATTTGGGCGAAGGAGATCTGACAAAAATGAGGGCCCGATTCGTTTCTGAGGAATATCTGGCCGCTCGGGCTCGAGAAATTGAACTGGGGCGGTACCTCCAGGTTAGTCAGGACCAAGAGGAAATACGGAGCCAGGATGCAGTTTTAGCAGATACCTGCGAGGCTTTATTGGGAGCTATATATCTGGATCAGGGTCTTCAAGGGGCTAGAAGTTTTTTATGGAAGTGGTTTATTAAAGGGTATCCTGAGGGGATGGAGGATTTCAAATCTCTCCTTCAGGAATATACCCAATTGATGTATAATATTCTCCCCCGATACCGGGTGGTTCGACAATTGGGTCCCGAACACAATAAGAAATTCCAGGTAAATGTTCAGGTGAGAGATCGGATTCTGGGAAAAGGGTGGGGTCCCAGCAAGAAAAAGGCGGAAAAGATGGCCGCTAAGGTAGCCTGGAATAGACTTACCTCTGGGAATAGTAGTCCATCATAGGTGGCTTAGGAAAATGACAGCTTTAATGATCAGTCCCTCGGGGGTCAGAGGAATAGTGGGCCAAGGGTTAACTCCTGAAGTGGTGGTAAGGTTTGCCGCTTCCTTCGGTTATTGGTCCGGAGGAGGCACGGTGGCGGTGGGTTCAGATACCAGGACTTCCCGGGAAATGTTTAAACATGCCGTCTTGGCCGGACTTCTCTCTACAGGTTGTCAGGTGATTGATGTGGAGATATGTCCCACTCCTACTTTACAGTTTATGATAGAGGAACTTCAGGTTGATGGGGGGATAATGATTAGTGGAAGTCATAACCCGGCGGAATGGAATGCCTTAAAATTTATTCGAAGTGACGGTCTTTTTTTGTATCCTGATCAAATAGAGAAGCTAATTTCCCTTTATGATAAAAACGTGATAAAAAGGCAGACTTGGAGGGATATAAAGACTGTTCAAAAGGATGCTTCAGCTATATCTCGTCATCTGAAAAAAATTCTTGATACTTTTGCTTATCAGGAAATCGCCCGGCGTAAATTCAAGGTGGTTATTGATGCCTGCAACGGAGCTGGATCTTTGGTTAGCCCACTGCTTTTGCGTCAGCTTAATTGTGAAGTTGTAGAAATTAACTGCACTCCCAATGGATTTTTTCCTCATCCACCTGAGCCAATTGCGGCTAATCTGACAGAACTAGCCGAGACAGTGAAACTTTGTGGTGCAGATGTTGGTTTTGCCCATGATGCTGATGCTGACCGATTGGTAATTGTTTCAGAAACGGGAGAAATTTTGCCGGAGGATTATACTCTTCTCTTAGCCGCTGAGGCCACCCTGAGGAAAAGGAGGGGCCTGATAGTAACCAACGTTTGCACTACTAATGCTCTTGAAGAGGTGGCCGCCCGGTTCGCTTGTCCGGTTAAGCGGACCAAAGTTGGTGATGTTTATGTCTCTCGTTGCATGAGGGAGGAAGGAGCCGTAGTAGGAGGAGAAGGAAATGGAGGAGTGATTATTCCAGAAATTCATTATGGCCGAGATGGAATAGCTGCCATAGCTCTTATTTTAGAGTATTTAACTGAGGAAAACAAATCTGTCTCCCAGTTAGCCTCAAGGTTACCCCCTCGTTGGACCATTAAGGAGAAATTATCTCTGAAGCAATCTTTTTCAGACATCAGAAAAAAGTTGCAAGAAGAATTTGCGGACTATGAGTTTGATCTTATTGACGGTATCAAGATTATTTTCCCGAAAGGCTGGGTTCATCTGAGACTTTCACGAACCGAGCCGGTACTGCGAATTATTTCTGAGGCCAAAAATGAGGGAACGGCTACCATTCTCCATCAACGGGTTCTCAGTCTCCTCTAAGTAAAGTGACGGATCTTAGTCCTTCGGTTTCCCGAAAATTTCGAGCAGCAATCTTGAGCCAAGGTAGTCGCAGCTTTTAAGCTGTGCAACTGAGATAAAATTATTACCTGTATCGCTACGGGGAAAATACCCAGGAGAAGGATAGCACGGAAATTGTTGGAGAACTAAGGCTGGTCATTTGACTTCCGGATAGGTAATATTATAATGAGATGGTCTCATTTCTTCTGTAAATACTCAGCGAACTTCGTGTCATTGCGAGGGATGAAATCCCGAAGCAATCCGCGAAGCGTGACGAGATTGTTAGAGGAAAGATAAAATGGATATGAAATTCTTGTTGGGCCAGATGGGAGAAAAGAAGGCTTCCGATTTACACATAGTGGCTGGAGTTGCCCCGGTGTATCGTATTGATGGAAAACTGCAGTCGGCCAAAAATGATGATGTTCTCACCGGAAAGGAGACGAGAAATCTGGTTTATTCTTTAATGACGGCCGAACAGAGAGAAGAGTTTGAGAAAACTCGGGAACTGGACTTCTCTTATGGGATAGATGGAGTGGGACGTTTTCGAGTTAACGCGCATTATCAAAGGTCTTCGGTGGCTACTTCTATCAGAATGATTCCCGACAAAGTTCCCTCTCTTGCTCAGCTGAGTCTTCCTTCCATCCTGGGCCAATTGGCTCTGAAAAATGATGGCTTACTCTTGGTAACCGGTCCTACCGGGTGTGGGAAATCCACCACTCTTGCTTGTTTGGTGGATATTATAAACAGGAAAAAATCACTTCACATCATAATAATAGAGGATCCTATTGAGTACCTACATTCTCACCAAAAAAGCGTGGTAGAACAGAGGGAAGTGGGTGGAGATACCCTGTCTTTTGCTGCCTCACTGAAATATGCCTTACGCCAGGATCCCGATGTCATCTTAATTGCCGAAATGCGAGATCTGGAGACCATATCGACAGCAATTACGGCGGCTGAGACCGGGCATCTGGTAATGGCTACTCTCCACACGCCGGATGCGGCCGGGGCCATCGATAGAATTACTGATGTTTTTCCCTCCTACCAACAATCTCAGGTAAGAATGCAACTGGCCAGTTCGCTAATAGGGGTGGTTACTCAAGCCCTTCTACCTCGGGAAGATAAACACGGCCGGGTTCCCGCTGTCGAAATACTCATTAGTACGCCGGCGGTGGCCAATTTAATTCGTACGGGGAAAACGCATCAAATATTTACCTCTATGCAAACCGGATCTCAATATGGTATGCAAACAATGGACCAAGCTCTGCAAAATTTGGTACAAAGAAGATTAATTAGTATGGAGACAGCTTTACAGAGGGCAAGAGACCCAAATAAATTCAAAAGTCTCTTATGAAATTATGAGAATTAAGTGAACTTAGAAACTCATTTCTATACTAAGAGAATACTAGAGAAGGGAAGAGAAACTCTTTTCTGGTCATTTATTGCTTTTTCTGTAGCAGTTATTCTTTCTCGTCTGATTGTCCTTGATGTAGAGCGGGGGAGGGGAATTTTTGGATATTTCTACATAAAAGGTTACCACATCCATCACTTTTATTATGGAATTATGTTACTTATAATTTCGAACTGGTTAGCTCTCATCCATTACAAAAATCTATATAAGCGTCTTTTTAGGGGGATTGCCGGTATCCTTTTTGGGGGAGGGTTGGGGCTGGTGATGGACGAATTTGGTCTACTCTTGACTATGGAATTTGGCCTCAGGGGTAATTACTGGGCTCCTCAGTCTTACTATGCTATCGGGATAACTGCCTCCATATTTGTTATCCTGATCATTCTTGTCAATGCTGACTAAATAAGTTATATTCCTTCCTATTTTTCTGAAAAAGATGAAAAATATGTACACCTGGGAAAAAGCTCGAGACCATGCTCTGAGACTTTTGACCTATAGAGAACGGAGCCGATGCGAAATTGGAAATAAGTTAAAGGAAAAGGGATACGACCAGGAAATTATCAAAACTGTTCTTACCCGTCTGGAGAACAGTAATCTTTTAAATGACCGGAGATTTGCCCAAAACTGGGCTATCAGCCGGCTTAAGAGGAAATACAGCAGTTTGAGAATTTTTGCTGAATTGAAAAAAAAGGGCGTGGAAGAAGAAATAATTAAGCAGGTTCTCAGAGAAGCCTTTTCTGAAGTTGATGAGTTTGACCTGGCTCTTGGTTTAATTCACAAGAAAAATCTTTCTCTCAAAAACAGAAATCTACAGCAGATGCGGAGAATTGCTGGAATGCTTCAGCGGCGAG